>SKQW01000151.1 GCA_007118805.1 Rhodobiaceae bacterium | reverse complement strand
GCCGACGCCACGGGCCATCGGCCCCAGCCCGCCCGATTGCGGCGCGCTGAACAGCCCGTGAAAGATCCGGCCCGCGTGATCGGCCCGTTCGGCCGAGCCGGACGCCAGCATCTCCTGCCCCTCCGCCCCCGCCGCCTGATGCCGGGCTATCAGGTTGGCGTAGACCTCACGCGCCGAGCGCGCGTGCCCGTCACCGGTATAGAAGATCGGGCGGTTGACCTGGGCGGCGGCGGAGAAATGCTGGTCGGCCGGGGTCTGGGGGGCGGTCTCGACGAGGCGGATCAACTCGGCGGCTCCGCGCGCGCCGAGGAAATGGGCGACATAGAGCTCGCCCGCATCGGGGCGCCGGCCGATGGCGGCCTCCAGGCGGTCGGCATTGCTGCGGGCGAGTTCGCCGGCCATCAGCGCGGCGGCCTTGGGGTCGTGGCGCAGCGACAGGATCTCCTCGCGCAGCTGCGCATCGGCGACCCGGAATCGGCCATTGCCCGCCGGCTCGATATGTTCGGCGAGGTCGCCATAGCCATGGCGCGGCCCGGCCTGTTTCAGGGTCTCCAGCCAGGTCGACTCGATGAACTGGAACAGCCCACTGGCGCTCGAGGTGGCGGCGCGGGCCTGCGGATCAAGGCTCGATTCGCGTTTGGCAGTCGCCAGCAGATAATCGAAGCCGACCCCGGTCGAGCGGCTTGCGTCCCTCAACGCCGACTGCACGGCATCCGGCCGACCGGCGCTGTCCGGGCGATCGGGCGTGGTGAAAAGGAACATGGCCGCAAAGCCTCCCGCTGTCCTTGGCACCATCTGATTTTATGGTAAATGCGGCGTTAACCCCGTGCGTCACTTGAGTGCCCCAACCGCAAAAGGAGCGTGCCATGGCAGGTCGCTGGTTCGACGATTTCGAAGTCGGTCAGGTCTTCGAGCATCCCATCCGCCGGACGGTCACCGAATCGGACAACATCCTGTTCTCCTGCATGACCCACAATCCGCAGCCGCTCCATATCGACTTCGAGTTCTGCAAGACTGAAACTGAGTTCGGCCAGCCGCTTATGAACAGCCTGTTCACGCTGGGCCTGATGATCGGCATCTCGGTCAACGACCTGACGGTCGGAACCACCATCGCCAATCTCGGCATGACCGACGTCAAGTTCCCTCACCCCTTGTTCCACGGCGATACCGTTCACGTGACGACCGAAGTCAAGAACAAGCGGGAGTCGCGCTCGCGCCCCGATGCGGGGATCGTCGAGTTCGAGCACAAGACGTTCAACCAGAACGACGTGCTGGTCGCGGTCTGCCAGCGCCAGGCCTATCTGTGGAAGCGCGCGGCCAAGGCGAAGGCGGCGACATAGGCCATGCGCTCCCTCCTCTTCGTGCCCGGCGACAGCCAGCGCAAGCTCGACAAGGCGCTCGGCAGCGGCGCCGATGCCTTGATCCTCGATTTGGAGGACTCGGTTGCCCTCGATGCCAAGCCGGCCGCCCGCGAGACGTCCGCCGCCCATCTTCGCGCGGTGCGGGACCGGCCTGAACGCCCCCGCCTGTTCGTCCGGGTCAACGCGCTCGATAGCGGACTCATCGATGACGACCTTGAGGCGGTGGTGCCGGCCCGGCCCGACGCCATCATGCTGCCCAAGGCTGAGACCGGCGCCGATATCGGCATCCTGGACTCGCGGATCGCGGCCCTTGAGGCCCTCAACGCCCTGCCTGAGACTGCCATCGCTATCCTTGCCATCGCCACCGAGACGGCGGCCTCGCTGTTCACTATGGGCAGCTTCAAGGGCGCCTCCCGGCGGCTTGAGGGGCTTGCCTGGGGCGCGGAGGACCTGTCGGCCGATATCGGCGCCGCCGCCAACCGCGACGAGGCCGGCCGCTATACCGACCTCTATCGCCTGGCCAGGGCGCTGTGCCTGGCCGGCGCGGCAAATGCGGGCATCACTGCCATCGACACGGTGTTCACCGATTTCCGCGACGGCGAGGGCCTGCGGGCCGATTGCCGGGCCGCCGTGCGCGACGGCTTCGCCGCCAAGATGGCGATCCATCCGGCCCAGGTGCCGGTCATCAACGAGGCGTTCACGCCGTCCGAGGCGATGGTGGCAGAGGCGCAGGCGGTCATTGAGGCCCTGGCCGAGGCCGGCGCCGCCGGCGTGACCAGCCTTGACGGGCGGATGATCGACCGCCCTCACCTCAGGCGGGCCGAACGCATCCTGGCGCGCGCGCGGGCCGCCGGGCTCCTGCCATAATCGCGCAGCGGCAAATCGACCAATTCGCTTTCAATAGAAGCCGACGCATTCACCGCCCCTTAGGAGGGCGCGTGCAAGGGTTGCTGCGGGCCAGGGCAGCGCCACGGGCCCTCGCCCCTATTCGATCTGCATTGGACACAAGTGATGAGCGTTGCCGCGGATGCCGCCGAGTTGCTGGAGCTTGCCAGATCCCCGTCACGGGCGCTGCGGGACGATCTGATCGCCCGGCTCGCCGACCTGTTCATGGCCAACGAGGAATCCTGGAACGACCGCGAAGCGGTCCTCTTCGACGAGGCGATCACCGCCTTGATCGGCGAATCCAACCTTCGGACGCGCGGCGCGCTCTCCGAGAAGGTCGCCGACTGCAGGCGCGGGCTGTCGACCACCCACCGAACCCTGGCTGTCGACGAGATCCCGGTCGCCGCTCCGGTTCTGCGGCGCTCGGCGCTCCTCGATGAGCCCTTCATGATCCAGGTCGCCTGGGACGGAAGCGACGAACACCGGCTGGCCATCGGCCAGCGCGAGACGCTGGGTGAGGGGCTTAGCGACACACTGGTCAGCCTCGGCGATGGTCGGGTTAAACGGCAGGTGGCCGGCAATGGCGGCGCGCGCCTGTCCAAACGCGCCTTCGAATTGCTGGCCGAGTTCGCAACGCAGGACGAGGCGCTGCGCACCGCCGTGACGAGCCGGCCGGACGTGCCCGCGCCGATCGCCGCCCGCTTGATCGACCTGTTGCCCCCGCAGCGTCGCCAGTCGATGCAGGCCCTGCTCGAGGATCAGCCGGAAGAGGCCATCCGGCTGATCGGGGCGGCCAAGGAAAAACTCGATCAGGATTTCTCCACCCGCCGGCACCGTCGCCTGGAGGTGCGACTGAAGCTCAAGGAGATCGAGGCGGGGTCCCTCAAGCGGAGCGACCTGATCGTCGAACTGGCCGATCATGACCGCGCGCTCGATCTTGCGATGGTCCTGTCCTCGCTGACCGATCTGCCCGAAGCGGTGATGACCCGCTCCCTGCTCAGCGTGAATGCCGAGCCGATCGCCTGCGTCTGCCGGCTTCTCGATCTCGATGAGTCAGCCGTTGCGGCGATCGCCCGCCTGCGCGGCCGGCGCCTGCGGCTGCCCGACTCCATGCACCAGCGCCTTATGCAACTCTGGCGCTCCTTCGACGTGGCCACTGCCCGCGAGACGCTCGGCCTCGTTCGCCTGCGCGCGGGTACATGAATGACAGGTGGGTGAACTGGCGAGAACGCTCGTTCCCCGCCCATCGCGCAGGTTACATGTGGCTTATGGACCGGGACGCCTCATCGAGCGCGGCGCGCCAGCCTTCGGGCGTGAACCGCCGCGCCGGTTCATCGGAGATGGTCACGCCGAACAGGACGAGGTCGGCATGGTGGTCGGCGAGGCCGGATAGGCTCGCCCGCAGGGTGGCGGTGTCACCCCCCTCGGCGGGAAAGACGAGGCCGTGCCATTCGCCGCCCTGCGCGAAGATGGTGTCGCCGACGAACAGATAGGTATCGCCACTTTCGCTGCGCACCTTGAAGCTGACATTGCTCGCCGTGTGCCCTGGCGTTGCGATCACCGCCACCCCGTCATCGAAGATTTCGCCACCTTCGAGGGGGTGGTCGAGTTCGCTATGCACCGCAACGTCCGCCTCGGCGGCACTGTGCGCGAGCAGCCTGTTGCCGAATCGCCGCCTGAGCTTGGCAATGCCCGGCTCGGCCTCGTGACCATGGGCGAGATACTGCCTTGCGACACCGCCCAGCGCCGCGATCGCGTCATGATCGGCTTCGTGCGCGCTGGTGTGAAACAGCAGATTTCCCGCCGGGCGTGTCAGCAGGTAGCCGTGGAACCGGAGATCGGGAATCTCGTCGGGGGCGGGGAAGTAGGGCTCGGTGATCCAAAGATCGGGGCGAATCTGTTGCATGACTCATCTCCATTGACGGTGCGATGAGCCGTGCCTACAAGTTCAAGTGAGCTTTAAGTCAATGGCGTTTCGCGAGAAAGTTTCGAGCCATGGAAACCACGCTCACCATCAACCAGATTTCCCGGCGCAGCGGCGTCGCCGCCTCGGCGCTGCGCTATTACGAGGAGCGCGGGCTCATCACCTCCGAACGGGCAGGATCGGGCCATCGCCGTTTTCCGCGCCATGTCCTGCGGCGCCTGGCCTTCATCACCTTTGCCCAGAAGCTCGGCATGAAGCTCGACGAGATCAGGTCGGAGCTCGACCGGCTGCCGAGCGATCATGTGCCGACCGGCGATGACTGGGCGGCGCTGTCCGAGAAATGGACGGACCGGGTGGACGCGCAGATCGCCCAGCTTCAGCGCCTGCGCGCCGGCCTCACCGATTGCATCGGCTGCGGGTGCCTGTCGCTGAAATCCTGCAAGGTGCTCAATCCCAGCGACGCGCTGGGGCGCAAAGGTCCGGGCCCCAGGGGATGGGTGGAGGATCTTGACGCGCCGTCCGGAGTGTGTGGCTGATCGAGGCGAACCGGACGCTGTATGCCGCGCGCGCCCCAGTTCGCTTCAGCCCGTCGCGATATAGGCCCGCATGGCCTGGCTTTCCGCCTCGACCTCGGCGATCCGGTGCTTGACGGCATCGCCGATCGAGACCACGCCGACCAGCCGGCCATCCTCCACCACGGGCATATGGCGGAACTTGCCTTCGGTCATTCGCCCCATGACGTCTGGCACCGAATCCTCAAGCTCGCAGGTGACGACATCGCCGGTCATATAGGCCGCGACGGGCTGGTCGAGGAAGCCGGCGCCTTCACGGGCGAGAGCACGGACGAAATCCCGCTCGGAGATGATCCCGGCCACCGCGCCGGCATCGTCGGTCACCACGATGGCCCCTATGCCCCGGGTCTCCAGCAGCCGGCACACATCGATCATCTTGTCGTCCGGGTGCACGGTGACAACGTCGTGGCCCTTGCGGGCCAGCATGACGGCAACGGTCATGGTCGCTCTCCCGCTTCGCGCGCCGGCCCGGCCGGCGCCTGTCAACAGGCGATCATGATGCGCCGCGCCAGCCGCGCGCGCAACCCACTCCGGAAATCGCGCCCAGCTCAGGCGCGCCCGTCATCCCGAGGGTCCGCGCCGTCGGGCTCCACCGGCCGCAGATACGGCGTGGGCCGGGTCGGCGTCGGCGGCCGGCCGTGCCAGGGGTCGAACAGGCGGAACAGCAACAAGCCGACGAGGAAGCCGCCGATATGGGCCTGCCACGCGATCGCCGCGGATTCGCCGGGCACCGGGCTGGTGGTGCCGAAGGCGATGTTGACGACGAACCAGATCCCCACAAAGGTCACCACTCGGACGTCGCGGAACGCCTCGGTCAGCGAGGCGGCGGGGATGCGCCAGCGCCACTCCTCGCCGCGGCCGAACGCGCCCAGCGGCCCGCCCGCCTGGAACGCAAAGCGCACCGCCGCGCCCATCTGCCCGGAGATCGCGGCCGAGGCGCCGATCATCGGCACCATGCTCGACCAGTGCGTGGCGAGATGGGCGAGCGCGCCGCCGACCGCCGCCACCGCCGACAGGAGCAGGAACCGGCCGGTTCCGAAGCGCCGCAGGACGGGCGTGCCAAAGGCCACCATCCAGGCGACATTGATCCCGACATGCAGCCAGTCGCCGTGCAGGAATGAATAGCTGACGAAGGTCCACAGATCGGCCGCCAGGCCGCCGGGGAACCCGTCGATCAGCCCGGCCGGGACATCGTAGCGCGCCGGCACAAAGCCGAAGAGATAGATGACCTCGAGGTCAACCGCCAATGGCAGCGTTAACCTTAGAATGTGGATAGCTAGGAGGACCACGATTGCGACGGTCATCGCGCGCGGCAAATTGAAGATAGGTTCTCTCGGGTGCTGCACGGGCTCGGCCATTTGTCAGTGCCGGGCTCTCCGGCCTGATGAAGCGCTGGCACGTAACCTGCCTCGACCCGCCTATGCAAGGCTCAATGAGCCGGGCGGGAGTGCCACATAGAGACAACGTGTCACCGGAGGGACCATGTCCGAACGACAG
>SKQW01000178.1 GCA_007118805.1 Rhodobiaceae bacterium | reverse complement strand
TGAGCGTCGGGGTCGTCGGCCACGGCGGTCTCGAATCCGAGCGCCCCGGTGCGCTGGGTGTCCTGCGCCCAGGCCAGCGGCACGACGGCGGCGAGGGCGAGAATGCTCACCGCCAGCGTTCCCGCCGGCCATCCCGAGCGCAGATGGGCGAGGCCGCCCCCAGCCTTCTTCTTTGTTGCGCGGTGCCCCATACGCTAACCGTCTTCCTGGTACAGCATTATTGTCGTTCCGATCAGCGCCGCAACCAGCGTCGGCGCCCAGGCCGCCGCGAATGGCGCTATTGCGCCCGCGTTGCCGAGATCGGCTGCCAGTTTAGTGACCACATAAAGCATGAACCCGGCGATAATTCCAGCCAGCACAAGGCGACCGACGCTGCCAAATCGGAATACGCGCAACGAAACGGTCGCCGCAATGATGACCATTGCCGACAACAGAAGCGGCCGTGCCAGCAGCGTGTGATATTGAAGGCGATACGGCGCCGCCGACAAGCCGGCGCTCTCTACGCGATCGATCTGGCTCGGAAGGTCCCAGAACGGCACGGCATCAGCCGCCGCGACGCTCTCCTGAACCTGAGCCGGAGTCAGAAACGTGCTCACGATGAAGGTGTCGTGCAACGTGGGCGTAATGTCGACTCCAGAGACCCAGGCTTCGTTAAGGCGCCAGTAACCATCTTCCAATATAGCTGCGGCGGCGTCGATCCGTTCGGCGAATTGGTGGTCCTCGGTGAAGGTCCACACGGTGACATTCGATAGCCGTATGCCCTGATCCATGCTGGCGCGGGCATAGATAATGGACGGCCCGTCCCTCCCGGTCTGCCGCAGCCAGGCTTCGTCGCCGGCCGAATCAAAGACCGAGGACGACCCGCCGCCGAAGCTTTCGGCATGCAGAATCTGGTGGCGCGCGCGCAGTTCGGCGGCCAGGGGATTGTAGAGCGTGGTCGCACCGATCCCCACGACAAAGGCGATCAGGGCAGCGGGCATGATGAACTGCCAGGCCGAGATTCCGGCGGACCTTGCGACGACGAGCTCGAGGCTGCGGGTGAGCAGCAGGAATGTCGCGATTGCCGCAAACAGCACCGCAAAGGGCAGGACGAGCTCGGAGATCGACGGCAGCCGGAACACCGAGAGCAAGAAGATCGTCCAGAACTCCACGTCGTGCCCGCCGGCGCGACGCAGGTTCTCCACAAGATCGACGAAGAAGATCAGGGCCAGGCAGCCGGTGAACACGGCGATCAGATTGATCATGAAGCGCCGGCCGAAATAGAAGGCCAGCGTGTGATGTCCGAAAAGGGCGGCTGCCAAGCGCGACATGGGCCTATCCCTGGTGCCTGGGGCCGAGCGCGGATGGCAGCTGCGCCACTGTTCGCATAGCAGCATCCGCGCGCCTGGCCACGGCGGGCGGCAGCCGGAAGGACAGCACCATGGCATTCGCCCTTTCGGACAGGGCGAGCCAAATGGCAATGGCGGTAACAAGCAACGGTGCCCCGTACATCATGGCCACCGCCCAGGCCTGACTGGCGGCGAGATTGGTCATGCCGAAGCCGAGCGCGCGCAGGCTGACCATGGCGGCGACCGCCGCAAGCAGATACTCCCCCCGGCCGGTCCTGTTGGTTCGGGGGCGGCCCAGCGCCGCCAGGGCGATGAACACGAAAGCAAGCGGATATAGGGGGGCCGAGAGCCGGTCATGAAACTCCGCCCGGAAACGGCCCGGTGAGCGCTGATAGTAGATGTTGTTCGGATCGGGCTGGCGCAGCTCGAGAATGGAGAGCTCGCGAGGGTGCCGGTGCGCCACGCCGGTGCGCCGGGTCAGGCTCGACAGATCGAACACATAGCGATCGTAGGTGATGATGGACGTGCGCTGGGGGTCGTCGCCGATCTGGTTGATGTTGCCGTTGCGCATCATGAGGAATGCGTTCTGGCCCTGGCGGATGATATACCCTTCTTCGGCGATGTATGTCCGCGTCTGGTCGGCGCTGCGACCATCGCGAATGTGGACCCCCCGCAGGGTCCCGTCCGTTTGGCGTTCGCGGACGTGAAAGGTCAGTCCCTGCTCGACCTGCGTGAACTGTCCGTCGACGATGACGTAAGAAAGCAGGTCGGCGCGAATCTGCGTGGTCAGATCGCGCAACTTTCGCGCGCTCTCCGGCATCACCACGATGCCGATTGTTGCGGTGAGCAACGTTACGATCACGCCAAGCAGCAGGAATGGCTTGATGATGTGCCATTGCGGCATGCCAGCCGCGTTGACCACCACCAGTTCGCTGTCGCCGTTGAGCTTGTTGAGCGCAAAAAGGCAGGCGATGAACAGCGCGATCGGCGCGATCACCATGATCAGCGCCGGCAGCGCGAGCAGGGTGACGTAAAAGAACAGTCGCAGGGTCTGCCCCTGGCTGGTGACCAGATCGATTTCCCTGAGCGCCTGCGTGACCCAGACGACTCCGGTCAGCATCAGGAGCGCGACCATGAACGCCCCCGCGACCATGCGGAAAATGTATCGCTCGATCAGTTTCATGCGACCCTGCGCTCGCCGGACCACCCGGATAGCATTGTATTGCCATTTGCGGCAAGATTCGGAAACATTTCGTGAGCGCGCCACGAAAATCCGTTTCAGGCCGCCCAGGCAGGGCTCTCGCGTCGGACGCGTGCTTGGTGTAAGGGAAAGCCCTCGTCACTGTGCCCACCCCTTCAGCGCGTGCCTCCAAATGACAGATCTGCCCAAAATCACCTTCGCAAAGGCCGACCCTCCAAAAAAGAAAGGCGTGGCGATCGTCCTTGCGGGCGATGGCGGGGCGCTTGGCCCGCGGGGGCGCGCGCTCGATGATGCGACGGAGGGCGCCATTCGTCGCGCCATCAAGGCGGCGGCGTTCAAGGGCAAGCGCAAGTCGACGCTCGATCTGTTCGCGCCCGCCAATCTCAGCCTCGACCGGATCCTGATCGTGGGGCTCGGCGATCCGGAGAAGGCCGCGGCGGTCGACTGGATGGAGCTCGGCGGCACATGCGTGACCAAGCTCACCGGGGATGTCCCGGAGGCGGTGGTCCTGGCGGAATTGCCGAACGGGAGCGATATCCCGGCCGATTCGCTGGCCCAGTTCGCGACCGGCGCGAAGCTGGCGGCTTACCGCTTCGACAAATACAAGACGAACAAGAAGGACGAGGACCAGGCGCCAAAGATCGGCAAGCTGGTCATCTCGGCCGCCAATCACAATCCGGCGCGCCGGGCGTTCGCGGCGCTGGATGCGGTGTCCGATGGCACGTTGCTGGCGCGCGACCTTGTCAATGAACCGGCCAACAATCTGGGACCGCAGGACTTTGCCGAACGTGCCCGGGAGCTTACCCGGCTCGGCGTCGAGGTGCAGGTGCTCGACGTGCGCGCGATGCGGCGCTTGGGTATGGGCGCGCTGCTTGCCGTGGCGCAAGGGGCCGAGCGGGAGCCGCGCCTAGTTGTGATGCGTTGGAACGGCGGGCGCACGCGAAGCCGGCCGGCCGCCTTTATCGGCAAGGGCGTCGTTTTCGATACTGGCGGGATATCGATCAAGCCGGGCGCCAATATGGAGGACATGAAGGGCGACATGGCTGGCGCGGCCACGGTGGTCGGGCTCATGCATGCGCTGGCAAAGCGCAAGGCCAAGGCCAATGTAGTGGGCGTCGTCGGGCTGGTGGAGAACATGCCGGATGGCAAGGCTTACCGGCCGGGGGACATTCTCACAGCCATGTCGGGCAAGACCATCGAGGTGATCAATACCGACGCCGAGGGGCGCCTCGTGCTGGCCGATGCCCTGACCTATGTGCAGCGCGAGATCAAGCCCGCCTTCATGGTGAACCTGGCGACCTTAACCGGCGCGATTATCATCGCGCTCGGCCACCAGCATGCCGGCCTGTTCGCCAATGATGACGAGCTTGCGGACAGGCTGCTGTCAGCCGGAACCAAGACCGGCGAGAAAGTCTGGCGGATGCCGTTGGCTGAGGAGTATGACAAGCTGATCGACTCCAAGTTCGCCGACATGAAGAACGCCGGCGGGCGGGCCGCCGGTGCCATCTCGGCGGCGCAGTTCCTCAAGCGCTTCGTGGACGAGACGCCTTGGGCCCACCTCGACATCGCAGGAACCGGCATGGCCTCGCCGCAAACCGCCATCAACAAGAGCTGGGCGTCCGGTTTCGGCGTGCGGCTGCTCGACCGCTTGGTCGCCGAACACTACGAACGGTGAGCCACGGCACGCCGGGAGCTCAGCGCCGCTCGACAGCGCCGAATACCGACCAGTCCATCGCCTCGGCCAGTCGCTCGAGCGCCAGCGTGCCGAGCAGCGAATTGCCGTTGGCGTCGAGGCCCGGTGCCCAGACTGCGATGGTCGCGGTGTTGGGCACGATCGCCAGCAGGCCGCCGGCGATCCCGCTCTTGGCAGGCAGGCCGACCCGGAAGGCGAAGTCACCCGACCCGTCATACTGGCCGCATGTCAGCATCAGGGACGCCACGCGGCGGGCCTGCCGCGCACGTCGACGTGACGGGTCGGTGGCGGCGCCCGCGCCCGCGCGCTCCAGCATCAGATAGCGGCCGGCCCGCGCTAATTGACGGCAGGACAGCGCGATCGCGCATTGGCGTACATAGGCCGCGATAACGTCGTCGACCGGGTGATTGAGATTGCCGAACGACTTGGCGAGATGGGCAAGGGCCCGATTGGTGTGGCTCAGGCCGATTTCCGATTCGAAGATCGCTTCATCAACTGCGAAGTCGTCAGCGCCGATCTGCTCGGCCAAAAAGGACTCCACGAATTTCGTCGGGCCCGGGCCGTCGGCCTTGTCGAGCAGCATGTCGACGATGACGAGGGCGCCGGGGTTAATGAAGGGGTTGCGGGGATAGCCGCCGTGACGCTCCAGGTCGGTGATCGAGTTGAAGGGGTCACCGGAGGGCTCACGGTCGACGCGGGTCCAAACCTCGTCGCCGAATGTCTCAAGCGCCAGGCTGAGGGCGAACACCTTCGATATGCTCTGGATGGTAAAGGCCTCGTCGATGTCGCCGGCGGCCGCCTCGTACCCGTCGGCAGTCACCACGGCGAGGCCGAACTGCCGCGGATCGATGGCGGCAAGTTCGGGCAGGAATTGGGATACCTCTCCCCGGTCCGGGGATGTCGAGATGTCCTCGGCAATAGCCCGCACGGTCTTGTCGAGAAAGTCGATGTCGAGGATGTTGCGATCGCTGGTCATGGATTGTCCCATGTCATTTGTTGGTAGCGGTGCAAGAACACGGTTCCGCATGCTTGAAGGAGAAGTGATAGCTGGCGGCCATGGTTCAGCCGTTCTCCAATGAACATTCATGTGGACGTTTATTCTGTGGAAAGCCCGATGTGCAACGGACCGGGAAGAAGTCTGACGGGTGGACACAGCTTGCCAAGTGCTGTTTCACTGACGACGTTATGTGTCGCCATTCGGCCCGACGCGTGGGCGTGGCGCACTTAACCTTTCGAGGCCAAGCCGAGCTGGTCCTGATCTGCGGTGCATTGCTGGGCCGGGGAATTGTTGAACCGCCGGCTTGATAGTCCGCCCGGTACCAGCCAGTTGGCACTGCGCGGCCGGCGCGAGTTGCGTAAGCCTGGAGGAGGCAAGGTTCCAGTTTTTCCAAGCGGGCAAGGGGAGGCAAGATGTACACCAAGATCATGGTGCCGGTGGATCTGGCGCATATCGAGCGTATCGACAAGGCGCTCGTGACCGCGGCGGATCTCGCCAGGCATTTCGATATTCCCGTTTGTTATGTCGGCGTGACCGGCGAGGCGCCGAGCGCGGTGGCGCATAATCCGACCGAATACGCCGAGAAGCTCGAGGCGTTCGGGCGAGAGCAGGCCAGCCGACATGGGCTGACCGTGGAAACCGCGGCGCGCATCGGCCATGACCCGGCGATTGACCTGGCCGATACGCTGATTCAAGCGATCGCTGATACCGGATGCGATGTCGTCGTCATGGCCTCGCACGTGCCGGGCTTTCCCGATCACATCTTCTCCTCGAATGCCGGATCCGTCGCCTCCTTTGCGCCGGTCTCGGTCTTCGTGGTGCGCTGACATTATCCCGGGGGGACACTCATGAGCGAAGAAGCCGCAACGCCGCCGCCTGAGGGGCCGGCCGACATAATAGATACCGACTACGAGGTCGGACAGGACAACATCCAGCCCCAGATCGGGCCGTTCGGGCTGGACATTCACAATCCGGTCTTCGCGATTTCGGGAATCACCGTCGTCCTGTTCGTGATTCTCACACTCGCT
>SKQW01000094.1 GCA_007118805.1 Rhodobiaceae bacterium | reverse complement strand
CCATCAGCACCGGCCTTGGCCAGCTGGCGATGTCCTACCAGCAGGCCATGGGCGCCGGTAATGATCGTGTTCAAGCTGTATCAACCGGACCGACAACGCACCGTGGAACCTTTGCGCGTGCGGTGCCAGAGTGGAAGCGATGGTTTGACGGTCGGTGAGCCGGGTCCCTGTTCCCGGACAACCGCCAGCACTACACCGGGTGGGACGGCGGCGATTTGACGGATGAGCTTGCGGCTGTAGCCGGTCCGTCGGGCGATCTCCTTGATCGAACAACCATTGGCAAGTGAGGTCGAGAAGCGCGGCATCTGTTAGCCACCCTGCCACAGCGACGGCCGGAGCGAGGGCGGTCCATGCCATCAAGTGGGCCGTCCAGCGCGCTCGCTACATGACACTGGAAACTATCATCGCCTTGAGCGATGATCGCATTCCAGAACAAGGTGGCTGCCTACGCCATCCTGTTCAGATGACCTTCTCGAGCTCGCCCATGCGGTCCAATTGGGCAGCGGCCGGATTGGCATGCCAGGTCAGAAGAAGCAGGATGGACAACACCCAGGCGATCGGGCTGCCGTGAACCGGTCGTGACATTCTACGCCCCCTGTTAAAGTGTCAGCGTGGCACTATCGCAATTGAGACGCGTCCTGGTTACGATACTATTCTGATAACACAATAGACGTTGACGGACACCGGACCGAGATGCGCACATCCTTTCGAGAGGTGGACAGTCTTCCTTCATCCCTCACAGCATAGTGCGGTCGAGCGCAGCTATTCGGCCCTAGCGCGCGTGGCAGGCTCGGCTGGAACGGGCAAGATCCTCGTTGCGCTCCACCGCGCCGCGCGGCTTGCGCGCGACAATCCGGACGGCCGAATCCTGCAGACGACATTCTCCCGGCCGCTCGCCGCGGCACTGGAGCGCAAGCTGGGAATCCTGCTTGGGACGCAGTCCGGCATCGTGCCGCGCATCACCGTGGCGCCGTGGCAGGGTATTGCCGAGGAGCTATATCGGCTCGCTTCCGACCGCCGACTGCATGTCGCGTCCCGCGAGCAGGGTCAATCACCCCGTGCGGCGACACCGGGGCCTTGATTACGCCTGCGGCGCAGGCCAGGGCGGGCTCCCTGACAGAGGGGTGCTCGGCGGCCGAGATGACCGCCATGGCGGGCTCGCCGTTCGGGCGGAATCCCCGGATCACGGTGTTGTTGCCCTCCGTCCCTCCCGACGTGAGGATCAGGTCCTCGGGGTCGGCTTCGCCTACGAGAAGGCAAGCGGCGTCGCGCACGCATTCGATGACTTCCCGGCCGACGGCCCCCATGCAATGGGCACTCGACGGGTTCGCGGGGAGCGCGGCAATGGCCTGCCGGATCGCGTCACGGGCAGCGCGGGACGGCGCGGTGGTCGCGTTTGCATCGAGATAGATCATGGGACGATCCGCGTTGCGCCAACAGGCATTCCGAGGACGAACGAACGCTATTCTTGGTGATGTTCATCTGCATGCTGGTCAGTTGCCAAAGGCTGACACTGGTTAACGAGATTGGCGAGGTCTCCGGCCTTACCGTCAGCGCCTACTGGCTGTTCTGCGACGAGCCGGATCTGCAAGCGCTCATAGATGAGGTCGTTCCGCGATCCGCCCGCTGTCGCGCTGCCGCGTCTCGCTGGGGAGCGCCAGCCGCGCCTCGATGAGGCGCTGCCGTTCCGCCTTGCGCCAGCGCATGACATCGGCGCGTTGCTGCGGATCGCCTGACTCCGCCAGACCCATATAGGCGGGATCCAACTCATGCATGAAACAGGGCGGTGAAGCGAAGCTGGGCGGCAGTTCGTTGTCGCGGCGGCTCACGAGGCCATTCCCTTTGTATCGGCGGGCTGCCTCTCGAGATCCGGATTCCGATAGCGCTCGCCCTTCATCAGGAGGCAACCATTGAACTGCGCGACTCCAAGCTCAAGGCTCTCGGCGATCGGCCTGGCGCGCTCCACGAAATGCTCCGCCGCGGCGGGCGGACAGAGTTCTCTTGCGGTCTCCTCGAACAGGCTGAGCCAGCGGTCGAAGTGGCGCGCGTCGACCGGGAGCGGCGCATGCTTTTCCATCGGCCTTCCGTGATAGCGCCCCGACATCAGCGCCACCGAGGACCAGAAGGCGCACATCTGCTCAAGATGCGGCTCCCAGTCCTCGATGCGGGCGGCGAAGACCGGTGCCAAGAGTTCGTCCTGGCGCACCTTGGCATAGAAGGCATGCACGAGCCGCTCGATCATCGCTTCGTCGATACCGGTGCGGTCGGTGATCTCGGCGACAATGCGGGCGCGCCGCTCGGCCGGGGTGACGGCTGAATAGGTATCCATGATGCGGCTTTATCATGCTAGGATCGGTACAACCAATGCCCGATCACGGACCGAGCCATGCAGCTGACGAGTTTCACCGATTACGGCCTTCGCGCGCTGATGCGGCTTGCCGGCGAGCCGGACAGGACCTTCACGACCGATGAGATCGCCATCGAGTTCGGCATCTCGCGCCACCATCTCATCAAGATCGTGCGCCGGCTCGGGCAAGCCGGTTATGTAACGACAAGACGCGGCGCCGGCGGCGGCTTCCGCCTCGCGCGATCGGCCGAGGCGATAACCGTCGGAGAGGTCGTGCGGGCGCTAGAGGCGCGCTTTCCCCTGGTCGAATGCTTCCGCAGCGACGGCGGCGCCTGCGTGCTGACGCCGAAATGCCGGCTCAAGCGTAACCTTGCCGCCGCCCGCGAGGCCTTCTTCCGCGAGCTCGACGGGGCGACGCTTGCCGAGTGCGCCTATCCTGCACCGCCACGGGCGTCGGCCGCGTGAGCGATGGCATCCCGGACGATCACCACGAAGCGGGTTTACGAGGCGCCTTTGCCACAGGACGGAACGCGGATCCTCGTCGATCGCGTCTGGCCGCGGGGCATCTCCAAGAAGGACGCGGCGATCGACCTGTGGGCGAAGGACCTGGCGCCGTCGACAGAACTGCGCAAGTGGTTCGCGCATGATCCAGAGCGCTGGTCCGAGTTCTGCCGCCACTACCGAGAAGAGCTTGCGGAGAAGGCGGAAAAGATCGGCGATCTCCTCAACCAGGCCGGCTCGGGAGCGATCACGCTCGTCTTCGCCGCCAAGGACACCGATCGCAACAATGCGCTGGTCCTCAAGGAGGTGTTGGAGGAGGGCGGCTGAGCCGGAGGCCGATTTCACCTGTAGCCGACACAGGCGACATAGTCGCGCAAAAGGCTCTCCTCGTGTTCGACATCGGCGAGCAGCGCCTCGAATGCATCCCGCGCGGCAACAATCCCGATTGCCCGATCGTCTTCGTCAATCACCGGCACGTTCTTTAGACCGTTCTCGCGCATCAAGCTCCAGACATCGTGCAGCCAATCACCGGCGCGGCAGCAGAAGGCATCACTTGTCATCGCCGCTGCCACAGGTGCCGCACAGCTTGCGCCCTGGCATTCGCCGATCCGCTTGACGACATCGGACTTAGTCACGACGCCGATGAGGCAACCCTCGCTGTCGCAGACGGCGAAGAGGTCGACGCTCGCTCCCAACCGGCGGGCCGCCTCGACAAGCGAGGCATCGTGCGGAATTGTCTCAAGCCTCTCCCGGGCCGAGGGGAGCAGATGCTCGACAAGGATCATGCTGCGCTCCTGCGCATGGAGTCGGGCAGCATCCGGTCGCCGAAATCGATCATTGAGCGCTGCTCAATCCGTCCCGCAGCGTCAACCACCAGGCGCAAGCGGCGATTGCCGCTGAAGAAGGTCAGCCGCCAGCGTCCTTCATCTTCTCCGACACCGCGCTCGCAACGGCTAGTGACGCGGCCCTCGCGCATGTGCTGGTGCAGCACGGCGGGATCGAGGCCAAGCCCGTCAGCAACGATCTCCGCGTCGATCTCGATTCCGCTTCCATCGATCCTGATCATCGCACACCTTCCAATTCCTGCCCCGCTCAGCTCTGCTTCGCCCCAGCTTTTTCCATCTCCTCGATGGCGAGCGCGGAATGGGCGTAGGCCCCGCCGGCGCGCATCTCGGCCGCCACCCAGATTGCCTCCATGATCTCCTCGCGCGTCGCCCCCTTTCGCAGGGCCGCCTTGGTGTGGCCCCGGATGCAGTAAGGGCACTGGGTGACATGGGCTACTGCGACGGCGATCAGTTCTTTGACCTTGGAGGACAAGGCGCCCTCCTCGAACACCTTCTGGCTGAACGCCCGGAAGGCGGCCTCGGCCTCCGGCGCCAGCGCGCGCCGAGTCTGTGCCAGCTCGCGGGTCGATTGGGGATAGACGGCTTCACTCATAACGCTGCTCCTCCTGGTTCCCCGCTTGGCAACTTCTCCCAAGTGCAAAAGTGGTATTAATGATGCATATTAACGCCGACGAGCGCTCGCATGCAAATGCAGGCCGCGCATGGGCGCCCCGAGTGCCGCGGGCAGGCTCGTGTCTGCGACAACCGAATGCTGCTGGGCCCGGACGATATCGTTTCTTGCCGACGCACTCAGCTAGAGACGACCGCGCGCTCTTCTGCGCTCAGGCTGACAGGAAGACTGGCGGCTCTACAGCGCGAAGATAGCCATTCCGATCAGCCCAAGCGTGACCGCTACAGGAATGAGCAGGATCTGTGCGGCCGCATCGCGCACCGTCAGCAAGCCCGTCAGCGTCTCAATCTTGGGCGCGACGGCGCGCTTCAGGCTATGCGGCGCCCGCCCGATCATCGCGATCGGGACGGCAAAGAAGATAGTCCCGAAGCCGCTGGCTATTGTTACCATGAAGGCGCTCTCGCCATGGCCGCCGAACATCCACCACAAGGTGGCGAAGAAGCCAACCCAAACCGCGAGATAGGCTTTCAAGATTCCAGTCGGAATGTCGCTGAATGGCTGATCGATCTCGTGGCGCAGCCGCGCCGTCGGAAGCGCCTCCGCCCGCTGGTCCTCGTCCTGCGATTTCAGTCGCTCTGGCTCAACATGAGTGTTCATGGTGCTCCCCCGTCTCGACGACGCTTGAACATGTAAATGACATACTTTTTATGGTAAGCCTGTTCATGAAGCAATATTTGCGATATATGTTTCCCCGCTCAGCAGCGGGACAGAACGCCGCAGGGGACGCCATGAGACTGACGACCTTCTCCGACCACTGCCTGCGGGTGTTGATCTATGTTGGGATCGAGCCCGACCGGCGGGTCACCATCGACGAGATCGCTGAGCGCTATGGCATCTCCCGCAACCACCTGATGAAGGTGGTCTTCCGGTTGGGCCAGCTCGGCTATCTCGAGACGGTGCGCGGCAAGGGCGGAGGTTTTCGCCTGAAGGTTGATCCAGTCGACATCAATATCGGCACGCTCGTGCGGGAGACCGAGGAGGACATGCAGCTCGTCGAATGCTTTGGCGAGGGCTCCTTGTGCGCAATCGAGCCGGCTTGCGTATTGCGCAATACGCTCGGCAAGGCGCTCGGCGCGTTCATGTCCGTGCTCGATGAGATGACGCTTGCCGACCTCATTCAGCCGCGAGCTCGCGCGACTGCTCTATCTGCCGCCGGTGTGGGAGACTGTCGAGTAGGAGGCTTGCCCTGACGCGCCCCGCCGGGTCGCGTCAGGATGAACGTCGCCACGGCGATCAGGATCGTCGCCTGAAGGCCGAGCGCCCAACTGGGAACCCCCGCCAGAAGCGCAATTAAAAAGCTCGCGACAAGCGACAGCGCGGCGATGAGCTTGACCCGCGGCGAGATGGCCCGCTCCCTGCGCCAGGCGAGGATCGGCGGACCCAATTGCTTATGGTTGAGTAGCCAATCGTGAAAGCGGTCCGAACTGCGGGCGAAGGACCAGGCGGCGACCAGCAAGAAAGGCGTCGTCGGCACGAGCGGGACCACGGTGCCAAACGCGCCAAGCCCAACATTGAGCCAGCCGAAGATTTGCCACAAAACCCTCATCGCCGAGGGCCCCAGTCATCACTGCAGGTTCGCCTCATTCCGCCTCCACCTCGTCCTTGTGCGGCTGAGGGCTGAAATGCTCAGCGAACTTATTGGGCGCATCCTTCCATTCATCCGCGTCCGGCGGTGTTCTGCCCTTTTCGGTGATGTTCGGCCAGATCGAAGCGTATTCCCGGTTCAGCTCCAGCCAAGGATGTGCGAACGGGTCAGTGTCGGGCAAAATCGCCTCGGCCGGGCATTCCGGCTCGCAGACGCCGCAATCGATGCACTCGTCGGGATGGATCACCAGCATATTCTCGCCGGCATAGAAGCAGTCGACCGGGCAGACCTCGACGCAATCCATG
>SKQW01000080.1 GCA_007118805.1 Rhodobiaceae bacterium | reverse complement strand
CGACAAGAGCCTGATCGACATCGTCGACAAGAAAATCCGCTCGCGCACCGCCTTCTCCGACCAAGGCGAGGCCGAGCTCAAGCGGCTCTATGCCTATGTGGTGGAGACGTCCAAGCTCGCCGCGGCGGTGACCATGAACTGGGACCCGGACGAGGCCGAGACGCTGCTTGAGCGCAAGCGCGCCTATAAGCGCATGGTCGGCGAAAGCTCGCAGCGCCACCTGCAACGCCTGCGCCAGGGCGATCCGCTGAGCCTCAAGACCAGCTCCTTCCACCTCGACATCATCGGCGATTTCCAGCGCGTCAATTCCCTGCTTGCCGGAATCGCCTACTCCGTCCTCGGTCACCACGCCGACGACGACCAGCACGAAACGTCGGAAGTCCAAGCCGGCCAGCCAGTAGCGCGCCGCGGCGGCGCTGCCTGAACCCATCTCCGTGCGGCGACCGGCCGGGCAGGCAGGATGCCACGATTGAGCCCAGTGCGGCTATCCCTGGATCACCCAGGTCGCGTCACCGGCCTTCGGAATCTCTGGAGCTAAGGAACCGCGCGGCGGCTTCCGCTAGGTTGTGGATCTGCGATAGGAAGAATCCGATATCCTGCAGCTCGTGGACACTGAGTTGGCTGAACTCGGCATGCGGGAATTCGACGATGAGGAGTTATCGCGGTGAGCCGCACCCCTGCGCCGAGTCGGTGCCGCCGAGCACCAACATGACATTGCTCTCCGTCGTCATGATCCAGTGATGCCCACGGACCTTCATTGCGAGAGGCTGGAAGCGGTCAAACAGACGCTGCTAGACAGCGGCGCCCGACGCATACTTGACCTTGGATGCGGAAGCGGCGAGCTCCTGATCCGGCTCCTTACGGAGGAACGCTTCCAAGAGATCGTCGGAGTCGATACCTCCCTCGCCGCCCTTGAAGCTGCAAGACGCGAGATCGACAAGGAGCACCATTCAGTCGACGGGCGATTGAAGCTTATCCACGGCTCGTACACCGAATGCAACGAGCGTCTGCGCGGCTACGACGCCGCCACCCTGGTAGAGACCATCGAGCATATCGAGCCGACGAGGCTGTCGGCGGTCGAGAGCGCGGTGTTCCGTTTCTGCCGACCTCAAACCGTAGTTATCACCACGCCGAACCGTGACTACAACGCGCTCCATGGCGGACCGGATCATCGTCTGCGTCATCGCGATCATTGCTTCGAATGGGGCCGCGAGCGTTTTGAGGGCTGGGCGAATGGCCTTGCCTCGCGCAACGGATACGCGGTTTCGTTCCGCGGCATCGGACCGTACCATCCTTGTTTCGGGGCGCCGACCCAGATGGCGACCTTTCATGGGCGCGGGACCAGCGGGTAGACGAAGTGACGAAGGCGTCATGGTGAAACCAATTCTGATCGAGAAAGAAGACGCATGTCGGCCTTGTATACTCGCCTTCGCACGGATCGATCAGCGTTACCGCTCGTGAAGCCGAGCGCAATTGACGCATGATTGCGCAGTCGGATCGATCTTGAGGCGCCCTTCGGGAATCGGCTCGCCGCAATGCTCGCAGTAGCCGAACTCGCCGCTTTCAATCAGGTCCAGGGCGTCACGCAGCCGCTGAATGCGCATCGATCGGCGTCTTCCGGAAGCAACGGCCATCGCCTGAACCTGCATGGCGTCCATCCGCGCAAGCCGGCCGACGCTCTGCTGGTCCAGCTTGACCGGCGCACGCTCCTGAGCGCTGGACGCCTCGAGCGCAACGAGATCGGCGAGTTCATCCTCGATCTGCTTCTTCAAAGCAGCAATGGTCTGGGGTCGCAGCTCGTTCATGTGTGGTACCTATCAGAACGGCCGGAGGGTTTCAGCCATCATTCGCCGGCAGCCTGTGGCACGCGGACGGTTACGCCGAAAACAGCCAGGATGCTCGCTATGAGGCCGTAGCCCAGCAGCAGGAGGCAGATGACCGGAACGGTGAACCCGGTATCGAGCCCGTAGCCCAGCATTGCAGGGCCGGCGGCGGTTCCCGCGACCATCAGCATCGTGGCGAAACTGCGGATCGTGCCGAGACGCGCGATGCCATAGACCTCCGCCCATACGGCACCCACCGAGGTTTGCACAAGGCCGGAGGACAGCCCGAGGCATCCGAGGAATACGAACAGGGCAATCGGGTGCGTCAACAGCGCCAGGACCGAAAGTCCGAGAAAGAGCGGCAGGTTCATCAGCGGTAGCATGACGCGGGCCGTCAGCCGGTCGACGATGAAACCGGACAGGAACAACCCGGCCAAGTGCCCGATGGCAAAACCGCTGAAGGCAGTCGCCACCAGTTCGCGCGACCATCCTCTCGCAAGCCCGACGGCCTCGACATGGAAGGTGAGCGCGGTCGAAGCGAACGGCATGTATAGGAGGATGGGCAGGGCGAGCCAGAAATAGCGTGTCCGCCCCACAATCCTGAGCCCGTCCCATGCGCGCGGCGGGGTTTGCTCGTCCGTCGCGGCCGGGGGACGATAGAACGCACCATTGGTCCATATCAGCCACAAGAGGACCGGGATGGCGCCGATGAGCACGCCTACGCCTATCGCCCCATAGGTCAGGCGCCAGCCCAGAACCTCGATCAAATGCACGGTGAGCGGCGGCGCTATTCCTATAGCCAGGGGAAAGCCCATTGCCGTCAGGAACAAGGCAAGGCCGCGGTTGGCACCAAAGTATCGGGCGATCGATGTGACATCGACATGCATCATCAGCCCCTGACCGGTCAGCCTGAGAAGGAGAAAGGCCAGGAGCAGGCCGAACGGCCCGGCGGCGAGCGCCGCCGAGAAACAGGCGAGCGCGAGCGCGGCAACGACGAGGCTGACATAGAGCCGCAGGTCGATGCGGTCGATCCAGTGGCCCGCAAAGGGAAGAAGGCTTGCCGAGGCAAGGGTGGCAACAAGATAGAGCGCGCCGAGCTGGCCCGCATTGAGCCCAGCACTCGCCCCGAAGGAGCCGACGAAGAGCGCGATGAAGAAGGTCTGGCCCGGCGTCGACAGGAAGGCGCACAGCGCGCCGAACGAAAGGATGCGGGGCTCCGATCTCAGGAGCCGGAAATGCCTGCGGAGCATGGTGGAATGAACACTGGATCAGGGAGCCGGTCCGATTGACCGGCAATTGCCATCCCTCCATAGCGCGTAACGAGACGCATCGCAAAGCTCCGGCTTTCCGACCCCGGGCGGGCGGCTCACGCAGAACGCTGCATCAGCGCGATGTCCCGGACGGGGAAGGTGCACGACCAGTCATGCCGGGCGGCAATCCAGCGCAGCGTCTCCTCGCAGTAAAGGACAACATGGGTCGGATCGCGCAGGTAGCGCCAGTTCGCGAGCTTTCCCCCGTCGGGCTGGAAGGACGTCATGACGGCGAGCCAGCCGCCGGGGCGCAGCATGGCATTGAGACGCCTGAACTCGGCAGCCGGATCATGGAAATGCTCGGCCGTCTCCGAGCAGGTGATGAAATCATAGGTTCGATCGAGGGCTCGCGCATCGGGCTCGAAGAAGGGGTCGTAAACTGCCATCCGGTGACCGGCTTCCACGAGCATTGCGGCAAGCGCTGGGCCGGGCCGCAGCCATAATGGAGACCTTGCAGGCCCGGTTCCAAACATCTGAGCAGAGGATCAGCGAGCTTGCCAAGAAATCTGCGGTAGCGCGGGTCGGAAACATCGTTCTCATGGGTGAGGTAATGGGCGTATTCGGCTCCGCGATCCGGGCGGTCCGCTGAATCGAGGAAGATCGCAAGGCAGGTCGGGCAACGCCAGTAGCTACGCCTGTCCACCTCGGCGGCCAACTCCGCCGTCGCAGTGTCGCAGAAGGGGCAGGTCGCGCTCTTCATCGACGCGCCATCGCGGGCTGTCACGCCTCCGCCCCGGTCTGCCCGACATAGACGGTGTTGGCCGCCTCGCGATCCTGCAGCGGATTATGGAAACGCACGACATGAGCCTTGCTGTCCGCGAAGACCTGTCCCAGTGAAGCCACAAGTGCCTCGTCCGGCGGATCGTTCGACCAAAGTCCGAACACGCCACCGGGGCGCAGGTGCCCGGCGAGCCGCCGCAAGCCCTCCGGCTCGTAGAAGCCGGCGTGACCGGAATCCAGCACATGGCGCGGGGTATGGTCGATGTCGACAAGAATGCCGTCGAAGCGCCGGTCGGGGTCATCGGGATCCGGCCCGATGCCGTCCGTAGAGATCATTTCGAAGAAATCACCCTCGACCAGCCGGCACCGCGGATCGGTCGCGAGGCCACGACCAAGCGGTAGCAGGCCCTCTTCGTGCCACTCGATGACCGCCGGCAGCGCCTCGACCACGATCACGGACCCAACACGCGAATCCTCGAGCACGGCCTGTGCCGTATAGCCGAGGCCGAGCCCGCCAACTACGATCTCGAGATCGCGTCCGGCAAGCCGGGTCAGGCTAAGGCGCGCAAGTTCGATCTCGGCCGCGGTGAACAGGCTGGACATCAGAAAGTCGCCGGCCAGCATGATCTCGTAGACGTCGATATCGAGCCGCAGTTCGCGTCGACGTCTCAGGCTCAGTGCGCCGATGGGCGTCGGCCGCCAGTCAAGCTCTTCGAAATACCGGCTCATGCGGTTTCCTTTCGACGGACAAAGCTGAAGAACGCACCGTGCCAATTCCCTATCACGCGGCTGCGGCTGCGGCTGCGGCTGCGGCTGCGAGGAGTAATGCAGCTTTGTCGCTCGGGGAAGATGCCCCAACTATGCGAGGCCCAATTGGAACGAACGAGGAGTGCCGGCGAAGTGGATATCGTCAAGGCCGGACAGGACAACCGGGGCCGCGGGATTCTCAGCTCCCATAATAGCCGTAGAGACAGTTGTGCTGAAAGCTGTTGGCGGAGGGAGCGGGACTGACGTCAAACCATCTCTGGCGCACTGGGAGGCTGGTGAGTCGATTCGGCACCCGCTTCCCGATGTACGGTTTAAGTTCACGACCCGAGGCAGGAGCGCGGTGCGGTAGGGCCGCACACCAAGAGCTGGGCGGCGGCGGCGGGCTTTCGTCATCCCTACCGCGACACCTGGCGATGAATGATCAAACCCGAGAGAATCCAGAGAGGGACTGGTACTGGACGAAAAAAAGCGGCGGGCCCAGTGAGAGCCCGCCGCTATTAGGGGGCCTCATTGCTGCTCGGGCCGCTCCTCTTCCAGCGGAAGCTCTTCAGCTGGCCCATCTTCTGGGGGTAGTTCGTCTGTAACTTCAGGCTCCTCGGGGGCCGGCTCGGGTTCTTCCGGGATCTCATCCGGCTCGACCTCGGGCTCCTCGGGCACTTCAGGCTCAGGTTGGGGCTCGGGCTCAGGGTCTGGCTCCTCGGGCACGTCCGGCTCGGGCTCCGGCTCCTCGGGAACTTCAGGTTCGGGCTCCGGCTCCTCAGGCACGTCCGGCTCGACATCTGGCTCCTCGGGGATTTCCGGATCAGGTTCAGCCTCAGGCTCCTCCGGAACTTCAGGATCGGGGAGGTCCGGGCCGACCTCCGGCTCCTCAGGCACGTCCGGCTCGACCTCGGGCTCCTCGGGCTCCTCGGGGATCTCCGGATCAGGTTCCACTTCGGGCTCATCGGGAAGCTCGTCCGGCGGAACCTCTTCTTCAAGCTCCGCCTCGATCATCTCCTCATCGATCTCGGCCACGCTGGGAGCGTCGGCTTCTTCAGGAACCTCCTCGATAAACTCCTCGAGGAGCGCCGGCTCATCAACGTCTTCGGGCGCTTCGACTGCCTCGGGCGGCACTTCGGCGGGCTCATCCGGTTCGATCTCGGCCTGGAACACCGCGATCTGTTCGACGTCAACGCCGACCTCGATGTCCGCCCCGGCGGGATCCTCGACAAAGGTCATCTCGACCGTGCGCATGTCGATGCCAAACTCGGCAAAGCGGTCGCGCTCGATCGGCCGATTGATGATGAAGTTCTGCTCGATGTCGATATTGATGCGCTGATCGGCCATCACGATGACTTGTGGGATTTCGCGCACCGGCACGACGTGCTGGCGCAGGTCTGCGGAATGGACGAAGCCGGCCTCTACGAATACCCAGCTTTCGGCCACCGGCGGGCGATGGCGTTGCGGGAAGCCCCAGGCATAGCCGCGCCGCTCCGGCGCCAGCGGGGCCCAGCCGACATAGCCGCCGCCGACCCGCCAGGTTACCCAGGCCGGCGCCCAGACATTGCCGGGTACCCAATACCAGCCATAGGCGGGGTGATAGCTCCAGCGCCCGTATCGATAGACGGCCCAGCCGTAGGGCTCATAGGAAACCCAGTACCAGCCGAACCTGTCGGTGTGGACCCAGTGGCCTTCGACATAGGGTCGCCAGCCGGGCCCCACGCCAGCGGGTACCCACACCCAGCCATGGGCATGATGTCGAACCCAGCGGCCAT
>SKQW01000126.1 GCA_007118805.1 Rhodobiaceae bacterium | reverse complement strand
CGTGTCGATCTGCGGGTAACTCATCCTCCCCACCGCGCAGCAGATGCCGCCTGATGATCCCGGATCGCCACGACCAAGGGTGATCCGGGATGGCGGCGTCAGATCAGCAACGACCGGTACCGGACGATTCTTGGTCGATCCCTCGCTCAGTCCTTCCCTTGGCGGTGGAGCATCAGCGCCTCCAGGGCCGTCCGCATGGCATCGGGCACAGGCACTGGACGCCGCTTGTCGCGGTCGACATAGACATGCACGAAGTGCCCCTCCGCCGCAGGGTCATCCTCTTCGCCCCGAAAGATGCCAATCGCATAGCGCACTGACGACGTTCCGATGCGATCCACCCTGACTCCCACCGCTACCCGATCGGGAAACGCAATCGGCTTCATGTAGCGGCAGCCGGTCTCGACCACGAGACCGATGACATGGCTGCGCTCAGGATCGAGCACGCCGCTGCGGACGAGAAAGTGATTCACCGCCGTGTCAAAGAAGCCGTAATAGGCCACGTTGTTGACGTGCCCGTATATGTCGTTGTCGGCCCAGCGTGTGGTTATGCCCTCGAAATAGGGATATTCGTCGCGGCTGCTTGGTGTCACGTCCGCCAAGGGGCTTTCCTTCCGGCTTGGTCGATGACAGGAACAGAGCCTGCAGATCATAATCGATTCTGTCGTCATGGCATCGTGACGCCAACCCCATGATCGTCGAGGCTGCACATGAAGATCCGCGCCGCCGTACTGGAAGAGATGGGGCGTCCCCTGCCCTATGACGCGAGCAGGCCCCTCAGCATTGACTGGGTGGAGCTGGCGCCGCCCGGACGGGGCGAGATACTGATCCGGCTTGCGGCGGCCGGATTGTGCCACTCGGACCTGTCGGTGATCGACGGCAACCGGCCACGACCGACCCCGATGGTGCTGGGCCACGAGGCGGCCGGAACCATCGAAGAGGTCGGCGAGGACGTTCAGGGGCTCGTCAAGGGGGACAACGTGGTGCTCGTCTTCGTGCCGAGCTGCGGCCACTGCCTGCCCTGCGCCGAAGGGCGCCCCGCCTTGTGTGAGCCGGGCGCGGCCGCCAACACTGCGGGCACCTTGTTGTCGGGCGCGCGCCGCTTGCGCCGCGACGCCCACGATGTACATCACCATATGGGCATTTCCGCCTTTGCCGAATACGCCACGGTTTCCGCGCGCTCGGTGGTGCGGATCGATCCCGACTTTCCGCTCGATATCGCCGCGCTTTTCGGATGTGCCGTGCTGACGGGTGTCGGCGCGGTCACCAATACTGCTGGCGTGAAGCCGGGCACCGCGGTGGCGGTGATCGGCCTCGGAGGGGTCGGGCTGTCGTCGGTGCTCGGCGCCCGCGCGTCCGGGGCGGCACGCATCCTCGCCATCGACCTCGCCGATGACAAGCTCGCCACCGCGCACAGGTTGGGCGCCACCGACACCTTTAATGCCACCGATCCGGATTGCGCCGAGGCGGTGCGCGAGGTGACCGGTGGTGGCGTCGACTTCGCTTTCGAACTCGCCGGTTCAGCCAGGGCGATGGACCTGGCCTACCGGATCACCCGACGCGGCGGCATGACCGTGACCGCCGGGCTGCCGCCACCCGACGCAACGATGGCGCTTCCGCTGGTGAACCTCGTCGCCGAGGAGCGCACCGTGCGTGGCAGCTATATCGGCACCGCCGTGCCCCGTCGCGACCTGCCCCGCTACATGAATCTCTACACGCGCGGCCTGCTGCCCATTGACCAGCTGATGACCCACCGCATCGGGCTCGACGACATCAATGCCGGCTTCGACCGCCTCCATAGCGGCGAGGCGATCCGGCAAGTGGTGACATTCTGACTCCCACTCCGTTGGAGGGCGGGGTCATCGAACCCGGTCAGCGCCTGCCAAGGAATTGAGCTGCCGCCAAGCCGGACAGCTCAATTTCATTCGGTTTATTTCTTCTTTCGCGCCCGCGAGTTTTCAAGCGACTCTTGAAGTGCCACGTCCCATGCTGGGAACTTCGCATCCCTGCGCTCCCGGACCGCAATCGTACCCTTCTGCTTCTCGAACAACATGTGAACCCGGCCGCGAGGCAGCCTTTCAATGGTGACGCGTCCGTCGTCGGCGCGGGCCAAGTGTTTTGCCCGCGTCCCATCCACCATCGTACGCTCGGAGTGAAATCGGTCCCCATATCCGATCAAAGTCGCATGCTCGAAGCCCAGTCTACCGACAATCGCCGTCACCGCGCCGGGGGTTGGCTCCCAAAACCCGCTCCCGCCTTCGAGCTTCAACTTGTCCACCGCATCTCGCTCCGTCCCGATGTTCGTCGGATCAAGAAATTCTCCAGCAGGGTCGTGATACGCGACGCTGAGAGCGGACATCATTGGAAGTATAGGCGTGCGCCACTCTAATGATAATGCATTCGTTAACGGCGCAAGTGTATAAAGAAGAGAAAATATATCAGATATACGATGCAGAAAACCCCAAGCGACGACGATATCAAATTGCCCTAATTGTCGAAATGATGATTGATCTCGCACGTCGCCAACATAAAATTTTACATTATCCTTACCCAGAGCGGCCGCGTTTGACTTTGCGGTCGCAATCTTTTTTGCTCGATGATCGATTCCAATCACTTCGGCAGCCGCTTCCGACATATAGAGGGAATGGATTCCTTCCGCACATCCGACATCTAGTACGCACTTGCCTGAAAAATCGATCAGGCCGCAAGCGACAATGGCATCTCGGAGCCGCAGCGTGCGTGTCGGCCGACGCCCCTCGGAAACGCTTCCATCGGCCAGTCGCAATCCGCCCATCACCGGGCCCTTGGATTCCCTGGTGCCCACTCGATCCTCTCCGAATTGCCGTGAGGTAGGCATCGCCGCCCCCACCGGTAGTTGGACCTAGCTCCGTTCATAATACTACAGGCGCGCTGACGAACCGCATACCGAGATACAGGCCGGCCGCCAGCGCCGCCGAGGCCGGCACGGTGATGACCCAGGCCGATACGATCGTCAGCAGATGACGTCGGCGCACGAGCTTGCGTTTCTCCCGCTTCTTCGGCTTGGGCGCCTTGGGTGGAAACAGCTTCGTGGTATCGTCGGCCATGGCGTCAGCCACGTTGTCGCGTCCCAAGCCCCGACGGCTGTTCGAGATCGCCTCGCGAAGGAAGCCGACGCCGAACACGCCCCCGATCGCGATGTGAGTGGACGAAACCGGAAGGCCGAGCCAAGAGGCGATCAACACCGTGATCGCCGCCGCCAGCGCAACGCAGAACGCTCGGGTCGCATCCATCCTGGTGATTTTCTGGCCGACCATGCGAATGAGGCGGGGGCCGAACAGCAGCAGGCCAAGTGCGATCCCGATCGCGCCGATCACGAGGACCCAGAACGGCAGCGGCACGTCGACCGGGGACGCCTCGCCCGTTTCGGCCGCGGCGACGATGGCGGCCAGCGGCCCCACGGCATTGGCCACATCGTTGGCCCCGTGCGCGAAGGACAACAGCCCGGTGGCGAATATGAGCGGCAGTACGAACAGGGCACTGATGTGCTTGCGACGGTTCTCAAGACCTCGGGCGCGAAATTCGACCCAGGGGCGGCTTGCCGCCCAGCCGCCAAGCAGCACGGCTCCTCCGGTCGCCAGGATGAGCCAGTCGGGCGGCACCCAGAGCTGGGACAGGCCTTTGAGCATCAGATACATCGCGAACACGCCGGCCATCACGCCGATCAGCATCGGCACGAACCGCCTGGCCGCCGCCACCTTGTCCTGCTTCTGAATGATCGACACCTCGATGAAGCCGAGCATCAAGGCAGCGATGACCCCACCCAGAACCGGGGAGATCACCCAGCTCGCCACGATTGCGCCGACCACGGGCCAATTGACCACCGTCACGCCGGCCGCCGCCACCGCTGCGCCAAGTACGCCGCCCACCACCGAATGCGTGGTCGACACCGGGGCGCTGAGCATCGTGGCCACATTGATCCAAAGGGCGGCGGCTAGGAACGCCGCGGTCATCAGGAGAATGAAGTTGAAGGCGGGCATGTCGCCCGGCGGCGCGACGATGCCGCGCGACACGGTCCGCACTACGTCACCGCCGGCAATCATCGCCCCGGCGGCCTCGCACACCGCAGCCAGCGCCAGCGCGGCGCCAAGCGTCATGGCTCGGCCGCCCACCGCCGGTCCCATATTGTTGGCGACGTCGTTGGCGCCGATGTTGAGCGCGAGATAGGCGGCGATCACCGCCCCGATGACGACGTAAAGGCTGAACGGGCCCGGCGCCATGGTCAGGCTGGAAGCCACCAGAACGGCGAGCAGGAACAGGGCCGCCAAACCGGCGGGCGCTATGGCCTGCCCCTGAAGCAGGGTCGCCGACTCAATACGACCGATCTTCTTGAGATCCTTGTCTAGTTTGGCCAAGCCCGCTCCTCACCCTGCCAATCGCGCGCAAGCGCAATAACACCGTGCAAGTCGCCTTGCATAGCGCACCCAGATTGGCGCTCAAGCTGCTGCGCGAAAAACCTCCTGTTCCCAGGACGAGCATCGTCTGCACCATCTGCGACAGAATGTCTCGACAACCTTGGGTTTCTCATGGTTTCCTTCGGACGAGCGGCGCTACCCCGGCGCACCGACGTCGGAGCGAAACGAGAGGAACCACTATTGTTGTTCCGCGTTTCGCCACCACAGTTGCGACACGCGGGCCGCCGGTCGCTTGGCTGGATTTCGTTCGCGCGCGTGCGCGGACGTGTTCGGACGGAGGTAGCCGTGGCAGTTGCAACCGATCACCATTATCGAGCCTATACTCCCGCTCCCCTGACCAAGTCCGATATCGACGAGGTCGAGATCTTGTTCGGTGGCCTGCACTGGCGGGCCGAGCGGTTGCTGCAGGCGGTATTCGAGAATCTGGGTTACAACGCGCGGCCGCTGCCCGTCGCCACCAAGGACGATCTCCTGACAGGTCGCGAGCTCGCTGATATCGGGCAATGCTGCCCGACCAGCTTCACAACGGGCAACCTGGCCAATTTCCTGAGAAGCGAGAGCGAACGCATCGGCGCCGAGCAGGTGAAGGACCGGTATGTTTATGTCACCGCCGGGTCCTGCGGCGCCTGCCGATTCGGCCAGTACCATCAAAGCTATGAACTGGCGCTCAAGAACATCGGTATGGAGCAGTTCCGAATGTTCTTGATTGATCAGGGCCAGCCCGATCAGGGCGCCACCGCCGGGGGTGGGCTGAATATCAATATGCCGCTGACGCTCGGCACAGTCTGGGCGCTGCTCGCCGCCGACGTGGTGCAAGGTCTCGAATACCGCACCCGGCCCTATGAGGTGAACGCGGGACAGACGGACGAGGTCGTGCGCCAATGCGTCGACGAGCTCTATGAAGTCTTCCGCAACCGGCCCGCCAAGGGCGAGAAATGGGGCAGCATCGTCTGGCATCTGTCGACCAACTATTTCGTCAAGGCGCTGCGGGAGGTGTTCCGGAAATTCGAGGCGATCGAGGTCGACCGCCTCCAGCCCAAGCCGGTGGTCAAGATCACCGGGGAGTTCTACCTTCAGACCGTCGAAGGCGACCCGAACTACAACATACATCGCTGGCTGGAGGCCGAGGGTGCCGAGGTCTATCCGGCCCCGATCGCGGTCTGGCTCGACTATCTGATTCGCTTCCAGGTCCAGTCGCTCGAGGACTATGTGGGAGTCGACAAGGGCGCCCGCGCCAAGGTGGCCGCGCTCAAGAGCGTACAGAAGGTATTCGGCTGGACCTACAACCGCATGCGCGCCGCGTTCGGCAATATCCCGCACGAGATGCCGGATCAGTACGAATTGCGCCGTCTGGCCGCTCCCTATTTTCACCACAAGCTCTCGGGCGGCGAAGGCGACATGCTGGTCGGTAAGGCCCTGTGGACGCATCTTAACAAGAAGGCGCACATGATCTGCGAACTGTCGCCCTATTCCTGCATGCCCAACACGATGAGCATCGGCGCGATGGCCGGCGTGATCGGCCAATATCCCGATCTGCTCTACGCACCGATTGAGGTGAAGGGCGACGCAGAGGTCCACGCCTTGTCGCGCTGTCAGATGATCCTCACGGAAGCCAAGAAGCGCGCAATACAGGATTATGTCGCCGCCATGGAGACCACCGGTCTGAGCCCCGAAACCGCCAAGGAACTGCTTGCCGAGCGCCCGGAGATGCGGCGGGCGTCCTACCGGGTGCCCCATAGGGGAGCCGCAGCGACCGCGGCAAACCTGCTTTACGACCTCGCGGACATGACGGCGGAAAGGAACGCGGCATGAATATCGTCGGCATGGATGTCGGCTCCACCACGGTGAAGGCGGTGGCGGTCGACGATAAGGGCGAGGTCGTCTGGCGCGACTATCAGCGCCATAACACCAAGCAGGCCGAGAAGGTGCACGAGTTTCTCTTGCGCATGGAAGCCGAGTGCGGCCTGACTCGCGAGCGCGACCTGATCTTCTTCACCGGCTCTGGCGCCGGGCTCACCGCACCAATGGTCGGCGCCAAGACAATTCAGGAAGTAGTTGCCGTCGCCGCCGCGGTAGAGAAGTTTCACCCTGAAGTACACTTCGTTTCGGAGATCGGCGGCGAGGACATGAAGACCATATTCTTCGTGGACTCCGGCTCGGGCAAGGCCAAGCAGGTCTACATGCAGTCGGCCTGTTCGGGCGGCACCGGCACCTTTATCGAGAAAACGGCGCGAAAGCTGCAGATTCCGGCCGATCAGCTTGCCATCATGCCCTATGAGGGCATGAGCCTGCACAAGGTGAGCTCGAAATGCGGGATCTTCGCCGAAGCCGATTCGAACTCGCTGCTGAAAAGCGGCGTTCCGGTCGAGGAGATCATTGCCAGCCTGTTCGAGGCCGTGGTCTATCAGAACCTCGCCACGCTGACCAAGGGCAACACCCCGGCGCCGCAGGTGCTGCTGCTCGGCGGGCCCAACATGTTCTTCAAGGGGCTTCAGGAAGCCTGGCGGCACCATTTGAAGAATGTGTGGGCCGACCGCGGAATCGAGCTTCCCGAGGGCGCCGACGTCGCCGACATGATCCTGGTGCCCGACGAGGCGCTCTACTATGCCGCACTCGGCTGCGTCGAGATCGGCAAGGGCGAGGCCGACGGCGTCGGCGTCTATCTCGGTCCTGACAGGGTGAAATGGTGGGTCGACGAAGGCCAGCACCTCGAAAAGGCCAAGGAGGGCGGCAAGGCGCTGGTGAACGGCACGGGGGACCTTGAGAGCTTCGCGTCGGCTTATGCGGCGCCGAAATCCTGCAATGGCGTCGCCGAGGGACGGAAGATTGACGGGCCGGTTTATATTGGCTGCGATTTCGGCTCGACCACGGCCAAGGCGGTCGTGCTGTCGCCCGACCGGGAGATGCTCTACACCGCCTACGTCCAGTCCAAGGGCAACCCGATCGAGGATGCCAAGGCGCTCTTCCGCGACATCCGGGCCGGGGGCGTGAAGCACGTCGCGGGCCTGGCGCTAACCGGCTATGGCAAGGATCTGCTGCAGGATATAATTGGCGCCGATCTCGGCGTGGTCGAGACGGTGGCCCACGCCCGCTCGGCCATGGAGATTTTTCCCGACGCCGACGTGATCTGCGACGTCGGCGGGACCGACGTCAAGATCATGATCCTGCGCCAGGGTACGGTCGCCGACTTCCGGCTCAATTCGCAGTGTTCGTCCGGCAATGGCGCCTTTCTCCAGGGCGTCGCCGAGCGTTACGACGTCAAGCTTGAGGAGTATGCCGAAAAGGCCTTCGAGGCCAAGGCGATGCCGTCGCTGGCGATGGGCTGCGGCGTGTTCCTGCAGTCCGATATCGTCAATCAGCAGCGCAAGGGCTGGTCCGCCGAGGAGATCATGGCCTCACTCGCCGCCGTCCTGCCGCTCAATGTCTGGATCTATGCCGGGCAGTTGCAGAACTTGCGGTCCGTGGGCCGTCGCTTCGTGCTCCAGGGCGGCACCCATCGCAACATGGCCGTGGTCAAGGCCCAGGTCGACTTCATCAAGAACAAGGTGCCAGATGCGGAGATCGTGATCCATCCGCACTCCGGCGAAGCCGGCGCCATCGGGGCGGCGCTCTGCGCGATGGAAGCTGCCGACGGCGTCGCGCCAAGCGGCTTTCGCGGGTTCGACGTGATCGAGCATCTGAACTACCGCTCGACCACCAGCGAGGACACCATCTGCAAGTGGTGTCCGGTCAACTGCAAGCGCGCCTTCATCGATGTCGAGCTCGAAGGCGCCAAGGGCCGTTCCTGGAGCAAGATTCCCCTTGAGGAAGGCTGGGAACGGGTGATCAGCGGCAACTCCTGCCCCAAAGGGCTGGTCGAGGACGTCAACGAGATGAAGGCCGTCAAGGCGGAGATGGAGGAGCAGCGGCGTGTCTATCCCAATATTGGCGAAATGGTTCGCGAGAAAGCCTTCCGCCGCGCCTGGGCCCCGACCTGACCTGGAGGCCAGGGCCAAGCTCAGGATCGGCATCCCCAAGCTCCTCAATGTCTGGACCACGCACCAGTTCTGGCTGGGCTTTTTCGGCGCCCTCGGCGTACCCAATAATCGCGTCGTGTTCTCCGGCGACACCTCCGAAGAGCAGGCACGGGAATTCGGGCGGGGACGCGGCACCGTTGATTGCTGCTATCCGGTAAAATGTGGGGCCGGGCATTATGGCGAGCTCGTGTTTGGCCAGAAGCGCAAGATCGACATCCTGTTTTCGCCGATGATCTATTCGCTGTCGTCGTTCCTTCAGGGGCATGTCGCCGATTCGCTTGCCTGTCCGCGAGTCATGGCGGGACCGGAGAACATCAAGGCCGGGTTCCTGAAGGAGCGCGACGTTTTCGCGGAGAATGGCATTCGCTATGTCTCTCCGCTTGTCTCGCTCGCCGAGCCCGCGATCGTGCCGAAACAGCTCTATGAGGCGCTCAAGGACGTCATTCCCGGGCTCAGCTACAAGGAGACGCGAGCCGCCGTAGATGAGGGCTATCGCACGCTCAAGGGCTTCAACACCGAAATGCGGGCCAGAAGCCGCGAAATACTCGAGTGGTGCGCCCGCGAAAACCGCCCATGCGTGATGGTGCTCGCCCGCCCCTACCATATGGATGCCGGAATCGGACACGAGATTGAGGTCGATCTTCAGGCCTACGGATATCCCATATTGTGGATGCAATATTTTCCGATCGACGACGACCTCATGCAGTGGATCTTCGGCCCCGACATGGCCGCCGGCCACATTAAGTCGCCCTTCGACATCGACGATGTCTGGCCCTCCTCCTACTCAGCCAACACGAACGAGATACTGTGGGGAGCCAAGGTTGCCGCCCGCGTGCCCTGGATCACTTGCGCCATCCGGCTGACGAGCTACGAATGCGGCATGGACCAGCCGACCTTCACCCCGGTCCAGCAGATCATCGAGCGCTCGCACACGCTGTTCTTCTCCTTTCAGGAACTCGACTCGACGAAGCCGGCCGGCTCGGTGAAGATTCGTGTCGAGACGATTTCCTTCTATATGCAGCAGAGTTCAGAGCGCATCATCGAGCAGAAGCAAGCCGTCACGCCGCCAGGCTGTCCGCTGCTGCCGCAGGCCGAATCCAAGCTGGCAACCGCCAAGGCCGAACTTGCTGCAAGCGCCTGATCCCCGGTGCCCCGGCTCCACGGGCAGGCAGGCTCCCTCCTGATAGCCCGGGAACATCTGCAAGCGTGATCGCGTGGGAGCAGGCACCTACGTCGGCGTGGCTATCGAAATCGCCGCCCGCAACCCATTGGCATCTGCGCGGTTGACCTTTGGTGCAAGGGAGGTTGCCGGACAATGGCCAACGCAGCACAGGGTGGAAATCTCAGCCAGCTCCTGGACACCCTGGTCGACGCGGAAAACGGTAAGGAGGAAATATCCATTGCTGATATCCGCGACACTTTCGGCGGGCGCTCGTTCGGACCATTCTTGCTCATCATCGGCCTGATCGGCGCCACCCCGGCATCGGGCATTCCCGGCTTTCCGACCATCGTCGCCGTCACCGTCCTGCTGACGGCGGGACAGATGGTGATCGGGCTCAGACAGATCTGGCTGCCCCAATTCCTACTGCGCCGGGCGATGAGCCGGAAGCGCTTGGACAGGGTCATCGGTTACCTGAGATGGCCGGCATCCCTCATTGACCGGGTGACCGGCCCGCGGCTCGTTATCCTCACCCAGCCGCCATTCGCCCAATTCCTCGGGGCGTGCTGCTGTCTTGTCGCCGTCGTGAAGCCGCCCCTCGAACTGATCCCTGCGACCAGCGCCATTCCGGCGGCCATCGTCGCTCTATTCGGCCTTGCCCTGACCACCCGCGACGGCGCGGCGGCCATCGTGGCGCTCGCCGCCTTCGCTACCTTCTATCTGGCGCTGTTCGCTGTCGGCGGACGCGTGATCGCGTAAGGGGCCGACCGTCAGTACTCCCGCTCGTAGAAGATGCCGACCCGCGACTGCCCTTCGGTGTCGACCTCGCCGCGTGCGGTCAGCCCTTCGGTGATGTCCAGGTTGATGCTCACGCCGGCATCGCCGTGCTGGTCGGCCTGGACGCCGAGATAGACATTGTCGGCGACATAGCGGCCCGCTCTGACCGCGACGCCCCCATCCTCGCCGGTAACCAGGTCGAGGTCGTCGAGACCGGTGGCGCCGCGCAAGCCGCCAAGCAGGCCACCGCCATCCTGACCGCCCACCAGCCCAGCGGCGGCGGTGGCAAGCTGTGCGATCTGGAGCGGAGACAGGTCGTTCAGGCTGCGCCCGAACAGGAACTGCGCCAGCACCTCGTCCTGCGGCAACTCGGGCACCGAACTGAGAACGATATCCGGGTCGGATGCTCGTCCGGTCACATTGGCTGTGACGGTGATGTTTCTCGCCCGTGTGGTGGCCACGAAATTGAGCATCGGATCGAGATTGCCAATGAGGGTGATCGAGCCGGAGGTGAAGGTGATGCGCTGGCCGAGAATGACGATGCGCCCGCGCCGCATGGTGAAGCTGCCGACAGGGCGGATTTCGTCGACCGGCCCGCGCAGGGTCATTCGTCCGCCGAACTCGGCATCGATCCCGCGCCCACGCACAAAGACGCGCGCCGGGGCATCGATCGTCAAATCGAGCACGAGCCCGGTTCGCGCGTCGCGATCGCGCGGCTCGTCGAGCCGGGCGCGATGGAGAGTATCGAGCACCGCCTGGGGCGGAGCAACATGCACCACATCAAGCATCGCCGCGTCAGTGGGAAGCCGATCGGGCACGGCAATTTCGGCCCGGTCGATCGTGATCGCACCGCCGAGGACCGGCTGGCCGATCAGGGGGCCGGTGACTGTCAGATTGCCGTTGAGCGTTGCAGTAAGCAGGCGCCCATCTCGGAATCCAAAGCTGGACAGCGTGGCGCGAAGATCGGCCGGGAAGCCATTGCCGATCCCGATCGTCCCCGCCGCCGAGATGGTACCGCCACCGGACGTTGCCGTGAGGGATTCGACCACGACCTGATCGGCACTGAGGCGGGCCCGCAAGGTGATGTTGGTGAGTTGCAGACCGATATCGACATCGACGAACCGGGCGCCGTCGGCGCTCAGCGTGCCGGTGAATCCGGGATCGCCGATCGAGCCCGTCACTCGGGCATCGACGCTGAGGGTGCCCGACAGGCTCGCCCCGCGCTCGGCGAGCACGAGGTCGGCAAGCGACAACGGCATGGTGCCGGTGAGGGCCACGTTGAGGCCGGGGCCGGCCAAGGGGACGGCACCGCGCGCTTCGAGCGAAATGCCGGCCCCGCTGAGCGCGGCCTGGAGATCAACCACTCCATCACGCACGTCGCCGCGCGCATCGACCGTGAAGGCGCTGACGCCGATCTCGCGCAACTGCGCCGTCGTCAGGCCGATAGCACGCAGTTCGAAACGGCCGCGCGGCGCGTCGGCGGGGCCTGTCGCCGCGAGCGTGCCGGAGACGGTGCCCGCAAGCCCGAGGCCTGGCGCGAAGGCGTTGGCGACCGCTAGATCTAGGGAATCTATCGTGGCCTGAAGATCGATCCGTTCGCCCACCTGCCCGGCAATCACGACGCTGCCGCCACCCACATTGAGGCGGGAGGAGGGGATAATCACCCGGTCCTCGCGCAGCGATATGACGACAGGCTCGGCGAGGATCGCGTTAATCGCCGCCTCGCGCAGCTCGAAGGTGTCAAACTCGATGTCGAGCCCGCCATTGTCGGGCACAAGCCGCCCGGTGGCCGTCACCACGCCTTCGGTCAGCTCCGCCGTCGCGGCGAATTCGGTGCGGTCGCCGACGCGCTCGGCGGTCGCCGACAGCGCATCGATCTCGATCGGGCCGGCAACTATCCCCGCCGCCTCCAGTTCCCCGGCAAGGATTGGCGCTTGGCGCAGATTCTCCCCTCTGACGTCGATGTCGGCCGATCCGATGGCAAATCCGCCCGCCTGCAATCCGCGGATCGCGGCGATGAGGTGCCCGTCCTGACGGTCGTCGACCACGTCCAGCGTGACGCTGGCGGAAATCGACCCCATCAGCTCCGTTAGCGCGAGCGGCGCGATCACCGAAAGATCCGGCGATTCCAGTTGCAAGGCCCCTGAGAGCAGCCCGTCCGGCCGCACCGTGAGGTCGCCCGTCAGCGCCGTTGCGCCGGCACCGAACGCGATGTCCTCCAACGTATAGAGCCCGTCGACCGTGGCGATCTCGGTCGACCCGTCGATCACCACGCCGTCAAGGTTTCCGGACAGGGCAAAGCGCCCTGCGATATCGCTGCCGTCGAGGGTGCCGACGAACTGGGCGGTGGCATCGGTGAACGGCCGATCGAGCAGGGTCAGCGCCTCGCCGGTCAGCGTGACTTCGACGGCGGGAATCTCGCCCACCCCGGACAGGCGTGCCTCTAGGCGTGCCGCCCCGCCGGCCTGTTCATTCAACACCGAGACGTCAGGCAGTTCGGCGGTGACCGCGAGATCGACTTCCTCCGCGCCAAAGACGCCGTTGATCCGCGCCTGAGCATTGGGGTTTCCCAGCGTGAGGTCGTCGAAGCGCAAACCCTCCTCGCCCCGCGCAATGGCGCCGGTGAGCGTGGTCGTCTCGCCGAACACATTGTCGAAAGGCTCGATCTGAAGCGCGAGCCCGTCGGCCGTTCCGTCGATGACCAGGTCGAAGCGCTCCAAGCCGAGGCCGACCGAACCACTGGCCGACAGCGCCAATTGTCCTTCGAGGGGACGGGCGGCGACACCGGAGAAGGGCGAAAGATCTTCGACCTCGGCCCGGAATTCCCCCTCGATAAGGGCTTCGAAGATCTGTCCGGCGAAGTGCGCTGCGACATGGTCCGTTGCCACTTGCGCCGCTTCGATTACGATCGGTTCGCCGGCGGCCCATTCACCGGACGCGGCCAACTCAAGAGACTCGCCGAGCGCCTGGGCGATATCCTCAGCGCCCGAGCCGAGACCCGCTACCGTTCCGCTCACCTCGAAGGTCACTTCGCGCTCGGCGGGGACGGCTCGGTTGCGGGCCAACCCCCCGGCGGTGATCGTCGCCCGCTCGGCGGTAAGAGTACCGGTGACCAGTTCACGCAGATCGAATTCCGCCGACCAGCGGTCCGGGTCCTCCTCGCCGACTTCGGCCACGATATGGGCGCCGCCCACCACAATGCCGTCCCCGAAGGGCAAGGTTACCGGCTCAACGGTGTCCGTGCCGAGCTGGGCGTCGAAGGCGAAGGAGACCGGGAACAGATCGGGCGCGAGTTCCGCCGATGCCAGAAGCGACATCCGGCCGGAAACCAGGTCGGCCCGGCTCACCGAGACCGCCCCGTCATCGGCCCGAATTGCATCGATCGCCAGCGTCGACCGATCGCCAAAAAGGTCGCCATAGGCCGGCGGCGCAAGCTCGCCGAGCCGACCGGCGACATCGGCAACCAGCCGGAACCCATTGGCAACGCGGGCAATCTCCGTGGTCCCGGCGAGCAGTTCCTCGCCATCCGCAATGAGCCGGATGTCGGCGGAATAGTCATGGATCGGCCCGCTGCCGGCGACGGTGAAGGTCAGGGCGGGACGGCCTTGCAGGTTCAACAGATTGGCCACAACGCCGTCTGCCGGCTCGCTCAGCTCAACATCAAGCTCAAGCGTCTCGGCACCGCTGTCGAAGACGGCCAGCAGGTCGAGCGCGCCGCCCGGCCCGTCGAGCCGCCGGATCTGGAGGTGGGTATCCAGGTCCCCATCGGCAAGCCGCAGTCGGCCTTCGAGCGACAGCTCCGACGACAGCCCGAACACGTCGTCGCCGAAAGCCACGCGCGGCACGGCGATGCGTCCGATATTCGTGGCCACGGGCAACTCGGGGATCGAGAGCTGTGCCTCCTCCGGGATCGCGTCCTCCGGCGGGTGCGGGCGGCGCTCCATCACGATCTCATCGGCTTCCAGCTCGTCGATCTCGAGTCGCCCGAAGACGAGCGCGGTGCGGCTCCAGACGAGCCGCACGTTCTCGATCCTCAGCCATACCCCTTCGCGGTCGGCGATGGTGATCTCGGAAAAGCGCACGTTGGAGGAGAGCGCGCCGGTAATCTGGCCGAGGCGGATCTGGCGGTCCGGCGTCGAGATTATGCGCTCGACGAACTCCACAAGGGCCGAACGCTCCTCTAGTTCCTCCTGGTCCTGCGCGACCGCGAATGTAAACACCCCTGCCAGCGCCAAGCCCGCGAACAAGAAACCTACAAGTCGCCAGATCGACATCAGAATGCCTGCCCGATACCTACGTAGAATGCCACCGTCGGATCCCATGGCCTGGGATTGACCGGAACCGCGACGTCCAGACGGATCGGCCCGAGCGCCGTATAATAGCGCACACCGATGCCCGCGCCGACACGCAACTCCTCGTCGAAATCGGGAAAGCTCGACGCGAAGGCGCTGCCGACATCAACGAACGGGACGATCCCGATCTGATCGGTGACCCGGGTGCGCAACTCGGCCGAGGCCGCGAAATAGGAGCGTCCGCCAACCACTTCGCCGGTCGGCAGCGTCGGCCCAACGCTACGATAGGCATACCCCCTAATGGTTCCACCGCCGCCGGCAAAGAATAGGCGGCTCGCCGGCATCTCGTCGCGCGGCGCACCGACGATCGAGCCAACCGCAACCCGCCCTGCCAGAATGAAGCGGTTGTCCTCATCGAATGCGTGATAGGTCGAACCCTGGGCTTCGCTGATGACGCCGGTATTGCCGAACTCGACCTCGTGGAACGGCTCCGCGCGCAACATCGCGCGCACGCCTTCGGTCGGGTTCATCTCATCGTCGCGCGTATCGTAGGTCAGTTGGGCCGGGGCGCTCACCAGAAGGAAATCACGCTTGCCCAGCGGGTCCTCGATACGCGAGCGCTCGACATTGGCGGAAATCTCGCCCCGCAACTGCGGCGTGAAGCGGCGCGCAAGGCCGGCACGGGCAAGGGCAGTGCGGTCGCGATAGGTGTCGAGGTTCTCAAGCCGCGCCGATGCGTGGGCGGTGAAATCCGTGAACGGATCGAACACACCCGGCTTCACGAAGGTGGTCCCGGCGAAATAGTTGTAGCTATCCAGATCGTCGATCCGCCCCGTGCCGATGCCGCCAACCCGCCCTTCGACACGCAATCGCTCCGCTTGCCCGAACAGGTTCCGGTGCTGCCAGTAGGCTTCGGCTGAACCGCCGTCCACCGTCGAGATCGCTCCGCCCACTCCGAAGATGCGGAGCGGTCGCTCGGCTACCCGGATTGACATGGGTAACCGTCCGTCCGGCCCAAGCTCTTCGCCTTCGACGATGCGGGCCGACTCGAACACGCGCAGCCGGCGCAGCTGCTCTTGGGCGCGCTCTATATCGTCGGGATGGAACGGCTCGCCTTCCGGTATCGCCGCCTGGCGGCGGACGAAGTCCGGATTCATATGTTCGGTTCCCGTAACCTCGACCGCGCCGAAACGCACTGGCGGGCCGGGCTCCACCCGGAGCGCCACGTCGACGGCATGCTGCGGGTGCCGGGCGGTAACGCGCCGCTCGGCGATGCCTGCCTTCGCGTGGCTCAGGCCGCGCCACTGTGCGACAAGGGCGTCCTCCGAACGAAGCACGACGCGGGAGCGGGCCCTTTCCCCGGCAACGAGTCCGATCTCCTCGGGCGTTTCCACTTCATCGTTGAGATCGGGCACTACCGGTGCGCGGCCGACAATATCGATGTCACCGAAGGCGAAAACCGGTCCTGGATCGACCGTCACGGCCACACTGACCGGTCGCGGTAGTTCAGCGTCGGGTGCCAGCGTCTCAGGCGGCACGCCGTCGATCTCGATGTCGATCGATCCACCATAGCGGCCGTCGGCATAAAGCGCCGCCAGGAGCCGCTGATAATCGCCGCGCGCGCGCGCGATCAGGGCCCCCGTGCTGGGCGGGATCTGGTCGCGCTGGGCATAGAGCTGGGAGGCCGACCGTAACCTGTCTTCCAGGGCGTCATCCTCGATGGCCAGGGTGAAGGTGATCTCGTAAGGGTGGGCGTCGGGTGAGACCTCCTCCTCCTCGGCATCGCGCGAGAAGAGGCCGAAAAGGTCGAACAGCGCATGGGCGGGCCCCGTCGTCCAGACCATGAGCCCGACAGCCAGCAGTCCCGCCCCAAGGGCGTAGCCGAAACTTCCAACTGTCGATCGTCGTCGGCTACTCGGCACGGCTCTGTCTGCTACTCCAGTCAGCGGGGACAACCTAACACACTGCCGCACCAATGAGACCCCGCAGCACTCAGGACAACGTAATCAGTCGCGCGAAATCGCAGGTGTATTGCGCCTCGCCCGCGGGTTAAGGCTCCATTATTGGCAACGCAGGGTGAATCCCGCATGAACGAGGTCCCTAGTGGAATGAATTTGACATTTGATACCCGGTCGGCGGCACGCGCTCGATCAAATGTCAAATTCGAAATTCCACTAGGAGACAACATCTTGCTAGTGGTTCTTTTGATTCCGACATTTGCCCTAGCGGGTGCGGTGAGGGGATGCAAATGTCGGAATCGAACCACTAGCCCACCCTTTCAGCCCTGCTGCCGGTCCGTTTGGTAGATTTGCGCGGCGACCTCGGGGGTCGCATAGGCTTCCTGGCGCGGCACGCTCCAATAGCGTAGTTCGGCAAGGGGTATCGGCCGGCCGGTCACCGCGCAGCGCACGAAGCTGCCCGATTTCAAGACCCGGTAATCGCCGTCCAGATACTGGATGATGGCCTCGCCTTCGCCATTATTCGGTCGCTCGAAGCGGTTCATGGCATGCGCCGTCCCTAGTTTGTAAGCCTCGCCCCGTCTGCTCTAGATAACGGCCCAGCCCGCAGAATTCCACCTAATCCGGGTCGAACAGGCTCGCCTGCCCTGCCCCAGGGGCTCGGCTGCGGCCTTCCGCCCGCTTCACGCCGTCGACCCGGACCCCGAGGCGATCCTGGCCCGCAAAGTTGATTTCGAGCGATGTCCCCGGCATCTGGCCCGTCGAGCGACGCACTAGGCGTCCCGCGCTATCGCGCACGAGCGCGAATCCGCGTTCGAGGACCTTCTCGTAGCTCAGCGCTTCCAGCAATTTGCTGACCCGGTCCAGCCGATCGCGCCGCCGCTCGACGCCTCCCCGGAAGGCCCGCGCCGCACGTTGCCAGAGGATATCGCTCTGGCGGCGCCCATCGGCGATGCGGGAAGCGAGCTGCCGCTGCTTGAGTTGATGCGCTGTGCGTGCCAACCGCTCCTGTCGAGCCCGCTGAAGTGCGACCTGGGCACGCCGCGCCCGCCCGGACAGCCCCGCCGCGCGCTCCCGGCAATCGGCGATCCGCCTGAGCAACTGGCCGCGCGACAGGCGCCCCGAGATGCGGGCGAGCGCGGTGGCATGCGCCCGCGCATTGGCAAGGAGCGCCCGGGGCAGGCGTCCAGACGCCTCGTCGAGACGCTGTCGCGGCAGGGCGACGAGATCGTTGAGCCGGGGCAGGCCGCGCTGCGCTGCCCGCAGCGCGCTGCGTCGATGCTCGATGATGCGCTGGAGGCAGGCGATCAGCCGCCGCGCCCGGTCGGCGACATCGGCAGTGAGCTGCGAACGGACCGGCACCGCCATTTCGGCTGCTGCCGTCGGGGTCGGGGCACGAAAGTCAGCCGCATGGTCGATCAAGGTCCAGTCGGTCTCGTGGCCGACAGCCGAGATCAGCGGAATCGTGCTGGCCGCTGCCGCCCGCACGACGATTTCCTCATTGAACTCCCACAGATCTTCCAGGCTCCCCCCGCCCCGCGCGACGATGATGATATCCGGCCGTGGCACCATCCCGCCGGGGGAGGCCCTGTTGAAGCCCTCGATTCCGCGCGCGATCTCCTCGGCGGCCCCCTCGCCCTGAACGCGCACCGGCCAAACCACGACATCGGTGGGAAAGCGGTCCGCCAGGCGATGCAGGACATCGCGAATCACCGCGCCCGTCGGCGAGGTGACCACCCCAATGACGCGCGGCAGATAGGGAAGAGGGCGCTTGCGTGCCTCGTCGAACAGCCCTTCGGCGGCAAGCGCCTTGCGCCGCTGCTCGAGGAGCGCCATCAGGGCGCCGACCCCGGCAGGCTCGATGCGCTCGATGATGATCTGATAGGTCGAACGGTTGGGATAGGTCGACACGCGGCCGACCGCGATGACCTCCATGCCCTCTTCCGGCGGAATCTTCAGCTTGCCGAACGTGCCGCGCCAGATAATGGCGTCGATGCGCGCCGATTCGTCCTTGAGCGCGAAATAGCAGTGCCCGGAGCTGTGCGGACCGCGCCATCCCGAGACCTCCCCGCGCACCCGTACATAGCCGAATGCATCCTCCACCGTGCGCTTGACCGCCTGCGAGAGCTCGGCGACCGTCAGTTCGGGGACGTTGTCTTGCATTGGCATACTGCTCGGCTCATGAAGTGTGCGCGGCGGACCGGAACCGGCCCAAGCCCTACCACATTGGTTCGGGTTCCGCCGAGACGGTGGATCCGAAGCCGACTCGGGCCAGCCCGGACGCAATCGATGTCCGGCAACAAATGCAATACCAAATCGGGCTCGCCAATCCGGTCGTCGCGCGGCATAAGGTGCGGGACATGTCTAAGCCATCCGCCACATCCATCAAGAAGGGCGACCACGTCTATCTGGTCGACGGCTCGTCCTACATATTTCGCGCCTATCACGCGCTACCGCCCCTGACGCGCAAGTCTGACGGGTTGCCGATCGGTGCCGTCCACGGCTTCTGTCAGATGCTCTGGAAGCTGCTGATCGAGGCCGGCGACGAGTCGCCGACACACCTGGCCGTCGTCTTCGATCACTCGGCCAAGTCCTTTCGCAACGAGTTCTACGACGCCTACAAGGCCAATCGCGAGGAGCCGCCAGCAGATCTGCGGCCGCAGTTCCGGCTTATTCGCGAGGCGGTACACGCCTTCAACGTGCCCTGCATCGAACAGGAGGGCTATGAGGCCGATGACCTGATCGCCACCTATACCGATCAGGCGGCCGCCGCCGGGGCGACGGTAACCATCGTCGCCTCGGACAAGGACCTCATGCAGCTCGTCGGTCCCGGCGTCGAGATGTACGACTCAATGCGTGAGCGGCGGATCGGCGCTGAGGAGGTGTTCGAGAAATTCGGTGTCGATCCGTCTCACGTCGTCGACGTGCAGGCGCTTGCCGGCGACTCCATCGACAATGTCCCCGGCGTGCCGGGCATTGGCGTCAAGACGGCGGCCTCGCTTATCGGCGAATATGGCGACCTGGAGACGCTCCTTGACCGCGCCGCCGAGATCAAGCAACCCAAACGCCGCGAGAACCTGCTGAATTTCGCCGAACAGGCACGGCTGTCGCGCCGGCTCGTCGAGCTGAAACGAGACGTGCCGCTCGCGTTTGCCATCGACCAGCTTTCCGTGCGCGAGCCCGACCCGGAACGCCTGGTCGCCTTCCTGAAGGCGATGGAGTTCACCACCATTACGCGCCGCGTTGCCGAGGCAACCGGGGTTGATCCGACCAAGATCGAGCCGGCGGAGGTCATCGTCGAGTGGGACGCCCATGGCCCCGACGTGCGGCTCGGGGACGAGCCCGACGAGCAGGGCGCCGGCACGCCGGACACCGGACCGGCCGCGGGCGGGGAAGCCGG
>SKQW01000135.1 GCA_007118805.1 Rhodobiaceae bacterium | reverse complement strand
CTTGGCATATACCGGCCCAATGCCGCGGATCATGCCTGAGCCGAGGTATTTCTCGATGCCATCAATGGAGCTCGGCGCCGACGCCTTCAGGAACCGCGCCTTGAACTGCTGGCCGTGGGTCCTGTCGTTGACCCACTCGCCCGAGCCGGTGATCCACTCGCCGGCAGAGATCGTGGCCGCGTGACCCACCAGCGTGACGAGATCGCGATGCCCGCGCGCCTTGATCCGCAGTACGCAGAAGCCATTCTCGGCATTGTGGAAGGTCACCCGCTCGACGAGCCCAGCGAGGACCTCCTGTGTAGTGGCGGCATTCGGCTCACCCATTTGCAAACTCGGCGCTCCTACTCCTGAGAGATCCGCGGGACTTTCGCCGCGACTGCATGATGGCGGAACTTCGTGAGCTTGGCGACCAGACGGGAGTGTGACGGAGGAGCCGACATATTCCTCAACGATGCGTGCACCATGTCGCAAGCGGATCGTTGCCCGTGGCCTCAGCCGCACAGCCTCCTCGAACGCTCCACGGGCGACGAGCAGATTTGCGGCCTGCGCCAGCGTCTCCAGCAGGTGGTTACGCTCCGCGTCCCACTGCTCCACGGTGAACGGCACATCTCTCTGCTGGCGTCGCATCCGCCGATATTGCGCCAGAACGGAGAGAGAACAAGCCGTTAATCATTTGGAGTGTCAGCTGGCGACGTGGATGGTGTGCAAGCTCGAAAACCTGTGCGGGGCAGGTGTCATATCCGGGCTCCGAAGACGCGGTCAGTCAGCTTCACATACCAGGCCGCCGACTGCACCTGCACCACATAGGCCAGGGCGATCAGTAGCGCCGCCTGCGCGCCGGCTGCCCCGAAGAGGTTCATCGCCAGCGCCAGTGCGATCGAGAGGTTGCGCATCACCGTGCCGTAGACCAGCGCAATCGCGTCGCCACGTGCGAAGAAAGCGCGACCGACCAGCGTCGAGAGCGCGAAATTGACGCCATAGAGGAGCACAAGTGGCACTAGCACCACCAGCAGGTCGCCGGGGCTTGCGGCTAGCCGCTCGGCCTGGAGCGCGATGGCGACGAAGGCGATGCCGAGGACGCCGAGGGTCGAGAAGGGCGGGAACTTCGGTGCCCAGTCCTTCTGGAAGGCGGGCTCGCCGTGCCTGCGGATCAGCCAGACGCGCGTCAGCTGCCCCGCGGCGAGCGGCAGCGCCACGATCACCGCGATCTGCAGGAAGACTGCGGCCAGATCGATCGGCACCTCGGCGCCCATCAGCCAGAGCAGGTAGAAGGGCGAGGCGAGTGAACCGAGGATCAGCCCCAGCACCGTCATCTTGATCGCGGCGGGCAGGTTGCCGCTGGCCATCCCGGTCCACGAGATCGTCATGCCGCTCGTCGGTAGAAGGGCGGCCAGCAACAGCCCGAGCGCGGCATAGGGCTGATCGGGAAAAAAGAACCGCCCCAGTGCGAACGCGACAAACGGGATGACCGCGAAATTGAGCACCTGCGCCGTCAGTTGCAGCCGCCCGTCGCCCCGTTGGACCAGCTGGCCCAGCTTCAGCCCGACCATCATCGGATAGACCATCAGGAAGGTCAGCGGCACGATGAGAAGGCGCAACCCCTCCGTCGGCAGCAGAAGCCCGAAGACAAGCCCCAGCAGCATGGCCACCGGAATGGCTAAAGTCAGGTTCTGCGTCACCTTCCGGATCAGCTGCATCGGCACGGCCCTCTCACGGTTCGGCGCGGCGCATGCGGTTGATGAGTGCCATGGGTCCTGTAGTTGATCCATTCGCCAGCCGAGATCGTGGCCGCGTGACCAACCAGCGTGACGAGGTCACGGTGCCCGCGTGCCTTCACCCTCAGCACACAGAAGCCGTTGTCCGCATTTCGCAAGGTCATCCGCTCGACAAGTCCAGCGAGGGGCTCAGCGGGATTTGGCTCGCCCATCTTCGAACTTGGCGCTCCTGTTTCCCCGAGACTTGCTGAACCTTCGTCGCGACCGCATGATGGCTCATACTGGTGGGCTTGACGACCGCTTGTGGCGGCAACTGTCGAGCCGACAAACTCCTCAAGGATGCGTGTGCTATGCCGCAAGCGGATCGTCGCCTGCGACCTCAGGCACCAAGCTTGGCTCCCGCAACCGGAGCCGCGGTGGTTCGCTTACCCATTGAATTCCTCACGAATAACGCGTAACAGTTCGCACATCCGCGAACAAGCGGATTGACAGGGAGAAGTAGCGATGGACCTGCCATGTCCGCCGACGGTGTGACCTTCGGCCAGGCGATCTCGAAGGCACGGAAGGCGCTTGGTCTCAGCCAGAAGGAGCTCGCAGCGAGCGTGATGAAGGAGGAAGGCGGCGGTTCGATATCCCCGCAATACCTCAACGACATCGAGCACGATCGACGAAGCCCCAGCTCCGGGCATCTGATCCGCCAGTTTTCCCGTATCCTCGACATACCGGAGGACTACCTCTTCGCCCTTGCAGGCCGGCTTCCGGATGACGTGCGGCCGGATGCGACTGACCCGGCCAAGGTTGTGCAGGCCTTCGCCAATTTCAGGAAGACGCTCAAGGAGTAAGGAGGTTTCACATGGTGAAGATGATTCCCGACAAGACGGGACGCTTCGCCAGGCGCCCTTTGGGCCCCGACTTCCTTCAAGCGGACGGATTGAAGCCGATGAAAGAAGTGCCGGGCGCCGCCGTCGCCCGTCACGTGACCCTGACCAGACCTCGCGATCTGGGTCCGGGCGAGATCGCAGCCCTCATCAGGCTGCCGCATCGCCCCGCCCGCTCAATCGAAGAGGAGGTCGTCATGGACCGATCCACCCATATCGTCACCGCTCCCGCTCCGACCGCCGGTGGCCACTCCCGCTGCATTCTCGCGCTCGACTTGGGCTCCACATTGGGCTGGGCGCTGCGCACCCGCAACGACGTGATCCTCAGCGGCACCCGGCAGTTTCGCCCCAGCCGGTTCGAGGGCGGCGGTATGCGCTATCTGCGCTTCACCGGCTGGCTCGATGACGTGCTCGAACACGCCGGCGGTCTCGACACCGTGCTGTTCGAGGAAGTGCGGGCCCACGCTGGGACTGACGCAGCCCATATCTACGGGGGATTCCTGGCATCCTTGAGCAGCTGGTGTGAGCATCGGGCTATCCCGTACGAGGGCGTGCCGGTCGGCACCATCAAGCGCCACGTCACCGGCAGGGGGAATGCCAGCAAGGAGGTGGTGACCGCCGCCGGGCGCGTCGAGGCAGCACGGCGGCTCGGCATGTCGCAAGTGCCGGTGACGATCGCGAAGGATTGGACGCCGGACCAGGTGCGCGCCTATGTGCTGGCCGACAACCAGATCGCGCTCAATGCCGGGTGGGACGAGGATCTGCTGAAGGTCGAGCTCGGTGAGCTGCGGGACGCCGAGTTCGAACTCGGGGTGATCGGCTTCGATGAGGCGGAGCTTGCGAGACTGCTGGCCGAAGATCTCGCCGAGGGGCTGACTGACGAGGACGCGGTGCCGGAGCCGCCGGCCAAGCCGGTCACGCGACGCGGCGATCTGTGGCTCCTGGGCGAGCACCGGCTGCTCTGCGGCGATGCGACCTCGCCCGACGACGTGACCCGCCTCATGAACGGCGAGCGGGCGGCGCTATTTGCTACCGATCCGCCCTATCTCGTCGACTATGACGGTACCAATCATCCGACCAACAAGAAGGACACCAAGCGCCGGAATCGGATCCGGAACAAGAACTGGTCCGAGGACTACGTCGAGCAGCAGCACTGGGACGATTCGAGCCAGGGCCCGCAATTCTACGAGGCCTTCATCCAGGTCTCCATCGACCATGCCATAGCCGAGAACGTCGCCTGGTATTGCTGGCATGCCTCGCGCCGCCAGGCGATGCTGGAGGCGGTGTGGGACAAGTTCGATGTGCTCCATCACCAGCAGATCATCTGGGCGAAGTCGCGGCCCGTGCTGACCCGCTCTGTGATGCTGTGGGCGCATGAGCCGTGCCTGTTCGGCTGGCGCAAGGGCAACAAGCCACGCGTCAATCGCGAGGCCTTCGAGAGCTGGCCGACGACGGTGTGGAGCATCCCGTCATCGGAGATCGAGACGCGCGACCACCCGACCTCGAAGCCGGTGCGGGTGTTCACGCTGCCGATGGAACTCCACACCCGACCGGGCGAGATCTGCTACGAGCCGTTCGCCGGTTCGGGCTCGCAAGCGATCGCTGGTGAGCGCACTGGCCGGCGCGTCTACAACATGGAGCTGTCGGAGTCCTTCTGCGATGTCGTCATCGAGCGCTGGCAGGCGTTCACCGGCAAGACGGCGAAGCTCGATGGCGACGGGCGGAGCTTCGAGGAGGTGAAGGCCGAATGGCAGGCGGAGGCCGCAACGGCGTGAACCGCATGCATCATTTGGCATCGACCTTCTCGGCCAGCCACGCCTTGATCAGCGACTGGTAAGGCATGTCGCGCTTGTTGGCGGCGACCTTGATGCGTTCGAGCAAGGTCACGGGCAGGCGCAACGAGATCGACGATGTCGACGGCTTCAAATTGGGCAAGCGGACGCGCTCGGCTTTGCTCCAGTCGACATAGTCCGAGGAATCATGGGTCTCCCAAAATTGGCGTTCCTCCTCCTCGCTGCGAAACCGGGGAATGGATTTAAGTTTCCTGGGCATAGCGGTTCTTCTCCTTGCGATGCATGTCGCGTGCTGAGATCACGCGGATGAGCTGGCCATCGCCGCGCAGCGTGAAGCTGATGTGCAGGAGGCGGCCATCATCGGTGTGGCCCAATGCATGAAAGCGCGGCTCGTCCATGCTGTGTTTCTCATCCGCCAGAACGAGCAGTGGCTCGTTGAAGAATACCTGCTCAGCCTCGGCTTGAGTGACCTCGTGCTTATCGGCGCTTTTCCGGCGATTGCCGTCGTCCCAATCGAAGCCGTGGATGCGAGCCAGGTCGAGCATGAGCGTATATTACCAGCATATACGAAAGCGGTCTAATGCCGGCAAGGGCAAGGTCGATGCGTGCGGGCTCAATGCTCAGTCGCGAGCGATGTCGCTGGTCGAGTCGATCGCCAATGTCGCGGTCGGCTATTGCGTGGCAGTCGGCACCCAGCTCCTGGTGTTTCCGCTGTTCGGGCTTGAGGTGAGCCTGACCGACAACTTGGCCATCGGCGCCATCTTCACGCTGGTATCGATCGGGCGGAGTTATTGTCTGCGCCGATTGTTCGAGGCTATTCGAATGCGGTGTGCCACGACGTGATACCGCCGCCTTCGTAGGCGGCGGTAGCATTGGGGCGCTCCTTGAGAAATCAGGACGCGGCTTTGTAGACCCGCCCTCGGCCGTCAACCTTCTCGCTCGTGACGGCGAGCCCAGCCTTTCGGGTCTGGGTCGAGATGGCAGCGCGCGTCGTGTGCGGCTGCCAACCGAGGCGCTCCGCGATCTCGCTGACCGTGGCGCCCTCCGGCGCCTTAAGCATCTCGATCATCTTGGCCTGCTTGTCGCCTTTCCGCGCCCATTGCACACCCGCCGCAGCGGGCGCCACAGGCGCGTCTTCGGGCGGGGCGGCATCCGTGCCGGCGCCTTCGGCGCTTGGTGCCTCGTTGCCGCCCTGTGGCGCGTCACCCGGCGTGATGCCGAGTGCCGCGAACGCGGCCGAGGTTGCGCGGAGCGTGAGCGGCTCGCCCTCGTCGCCGTAGCGCCAGATCGTGTCATCGGGTCGGCCGGGCACTTCCTCGATCAGCCCCTTGGTGATGAGGCTCTTGAGGACATTGCCAATGGCGTTGCCCTTGAGCGTCAGCGTGACCGGAAGGACGTAGGCGTCGGGCCGCTGGCAGGCGGTCGACAGCACGACGAGCTGGGAATCGGAAAGCTTGGGTCTCATGGTGTGGGCTCCGTAGTAGATGCGCCCGGACTATCCAGGCGCTCCTACGACCCCGAGCCCCGAGCGCCTTTTTCGGCGTCGGGGCTAACTTTCGATGGCCACAGATGAGGCATCGTTTCGCCACGACATCAAGTCGTTAAGCGACTGCGCCAAAACGGGAATCGAAGGTGATGGCCGACGCGCAATCGAGCTCGGGAGAGGCGTCGACGATCGCCATGGATGTGGCGGCGCGGCTCATAAAGGTCAGCCCGCGCCGGCTCCAGCAGCTGGTCGCCGATGGCTGGATCCCGAGGGCCGGGCACGGGCGCTACACGGTGGTCGGCGTGGTGCATGGCTACATCGCCTATCGCGACGATCTGGATGAGCGCCGCTCGGCGGCGGCCAGCGACAATGATCTGCGGGCCGTGCGCCGCCGCGAGATCGAGCAGCGCATGGCGATACGGGATCGGCATGCTGAAGGCCGAGCTCATCGGCCTGCCGGCCCGGATCACGCGCAACCGGTCGATGCGCAACCAGATCGAGTCGGAGATCGATGGCGTCCTCAACCGGGCCGCTGCGCGCTTCGAGCAAGCAACAGCGCAGCTTCGCGAGACTGGCAAGG
>SKQW01000163.1 GCA_007118805.1 Rhodobiaceae bacterium | reverse complement strand
TTTTTGATCTCTCCGAACGACCATGACTTTATTTTCTCAGGGCTCGCGAGAGAGATCTGAATCTGATCGAACGTCTGCTGCGGAGCAGCGGGATTAAACAGGTTTAGGACTTCTTGGTTCATGTCCTTCTCCCTTTGGGCCGTCTTGGTGCCGGTCGGGCACGAGACAGCGGGGACGATAGCTCAGCGATAACCGGAAACGACCATTTGCGCGGTCATTACTCGGCGGCCTCCGATGGCGGCGGCAGCATGGGACCGGCCGGCGGCGCGCTGCGCGGCGGCCGGCTGGCTGTGAGTTCAACATTCAGGCCGAGCGAACGCATCTCCTTAACCAGCACGTTGAAGGATTCGGGGATGCCGGCCTCGAAGGTGTCGTCACCGCGGACAATCGCCTCGTAGACCTTGGTGCGGCCGGCAACATCGTCCGACTTCACCGTCAGCATTTCCTGCAAGGTATAGGCGGCACCGTAGGCTTCCAGAGCCCACACCTCCATCTCACCGAAGCGCTGTCCCCCGAACTGCGCCTTGCCGCCCAGCGGTTGCTGCGTGACAAGGCTGTACGGGCCGATCGAGCGGGCGTGGATCTTGTCATCGACCAGATGGTGAAGCTTGAGCATATAGATATAGCCCACCGTCACCGGCCGGTCGAAGGGCTCGCCGGTCCGCCCGTCGCTGAGCGTGACCTGCCCCGAACTGTCGAGCCCCGCCTGCTCCAGCATCTGCACGATGTCGCCCTCATTGGCACCGTCGAAGACCGGGGTCGCCACAGGGACGCCATTGGCCAGATTGCCGCCCAGCTCGACCAATCCGGCCTCGTCCAGAGACTCGATCGTCTCGTCCTTGCCGTAGATTCGGCCGACCACCTCCTTGAGCTGACCGACGTCCTGATTGCCCCGATAGGCTTCCACCGCCCGGCCGATCTGTTTGCCGAGGCCCGCGCAGGCCCAGCCCAGATGGGTCTCCAGAATCTGCCCCACATTCATGCGGCTCGGCACGCCAAGGGGGTTGAGCACGATATCGACATGGGTCCCGTCCTCGAGGAACGGCATGTCTTCGATCGGCACGATGCGGCTGATGACGCCCTTGTTGCCGTGCCGGCCGGCCATTTTGTCGCCCGGCTGGATCTTGCGCTTCACCGCGACGAAGACCTTGACCATCTTCATCACGCCCGGCGGCAACTCATCACCGCGCTGCAGCTTCTCAACCTTGTCCAGGAACCGCTGCTCAAGCCGCTTCTTGGACTCATCATACTGCTTGCGCAGCGCCTCAACCTCGGCCATCGCCGCTTCGTCGTCGAGGCCAAGCTGCCACAGATGCGCACGCGGCAGGTCGTCCAGCATCTCGCGGGTGATCTCGTCACCCTTCTTGATGCCCTTCGGACCGCTCGCCACGGTCTTGCCGATTAGCATCTCGGCAAGACGGCCGAACACGTTGCGGTCGAGAATTGCCTGCTCGTCGTCGCGGTCCTTGGCGAGTTGCTCGATCTCCTCGCGCTCGATGGCGATCGCCCGCTCATCCTTGTCGACGCCGTGCCGGTTGAAGACGCGAACCTCAACCACCGTACCCTGAACGCCCGGCGGCACCCGGAGCGAGGTGTCGCGAACATCTGACGCCTTCTCGCCGAAAATCGCACGCAGAAGCTTCTCCTCCGGCGTCATCGGGCTCTCGCCCTTCGGCGTAATCTTGCCGCACAGAATATCGCCGGCCGCAACCTCTGCCCCAATATAGACGATGCCCGCCTCGTCGAGGTTCCTCAGCGCCTCCTCGGAGACATTCGGAATGTCGCGGGTAATCTCCTCGGGGCCCAGCTTGGTGTCGCGGGCCATCACCTCGAATTCCTCGATATGGATCGAGGTGAACACGTCGTCGCGCACCACCCGCTCCGAGAGCAGGATGGAATCTTCGAAGTTGTAGCCCATCCACGGCATGAAGGCGACGAGCACATTGCGCCCGAGCGCCAACTCGCCGAGATCGGTGGACGGTCCGTCAGCGATGATATCGCCTCGTTCCACCACATCGCCGACACGCACCAGAGGCCGCTGGTTGATTGCGGTATTCTGATTGGAGCGCTGGAACTTCATGAGGCGGTAGATATCGACACCGGAACGGCCAGGCGCGACGTCCTCGGTCGCCCGGATGACGATGCGGGTGGCGTCGACCTGATCGACGACCCCTGTCCGGCGTGCCGAGATTGCCGCACCCGAATCGTGGGCGACGACCGATTCCATGCCCGTGCCCACGAGCGGCGCCTCCGCCCGAACCAGTGGCACGGCCTGACGCTGCATGTTGGAGCCCATAAGCGCCCGGTTGGCGTCGTCGTTCTCAAGGAACGGAATCAGCGCCGCCGCGACCGAGACGAGCTGCTTGGGCGAGACGTCCATATAGTCGACCTTGTCGCGGGCGACCATCATGACGTCGCCGCCAAAGCGGGCGACCACCAGCTCCTCGGAGAAACGCCCCTCGTCGTCGAGCTGGGCGTTCGCCTGGGCGATGTGATGGCGGGTTTCCTCCATAGCGGAGAGATAGACCACCTTGTCCGTGACCTGGCCGTCCTTGACCTCGCGATACGGGGTCTCGATGAAGCCGTATTTGTTGACCCTGGCGAATGTCGCCAGCGAGTTAATCAGACCGATATTCGGGCCTTCCGGCGTCTCGATCGGACAGATGCGCCCGTAATGCGTCGGGTGGACGTCGCGCACCTCGAAGCCCGCACGCTCACGCGTCAGCCCGCCCGGGCCGAGTGCCGACAGGCGCCGCTTGTGCGTTATCTCGCTCAGCGGATTGGTCTGGTCCATGAACTGCGACAGCTGCGAGGAGCCAAAGAACTCGCGGACCGCCGCGGCTGCCGGCTTGGCATTAATCAGATCCTGCGGCATCGCCGTGTCGATTTCGACCGACGACATGCGCTCCTTGATCGCCCGCTCCATGCGCAGCAGGCCGATTCGGTACTGGTTCTCCATCAACTCACCGACGGATCGCACGCGGCGATTGCCAAGATGGTCGATATCGTCGATCTCCCCCTTGCCCTCGCGCAGCTCGACCAGCGTCTTGATGACGGCAAGGATGTCCTCCTTGCGCAAGGTGCGCACCGTATCGGGGCAATCGAGCTCAAGGCGGATATTCATCTTCACCCGTCCGACCGCCGACAGATCGTAACGCTCGGGGTCGAAGAACAGCGACTGGAACATCGCCTCGGCCGCCTCGATCGTGGGCGGCTCGCCCGGACGCATAACGCGGTAGATGTCGAACAGGGCCTCCTCGCGCGCCTCGTTCTTGTCGAGCGCCAGAGTGTTCCGGATGAAGGCGCCGGTGTTGACATGGTCGATATCGAGGATCGGCAGCGCCTTGAAGCCGTTGTCGGCCAACGTGGCCAGCGTCGCCGCGGAGATCTCGTCGCCGGCCTCGGCATAGACCTCGCCGGTTTCGGGGTTGACCATATCCTCCGCGAGATAGTGCCCGACCACTTCCTCATCACTGATCTTGAGCGCCTTGAGCCCCTTTTCCGTAAGCTCGCGCGCCTTGCGTACGGTAAGCTTGCGGCCCGCCTCGACGATCACCTCGCCGCTGTCGGCATCGACCAGGTCGGTTTGCGCCTTGACGCCACGCATCTTCGAGGGATCGAACGGCCGGCGCCATCCATCCTTGGCCCGAACGAGCTCAATGCGGTTGTAGAAGGTGTTGATTATCTCCTCGCCATCGAGCCCAAGGGCCATGAGCAGCGTCGTCACCGGCAGCTTGCGGCGTCGATCGATCCGCACATGCACGATGTCCTTGGCGTCGAATTCGATGTCGAGCCACGAGCCGCGATAGGGAATGATGCGGGCGGCGAACAGCAGCTTGCCCGAGGAATGGGTCTTGCCCTTGTCGTGATCGAAGAACACGCCCGGGGAACGGTGCATCTGGGAGACGATGACACGCTCGGTTCCGTTGATGATGAAGGTGCCGTTCAGCGTCATGAGCGGCATGTCGCCCATGTAGACGTCCTGCTCCTTGATGTCCTTCACCGAGCGCGCACCAGTGTCGTCATCCACATCGAAGACGATCAGCCGCAATGTCAGCTTGAGCGGCGCGGCATAGGTCATGCCCCGCTGACGACATTCGTCGACATCGTATTTCGGCGGCTCGAACTCGTAGCTGACGAAGTCGAGCTGGGCGGTTTCGGCAAAATCCTTGATCGGGAACACCGACTGGAAGACGGCCTGAAGCCCCTCCTCGGTCCGGCCGCCCTCAGGCTCGTCAACCTGCAGAAAATGATCGTAGGACGCCTTCTGGACCTCGATCAGATTGGGCAGGGGCGCCACCTCGCGGATCTGACCAAAAAACTTGCGAACGCGCTTGCGGCCGGTGAAGCTCTGCGCCATTGTCGCTCCTCGTAATCTGTCATACGGCTCGCCGGAAGGCCCGTGCGGGCACGTTTGTGGTTGCGTGCCAAACGGGCGTTCGGGCAAGCCGTCTTGCCCTCATGGCGGCCCTGCGGCCGCGGCGAAACGAATTCGGCGACGGTCAGAACGACTACCGGCAAACCGACAATCACTCCGCTCCCTCGCCTCCCTGTCATCTTGGCGCACCCACACCTGCCGGATTGGGACCTCGCCTCGTTGAGATGCCCGGAGCGGCCCGGTCGATGCCCGCCGCTCCGGCGAAATGCTGCGGCCGGGGCCGCATCACGTCACTTCAACTCGACTGATGCGCCTGCATCCTCGAGCTTCTTCTTGATCTCCTCGGCCTCTTCCTTGGCAATGCCTTCCTTCACCGGCTTCGGCGCGCCCTCGACTAGATCCTTGGCCTCCTTGAGTCCAAGCCCCGTAATGCCGCGCACTTCCTTGATCACATTGATCTTCTGCGCACCGGCGCTGGTCAGGATAACGTCGAATTCGGTCTGCTCCTCGGCAGCCTCAGCTTCGCCCGCCGGCGCACCACCAGCAGCAGCAACGGCCACCGGCGCGGCCGCCGAAACGCCCCACTTCTCCTCCAACATCTTCGACAGCTCGGCGGCCTCGAGGACGGTGAGGTTGGACAATTCGTCCGCGATCTTCGCAAGATCAGCCATTAGTTACTTCCTTTCGATTCGAACCACTGAATGGAACGGCCTCAGGCCGCTTCGCCCTTTTCCGCATAGGCGTTGAGAACCCGGGCCACCTGACCGGCCGGCGCCTGCAGCACCTGCGCGACCCGAGTACCCGGCGTCTGAATCATGCCGACCAGCTTCGCCCGCAACTCGTCGAGCGAAGGCAGGGTCGCCAAGGATTTGACGCCTTCGGCGTCGAGGGGGGTCGGCCCCATTGCCCCGCCGATAATCACCAGTTTCTGGTTCGTCCTGGCGAAGTCGACGGCAACCTTGGGTGCAGTGACCGGATCGTCCGAATAGGCAAGGACAGTCGGCCCCCGCATGAGATCGGCCATATGGCCCATCTCGGTCCCCTCTAAAGCGAGCTTGGCGAGGCGATTCTTGGCCACTTTGAGGGCCCCTCCGGCATCGCGCATGCGACGGCGAAGCGCCGTCATTTCGCTGACCGAAAGACCCGAATAGTGCGCCACGACGACCACGCTGGTGTTGCTGAACACCTCGTGGAGCGAAGCGACGAACTCCTTCTTTTCGGCTCTATCCACCTGCTTTCTCCACTCTGGCGGCAGCAGCGCCACCGCCGTTTGCCTTGCCGCCCGCCCCGGCACGAGAACGGGACCAGTGCGAACGACCTCTCGCTCCTGTCCCGCCCCGACGGCACTCGGGCCCGTCAAGGTCAAACGAGGTTCGAACCGGACCGGCCCGAACCGGGCCGGCGAAATTCGGTTCTCTCCCGTCTATGCAGGCCCCACGCGGGGCTTAGGCCTTACGGCACCTGCAGTCTCGGACAGGACAATGGGTCCGGCGGATATCCTCCTCCGGACCCGTCCTCCGCCCGGCTGGCCGGGCGAAACTCAAACAGCACGTTGCCGTCAGGCGTTCAGCACGCTCGACAGCTCAATGCGCAGCCCAGGCCCCATCGTCGACGCGATGGCGATGCGCTGCAGATAATTCCCTTTCGCGCCGGCGGGCTTGGCCCGGTTCACGGCGTCAACGAAAGCGCGAATGTTTTCCGCTAGCTGAGTCTCGTTGAAGCTCACCTTGCCGACGCCGCCATGAATGATGCCAGCACGCTCGACCCGAAACTCCACCGCGCCGCCCTTCTGCGCAGCAACCGCCTCGGCGACGTCGTTGGTTACCGTGCCAACCTTGGGGTTGGGCATGAGACCGCGCGGACCGAGTATCTTGCCCAGCCGGCCGACCAGCGGCATCATATCGGGCGTCGCGATGCATTTGTCGAAGCCAATCTGGCCCTGCTGGATCGTTTCGACAAGGTCCTCGGCACCAATAATGTCGGCACCGGCCGCCTTGGCCTCCTCGGCCTTGTCGCCCTTCGCGAACACCGCAACCCGTACCGAGCGCCCCGAACCGTTGGGCAACTGCACCACGCCGCGCACCATCTGGTCGGC
>SKQW01000197.1 GCA_007118805.1 Rhodobiaceae bacterium | reverse complement strand
TTCCCCGTGTCGGTCGCGTCCCTCTTGGCCCCCGTGTCATACGGGGTCGCGGGAGTGCGGACAACTGGGGACCGGGCGCTGCCGGCCACCGCGCCTTCCCCGCCCGGCCGCAAGGGGCCGGACGGCGGGGAAGGGAACGACTGGTGCTGGCCGGAGGGAGCCGGGGGAGGAGGGGCGGCTCAGCCTTCCAGGTGCAACAGCCGTTTGCGGTTCGTGAGCGTGACCTTGCGGGCGCCCGACAGGGCGATGTCGCCGTCACGCTCCAGTTGGGTCAGGGTGCGGGATACGGTTTCGATGGTCAGGCCGAGGAAGTCGGCGATGTCCTGACGTGACATCGGCAAGGGCATGTCGATGTCGGTGCCGGTACGGGCCGCCATGTCGAGCAGAAAGGTCGCGACCCGCTCCACCGCGTTCTTGCGGCCGAGTAGCAGCATGTGCTCCTGGGCCCGGTCGAGCGAGGCGCCCGCCATGGTCCACAGCTGGCTCGACAGAGCGCCGTCCTGCGATGCTTTTGCCACTATCGCCTTGCGGGGAATGGCGAGCAGGGTGGACTCGGCCACGGCCTCGGCGGAAAACCTGTGTACCGAGCCGGACTCCAGCGCGAAGAACTCGCCAGGAAGGTGGAACCCGGTGATGATCCGCCGCCCGTCCGCCATCAGCTTGGTGATGCGGACCGCGCCGTGGATGACCTTGTAGACCTTCTCCACATGGTCACCTTCGGCGAAGATTTCTGCGTTGCGGGCGGCCGAGACAATGATGCCAAGCGGCGTCCAGGGGTCATTGACGATTGAGGGAGCGCGCAGGTTGGTCGAAACGGCGTATGACAGCATCGGTCGTGATCCCTTGGTCTCCGTAGCTCTTGACGAGACCATAGAGACCTTCGCGGGGCCGCGTAATTCGATATGATCCTTAAGGGATAGTACGTAGTCGGCATCGCCCCACCGCACCGGGACGGTGCGCCGGCCGGCGTGGCGGCGCTCTTCGACCACCCGATGGACCTTGCGATCGGGGGGAGCCACGGCAATGATGGGCGTCGCTTGGCCTGCTTCATGCGGCTTTTGACAGAGGAATACGGTTGCGCGATCTCGCATCGCGGGGCAAGAACGGGCATGGGCTGGAATCGCCTGCCCTGCGCCGGGACGCCGGAGTGCGGCGGCGGCAGCCGGGCGCGGCGGCCGTGTCGCGGCGCAAACGGATGCTGTCCACGCGGCCCGCCGGCGACAATTTCGTGGAGGTGACGGTGACCGATGATGCCGCCATGGTGTACGTTATCGACGACGACGAGGCGCTGCGGGACTCGATCGTCTTCCTGCTGACCACATCCGGTCTTGAGGCCGCGCCCTATGACGGCGCCGAGGCGTTTTTTGCTGCGGTGCCGCGCGACACGGTCGAGGGGTGTATCGTGAGCGATGTCCGGATGCCTGGCATGAGCGGCATCGAGCTCCTCAAGCGCCTCAAGTCGGACGGTCCGGACCTGCCGGCCATCGTGATTACCGGCCATGGCGATGTGCCGCTGGCCGTCGAGGCGATGAAGCTTGGCGCCTTCGATTTCATCGAGAAGCCGTTCGACGATGAGAGCCTGCTCAACGCGGTTCGCACGGCGCTCACCTGCCGTGGCGAAGAGCGCCGGGAAGACGGCGACCGGGAGGCGTTGCTGACGCGCATCGCCACGCTGACGCCGCGCGAACGCGAGGTGTTCAACGGCCTGGTTGAGGGCCACCCCAACAAGACCATCGCCCATGATCTGGGAATCAGCCCACGCACCGTTGAGATCTACCGGGCCAATGTCATGACCAAGCTCCAGGCCGGCAGCCTCTCGGAGCTGGTCCGCATCGCCTTCGTCGCCGAAGGCACGGCGCGCACGGCCGCGCGGTGATCCACACGACAGGATGACCGTCGCCCCATCGCCGCCGCCCGGCGTCAGCCACGCACCACGAGCTGCGTCCCGGGCCCAAGGCGCGGCACGAGCCGGCGCATGGCGTCACGGGCAATCGCCACGCAGCCTTCCGTCGGCGCCAGGTCATCGCGCGCCAGGTGCAAAAAAATCGCGCTGCCCAGGGGCCGCAGCGCCGGCCGGTCATTGTAGCCGAGCACGATGAGGTAGTCGTAGAGCTGGTCGGTCCGCCACAGGAATTCGTGGCCAAACCGGCTCGGCAGCGGCACCGCCGCATTATAGCGCGCATCGCGCGGATCGTCGGACCAGCCGAGCCACGGCGTGATCGGCTCGGCCGGCAGGGCGGTGGCCGGGCGGGCAACGCGGTCGGGCCGATAATAGAGGCGGCGCAATCCGAATGTGCCGATCGGCGTTGCGCCATCGCCCTCGCGCTTGCGCCGTGTCGTGCCGCTACGCCCAAGCGCGCAGGGGATGGTGAGCCCCCCGGCCATGAGCCGGCCCTGGCTGGGACAGCCGGGGCGGGTATGCACATAAAGCAATGATACCCCCGGTGACATTGAACTTCCTTGGCGTGTTAGACTTATCCTAAACGGAGCGTGCTCTGTTCCTGCCGCGGTCCATGGTCTAAATAGCAGGGCTGAGCTGGCGAGTCCGGGGAAGGCTGGATGGCAAGTGCCAAGCGTATCCTGATTGTTGAGGATGATGCCGATCTGCGCGAGGCGCTGATCGAGCAGATCGCACCCCATGAGGAATTCGAGGCGGCCGGGGCCGAGACCGCCAAGGAGGCGATGCAGCGCGTCGGCTCCGAACGCGTCGATCTCATGCTGCTCGATGTGGGATTGCCCGACATGGACGGGCGCGAAGCGTGCAAGCTCTTGCGCAAGCACGGGTTTCGCAGCCCCATCATCATCCTGACCGGACATGACTCGGATTCCGACACGATCCTCGGCCTGGAGGCCGGGGCCAATGATTACGTCGTCAAGCCGTTCCGGTTCTCGGTGCTGCTGGCGCGCATCCGCGCCCATCTGCGCCAGCACGAGCAGAGCGAGGACGCCGTCTTCACCATCGGCCCCTACACCTTCAAGCCGGGCCAGAAGCTGTTGCTGACCGAGACCGGCTCGCGCATCCGGCTGACCGAGAAGGAGGCGGCGATCCTCAAATATCTCTACCGGGCCGGCGAGACAGTCATCGGGCGCGATGTGCTCTTGAGCGAGGTCTGGGGCTACAATGCCGGCGTGACGACCCATACGCTGGAGACCCATATCTATCGGCTTCGCCAGAAGATCGAGCGCGATCCGTCGAATGCCGAGCTGCTGGTCACCGAGGCCGGCGGCTACAAGCTGGTGCCGGGAGCCGCGCGCCGGTGAGCCTCGACGCTGACGTCGCCATCCTTCGCGAGCTTCCGCTCTTTGCGGCATTCACCGATGACCAGTTGCGGCTCGTCGCGTTCTCGGCCGAGCCGATCCAGATCATGCCCGGCGCAGTGCTGTTCGAGGAGGGCGCCCCGGCGGTCAGCGGATTTCTCCTGGTCACCGGGCGGATCGGGCTGTCCGTCAAGGGCGAGGATGGCCCCATCGACAAGGGCACGGTGGGCCCCGGCACGCTGTTGGGAGAGCTGGCGCTGGTCTGCCACACAGTGCGGCCGGTCACCGCTGAGGCCCTCGAATCCTGCAGCCTACGGTCGATCCCGCGGCGCGCCGTGCGCCGGGTCCTGACCGAGTATCCGGACGTGGCCATCGCCATGCGCCATCATCTGGCCGAGCGCCTGCAGTTGATGACCGGGGAGTTCGAACAGGCGCGCCATGCCTTGTTGGCCCTCGACGAGCCGCGTTAGGCGGACAGGGCCGGCGGGCCTTGTCAGTCCTGCGGCCGGGGACGCGGCAGCGGCGCCTGGCTGCGCCCGAAGCTGGCAAGCCGGGCCGGCGGCGTCTGGCCCTCGCAGACATAGGGCCGCATGTTCACCGGCTCCCCCGCAGTTTCGGGCCGCGCCAGGTCGCCCAGCGTCAGGCCGGTGCCGCGCAGCTCGCCCGAAAAGCCCGCCTCCAGGAAGTCGCCGGCGATCTCTTCGCGGTGCCCCTCGCGCAGGCCCCCGAGCACGATGGCGACAAGCTGTCGCCCGCCACGGGTGGCGCTGGCGGCGATATTCCAGCCCGCCGCGCAGACATAGCCGGTCTTGAGGCCGTCGGCGCCCTCGAACCGGCCGAGCAGCTGGTTGTGGCCGCGCACCTCTTCGCCCCGCACCCGGCCCTCGGCGACCGCGAAGCTGGGCATGAAGCGCGGAAAGCGCTGGATCATGGCCCGGCTCAGCACCGCGATGTCGCGCGCCGTCATGTACTGGCCGGGATCGTGCAAACCGTGCGGGTTGGCAAAGCGCGTGTCGCGCATACCGAGTCGCGCCGCCGTCTCGTTCATTCGGGTAACGAACGCGGCCTCACTGCCGGCGGCCGCTTCGGCCACCGCAACCGCGATGTCGTTGGCGGATTTGGTGGTCAGGATGGTGATCGCCTCGCCGAGCTCGATCTCGGTGCCAGCCGGCCAGCCCATGGTGTTGGCGCCGATGGCGACGGCCCGATCCGACACGACAACCGGCGTCTTGAGCCGCAATTCGCCGCGCTCGATGTCATCGAATAGGATGTAAAGCGTCATCAGCTTGGTAAGTGACGCCGGATGCCAGCGCTGGAACGGCTCATGGGCGTGCAGCACCGCGCCGGTTTCCGGCTCGAAGACGAGGGCCGGCCCGCCGCGCGCCGGCAGTGCGGCGAGCACCAGCAGCATCGCTGGCAGGAGGGCGGCCAGCAGGCTGCGCATGGGGATTGTTCGCCTGGTCAAACCGGTGTCTCCCGTTCCCCGAAAATTGCGGTGCCGACCCGCACCATGGTCGCGCCATGGGCGATCGCGGTCTCGAAATCGGCGCTCATGCCCATCGAGAGCTCGGCCAGCCCCAGCCGCCGGGCGATCTTGGCGAGCAGCGCGAAATGCGGCGCCGGCGGCTCGTCGATCGGGGGAATGCACATCAGGCCGCGGATGGCGAGCCCGTGCGTCTCGCGGCAGCGGGCGACAAAGGCGTCGGTGTCCTCCGGCAGTACGCCCGCCTTCTGCGGCTCGGCACCGGTATTGACCTGTACGAGAAGGCCGGGGCGACGGTCCAGGCGGTCCATTTCCTTGGCCAGCGCTGCGGCGATCCGCTCGCGGTCGACGGATTGGATGACGTCGAACAGGGCGACGGCGTCACGCGCCTTGTTCGTCTGGAGCGGGCCGACCAGATGCAGCTCGATGTCCGGGTGGCGGTCCTTGAGGGCGGGCCATTTGCCGGCTGCCTCCTGCACCCGGTTCTCGCCGAAGACGCGCTGGCCCGCCGCGATCGCCGGCTCGATCTCGGCCGGCCCGAAGGTCTTCGACACGGCGACCAGCGTGACCTCGCCCGGCGCGCGCCCGGCCGCCTTCGCCGCGGCCGCGATGCGGTTGCCGATATCGGTGAGGCGGTCGGCGGCGGGCATGACGGTTGCTTCCAAGGTGGCGTCGGCTCGGGGGCGGTTCGAGCCGGCAAGGAAGTGCGCCGGGCAGACAGGCTTGTCAATATCGCCGTGCTCAATATCGAGGCCGCATTTGGTGAGCGATGTCGCTACCGCGGTTGATCCGGGCGGTCCACGCCAGTGCGGGTCTCGAAGCCGAGCCGCGGTTGGCCGACGAGGCGCCGTCGCCGGAAAACCGTGGAGGCCCGCGACGCAGCGCGCATGACGGGGGGATAGGACACGCCCCGCCTTGTGTCGCGGAGGCTTGAGCTTGATTTGCCTGCGGTTTCTGGATTCCGCTTCCGCGGGGATGGGCGGGCTGTGGCAGGGCCGTCCCGTAGTCCGCTCATGCCCGCGAAAGCGGGCATCCAGCTAGGGCCGTGCCTCCGGACAGAGCTGGCGACGATGAGCGCCGCGGTTGCCACGCACACGTCATGGCCGGGCTCTGTCCCGGCCATCCACGAAACCTCGCACAGGACGCAATTGCCGGAAAGGCGTGGATGCCCGCGACAGAGCGCGGGCATGACCGGAGAGTGGAACGGCGCCCGGTGCCCAAGCGCTGGCGCCCGTGGAAGCGGCGGCGCTTCGATCTGAACGGAAACCGAACCGCTCCCGCGCCGGGCGACGACACCATTACCGATGCCGGCCAAGATGCCGCCGGATCAGGCGGTTGACCGGAACAGCCATTTCTGGTGACAGTCCGCCGGCCGTGGCAGCCGGGCCACGCCTGTCGGGACATCAACGGACAATGACAGTGGAACGCTACAATCCGCGCGATTCCGAGGCCAGATGGCAGCGGGTCTGGGACGAGGAGCGGGTCTTCGAGGCGGACAACGACGATCCGCGGCCGAAATACTACGTGCTCGAAATGTTTCCCTATCCCTCGGGCAAGATCCATATCGGCCATGGCCGCAACTATGTGATGGGGGACGTCGTGGCGCGCTACAAGCGCGCCCGCGGCTTCAATGTCATGCACCCCATGGGGTGGGACGCCTTCGGCCTGCCGGCGGAGAACGCGGCGATGGAGCAGAAGGTCCACCCGCGCGAATGGACCTACGAGAACATCGCGGCGATGA
>SKQW01000038.1 GCA_007118805.1 Rhodobiaceae bacterium | reverse complement strand
TGGCGGAGAAGACCTGGAACCCGCGGCTCGGCATTACGGGCGGCATCTCGATCCTCGGCACAACCGGGGTCGTGCATCCCTTTTCCTGCTCGGCCTGGATCCACTCGATCCATCGCGGCATCGACGTCGCCCGCGCCGAGGGCCTCGACCGGATCGCCGGCGCCACCGGATCGACCTCCGAGGCCGCCGTCAAGACGCTGTATGGCCTGCCAGACCATGCGCTGATCGACATGGGCGACTTTGCCGGCGGAATGCTGAAATATCTGCGTGCCCATCCGGTGCCGAAGGTGGCGATCGCCGGCGGGTTCGCCAAGCTGACGAAGCTCGGACAGGGCATGCTCGATCTGCATTCGGGGCGCAGCCAGGTCGATTTCAATTGGCTCGCCGACCGCGCCGGCGAGGCGGGCGGCTCGTCCGACCTGTGCCAGCGTATCCGCAACGCCAATACCGCACTCGAAGCCCTCGAGCTATCCGCCGCCGAGGGCGTCGCCATCGCTCCCGTCATCGCCGGGAAAGCCAAAGAGGCGGCAGTGGCGACACTCAGGGGCGCGCCGGTTGCGGTGGAGGTCATCGTGGTGGACCGCAAGGGAGCGATCATTGGCCGCGCACCCTGAAACCATCCTGATCCTCGGCGGCACGGGCGAAGCGCGCAGACTTGCCGATGAGCTCTGCCGCCGCCCCCATACCCGCGTCGTCACCTCGCTCGCCGGCCGCACCACCGAGCCGGCGAAGCTCCCCGGCGAAGTGCGCGTCGGCGGCTTCGGCGGATCGCAGGGGCTCAGCTGCTATCTGCGGGAAGAGAAGGTGGCGCTCCTCATCGACGCGACCCACCCCTTCGCCGCGACGATTTCGGCCAACGCCGCCGAGGCGTGCGCATCCCTCGGCATTCCCTGCCTGCGACTCGAACGCCCCCCCTGGCGCCCGCTGCCCGGCGACAACTGGCGCGAGGTGCCCGACATAGCGCACGCCGCGGCAACGATACCCGCCGGCGCACGCGCGCTCGTCACCGTCGGGCGGCAGGAAATCGCGCCGTTCCTGGCCCGTGACGACATTAGGATCGTGGCACGGATGATCGAGGCACCCGATGCGCCGCCGCCTCACCACGCCGAACTCCTCCTGGCCCGTCCGCCCTTCACGCCCGACGACGAGCATCGCCTCCTCAGGGAGCGGCAGATCGACATATTGGTGACCAAGAATGCCGGCGGCACCGCCACCGTGGCCAAGCTGATGGCGGCGCGCGGCCTCGGCCTGCCGGTGATCATGGTGGCGCGGCCGCACAAGCCGCCCGTGCCGACCGCGCCCGACGTGGCGGCCATACTGGAGATGCTGGAGCGGTAACGGCTCAGCCATGCGCGGTCTTCCGGTGGCGCAGGATGTGCTGGTGGGCGGCATCATAGAGCGCGGAATCGCGGAAGTCGCGCGCCGCGAAGACCGGCCCGACGAGCACCAGCGCGGTGCGGGTGATCTTGGCCGCCCGGCACTTGGCCTGAATGTCGGCGAGGGTGCCGCGAATGATCCGCTCGTCCGGCCAGGTCGCCCGGTAGGCGACGATCGCCGGGCAATCGGCGCCGTAATGGGGCTCGAGCGCCCGGCGCACGGCGGCAAGATTACGCACCGACAGGTGGATCGCCAGGGTCGCGCCGGATCGGGCAAGCGTCTCCAGCTCCTCGCCCGGCGGCATGGCCGAAGCCTTCATGGCGGTGCGGGTGAGGATCACCGTCTGGGCGATCTCCGGCACGGTGAGCTCGGTCTTAAGCGAGGCGGCGGCGGCCGCGAAGGCCGGCACGCCGGGCACCACCTCGTAGTCAATGCCGAGTTCGTCGAGCCGGCGCATCTGCTCGGCGACGGCACCGTAAAGCGAAGGATCGCCCGAATGCACACGGGCAACGTCATGGCCGGCCGCGTGGGCGCTCGCTATCTCGGCCATGATTTCGTCGAGATGGAGCGGCGCGGTGTCGATGACGCGGGCCCCGGCTGGCGCGGCGGCGACCACCTCGGCCGGCACCAGCGAGCCGGCATAGAGGCAGACCGGGCAGCGCTCGATCAGCCGGAGGCCGCGTACGGTGATGAGATCGGGGGCGCCGGGCCCGGCACCGATGAAGTAGACGGTCATTCGGCTGCCCTTCTCCTGGCTTCGTAGCCGCGCGGGGTATAGGCCCAAACCCTCCCGTCGCCGGTCTCGAAGCGCCGACTCGTCGACGCGCCGACCAGGACCACGGTCAGCATGTCGACAATCGCGGGATCGAAGTCGCCCAGCGGCTGGACAGAGACGCCTTCCTCCGGCCGGCCGAGACTATTGGCAACGATTACCGGCGTTTCGGGCGGGCGCTGCTTCCTCAGAATGTCGAGTGCGCGGGCCAGGTGATCCTGCCGGTTGCGCGAGCGAGGGTTATAGAAGGCGATCACGAAATCGCCCTCCGCAGCGGCCCGGACTCGGGCCTCGATGACCGGCCACGGCGTCATCAGATCGGACAGGGAGATCGCGCAGAAATCGTGCCCGATCAGCGCGCCGGCACGGGCCGCGGCGGCCTGAAAGGCGGAGATTCCGGGCACGACCACGATCTCGGCGCGGCGCGCGGGATCGCTCGCCGGAAGATCGTCCAGAACCTCGAAGACTAGCGACGCCATGGCGTAGATGCCGGCATCGCCCGAGCAGACCAGCGCCACGTCCCGACCCTCGCCAGCCAATCGAAGCGCGTGGCGCACCCGGGCCTCCTCGGCGCCGAGATCAAAGCGGTGCTCAGCCTTGCCGATGGCGAGGTCGGCGGCGAGGTCGAGATAGAGGCCATAGCCGACCCAATCGGTGGCCGCCGACAGAAGTTGTGTCGCTTCCGGGCTGCGCCAGTCCGGCTCGCCGGGGCCAAGGCCGACGACGCTGAGCCGGCCGCGCGCCCGGCCCACCGCCATTGCCATAATCGGCGCCGACGCCCGCGCGATGGCGCAGGTCGCCCGCGCCGATTTCGCCTTCTCGACGATCAGTTCGCCGTCGGCGCCGGCCGCTGCCAACGCCGCCCCTTCGGCGACACCTGGGCAGCCGACCTCGCGGGCGACCGCCTCGGACGGGTTCCTGAGCCGGGGGGCCTCCTCGTTCAGCCTCTCAGCATCGAAGAAACGGGCCGGCACGCCGAGATCGCCGGCAAGCGCATGCACCGCCGGCTCGTCGGCCTTGAGGTCGAGGGAGGCGACAAGCGCCACCGATTGCAGCGCCAGGCCGGCCGCCGCCAGGCTCCGCTCCACGAGAGCGAACAGTTCCTCGGGCGCGCAACCGCGCTCGCAGCCGACGCCGAGCGCCAGCGTCTGCGGGTGATAGACAAGGCGGTCCGGCCCGCCGGGCCGTGTCTGCTCGGTGGCGAGGAGGGACATGGCGTGCGCTTGCCCCTGCGAAGCTGGCAGCGCCTCCTTATCGAGCCAGGGCAGGTCGCCCTCCAGGCGCACCGGCGCACCGGCGATCAGCCGCGCCATGACCGATTTGGCATCCTCGGGATTGGCGAGCCGCCAGCCCTCGGGCGGCGCGTCGAGCGCAACGCCGAGACGGAGCTCGCCGGCCGTGGTGATCGCCGGCGGTATGCCGAGGCCGTCTGCGATCCGCCGCGCGAGATCGTTAGCCCCGCGATGGCCGCCGATGAGCGGCACCACGGCGGAACCGTCCTCGGCAATGGCGAGGACCGGCGGTTCGGCCGCCTTGTCGGCAAGATGCGAGGCGATGGCGCGGATCAGAATGCCGGCGGCGCAGACGCCGATGATCGGACGGCCCGCCTTGAAAAGCGCGGCAATGTGCTCCGTCGTCGCCGTAAACGAGACCTCCACCGCCGAGACGCGATCCGCTAGGCCGTGGACCTCGGCACCCTCGACCCGCTCGGACAGCCGGCGCGCAATATCGAGCCCTGACGGGCCGAGCACGATGATCGCCGGTTTCACCATCCCTCCTGCCCCGCATAGACGAGGATGGTCGAGAAGTAGGGCCGCTCACCGTCCGGAATAGCCTCCAGCGGGGCGACGCGCTCATCGTTACGAGTGGCGGCCGAGATCACCGCGGATTGGCCGGCAAGGCCGAGCCGGCGCAGCACGGCGCAGACCTTGTCGAAGTGGCGGCCGACCTTGACGATCGCGGCGGCCTCGGTGGTTCGCAGTTCGGCCTCGAGCCTCTCCGCCGGCAGGGGCGCCGGCAGCACCTTCAGGACCTCGTTGCGCGCGACCAGCGGCCGGGCGAGGGCGGCCGCACACGCGCTGAGCGAGGTCACGCCGGGCACCACCTCGCTTCGGTAGTCCACGGCGAGCAGAGCGAAGAGATACATGAAGCTCCCATAGAAGAAGGGATCACCTTCACAGAGGACGGCGACGTCGCGGCCGGCGGCAAGTTGCCGCGTGATCTGTCCGGCGGCGGCGGCATAGGCGGCCCTTGCCGGGGCGCGATCGGTCTGCATCGGCAGGTCAATGGCGATCTCTTCGGCCGCGGGCCGGATATGGGCGGCGGCGATCGCGCGGGCCAGGCTCGCCTGCCCGTTGGCCGCCGGATAGGCGATGACCGGGACGGCTGCCACGAGGCGCGCCGCCTTGAGCGTCATGAGTTCGGGATCGCCCGGGCCGACGCCGATGCCGTAGAGCGTGCCGGCCCCGGTCATGGCTTGGTCATCCGCCATTGGGTGACCGCCATGCGGGGTCTTAGTGCACGCTTGCCGCCCACTTCGACCGAGTGACACACCTCGATGCGCACGAGCTCCCCGCCATGGGCAGCATGACGGTCGATCAGCGCGCGCTCGCCTTCCAGCGTGACAGCATTGGCGACGAGGCGCCCGCCGGTCGGTAGCACGCCCCACGCCTTCTCCATTACATCTAAGTCGGAAACGGCGCCGCCGACAAAGACCGCGGCCGGGGTGGGCTGACCGTCGAGGGCACCCGGCACCTCGCCGGAGACGACCTGCAATTGCGGAACACCCAAGGCGGCGGCGTTGTCGGCAATCATGGCGAGGCGCTCCGGCACCCGTTCGAACGCAATGGCGGTCGCGCCGCGCGCCGTGCGCAGCCATTCGATGGCGACCGAGCCGCAGCCGGCCCCGACATCCCACAGGCATGCGCCGGGCACCGGGCCGAGCGCAGCCAGAGTGACGGCGCGCACTTCACGCTTGGTGAGCTGCCCGTCGTGGCGGAAGGCCGCATCGGGAAGGCCGGGAACGCGCGGTCGCAGCGGCGCGTCGGGGTCGGCGACACAGGCAATTGCGAGAGTGTTGAAGTCCGCAAGGTCCGATATGTCCAGCGTCTGGGCGGTCGCCTCGACAATGCGCTCGCGCTCGCCGCCCATGTGCTCGAGCACGATCAGGCGGCTGTCGCCATAGCCGCGGGCGCGCAGCCATGCAGCAACCTCGTGCACCGTCGCCGCGCCGCCCGTCAGCGCCAGGATCCGTGCGCCCGGCTGAATCAGCGGCTCGATGAGCGAGACAGGCCGGCCATGAAGCGAGATCGTCTCGACGTCCTGAAGCGGCCAGCCGAGCCGTGCCGCGGCGAGCGAAAACGCCGAGGGCGCCGGCACGACCGTCATCTCATCGACGGAAAGTCGGCGCGCCATGGTCGCGCCGATGCCGTAATGCATGGGATCGCCGGTGGCGAGGATGACGACCCGCCGCCCGCGCCAGCCGAGAACGCGTTCGACCATCTCTGATAGCGGCGAGGACCAGTGATACACCTCGGCCGCACCGAAATCGGCCCCATCGATCGCCCGAGGCGGGCCGACGACGATCTCCGCCGCATCGAGAAGGGCACGGGCCGGCGATGTAAGATCCGAGAGCCCGTTCTCGCCGATGCCCAGAATGGTCAGCCAGCGCTGCATTGTCCCTCTCCGGCGAGGGCATTGAGCGCGGCAGCGGCCATGGCGCTGCCCCCGCGCCGGCCGAGCAGCGTCACGAAGGAGACTTCGCGCGGATTGGCGGCGAGCTCGGCTTTCGATTCGGCTGCGCCGACGAAGCCGACCGGAAAGGCGAGGATCGCCGCCGGCTTGGGCGCGCCACCATCGAGCGCTTCAAGCAGCGCGAAAAGCGCCGTCGGGGCATTGCCGATGACCACGACGGCGCCATCGAGCCGGTCCCGCCACAGGGAGACAGCGGCGGCCGAGCGCGTGGTGGCGGCCTCGGCGGCCAGCGACGGCACGCGAGGGTCGTTCAGCGTGCAGACTATCTGCGTTGCGGCCGGCAGGCGGCGCCGGATGATGCCGGCGGCCGTGGCCTCGCAATCGGCGAGTATCGGGGAACCGGCCTCGAGCGCGAGCCGGGCCGCGTCCGGTGCCTCGGCAGAAAAGCGCAGATCGGGCAACAGATCGGTCATGCCGCAAGCATGGATCAGCCGCAGCGCCACCGGCCGGAGCGATTCGGGCAGGGCGGACAGATCGGCTTCCGCGCGGATCGTGGCGAAGGAGCGGGCATAGATGGCTTCAGGGTCCTTCAGATAATCGATCAAACGCGGTTCCTGTGACGTTTGCCAGCAGCCAGGGCGAGCCCGCTC
>SKQW01000174.1 GCA_007118805.1 Rhodobiaceae bacterium | reverse complement strand
TCTCAGGCAATCTCCAATCCATCGAAGGGCGATGAGCGCTCTTCCCCAAACCCTTAAAGGAGACTAGCCATGACCAACGCCATCCTGTCGATCGTTACCGCCGCCGCCATCGCCATCGGCTCCGTCGGCGCCACCGCGCCGGCCGCCGCCGCCAACCTCGCCCCGGCCGCCCCGGCGGTCAGCCAGAGCGCCGGCGACCTCCTCACCGAAGTGCGCCACGGCAAGCGCCACAAGGGCGGCTTCAAGCGTCAGCGCGGCAAGCGCGGCTTCAGCTTCCATTTCGGCAAGCGCGGCCATTTCCACTGCTTCAAGCAAAAGCGGGTGTGGACCAAGTTCGGCTGGCGGGTGAAGCGCGTCAGGGTCTGCTGAGGCTCCTGCCCCCGTCCTCACAGCCCTGAACGGCCCGGTGCTGCCCCTCGCAGCGCCGGGCTCGCCTCTTCGTGGGGCCGGCCGTCAAGCGTCGGTCGCCCCCACCCGATCACCGCACCGGCCGGCCGCCGTCGATCATGAAATTGGCCGCGGTGACATAGGACGCCTCGTCGGAAGCGAGCCACAGGATCGGCAGGGCGATCTCGCGCGGATCGGCCCAGCGCCGCATCAGGCAATCCTCGGCCTCCTGATTGACAATCTCCTCGCGCGAGCGGCCCTCGGCCTCGCCCCGGCGGATGTGGAAGGGCGTCATGGTATAGCCGGGGCACAGCGAGTTGACGCGCACGCCATGGGCGTTCTCCTCGAAGGCCAACGTCCGGCTCAGCGCGATGATCGCCGCCTTGGTGGCGTCATACTGGCCCATGCCGGCACGCCCCGACACGCCATAGGTCGACGAGACGTTGACGATGCTGGCGCGGCCGGAAGCGCGCAGGGCCGGCAGCGCCGCCTTGGCCATGTAGGCATAGCTCAGCAGGTTGACGTCGAGGACCCGCCGCCAGGTCTCGGCGCTGGCCTCGGCCAACGGCTCATAGGAGCGGATCCCGGCGCAGTTGACCAGTATGTCGAGGCCGCCGAAGGCGTCGGTGGCCGCCTGGCAGGCGCGAAACGCCTCCTTCTCGGCCGAGACGTCGGCGGTGACCGCCAGCACCTCGGCCGCGGGCAGATCGGCGCCCACCGATTCGGCCACCTCATCGAGCGCGGCCTGATCGACATCGACGATCGCCACGCGCGCGCCCTGCTCGCAGAACACCCGGCAGGTGGCAGCGCCGATGCCGCCGGCCCCGCCCGTGATGATCGCCGTCCGTCCGGCCAGTCTGTCTGTCATGTCCGCTCCTTTTTTTCTGCCGTCTTTCAGCGCCCTTGCGCCGCCGGCTCCTTACCGGCCCATCGTCGTCCGCCGCAAGCGTGGCGCCGGCGCAAGCTCAGCGGCCGGCGGCGTAGCCCTGCATGCCGCGCGGATTGGCGCCGGCGCGCAGATAGCGCGTGCCCTGACGGCTTTCCTGGGAGCAGGCCGACAGGCGCCCCTCCGACCAGTCCTCGCCCGTGGCGACATCGTGGCCGCGCCGGCGAAGCTCGCGGACGGTCTCGTCCGGGAAGCGGCCTTCGAGCACCAGCGCGTTGGGGCGCGCCTGGCGCGGCCAGAACGAGCTCGGCCAGTGCTCGGAATGGAAGGCGGGCGCATCGATCGCCTCCTGAAGATTGAGGCCGTGATGGACGAGGTGCAGGAAGAGGAGCAGCGACCACTGGTCCTGCTGGTCGCCGCCCGGCGTGCCCCAGGCGAGCGCCGGCGCGCCGTCCTTCAGCGCCATCGACGGGGTCAGCGTGGTGCGCGGACGCCGGCCCGGCCGCAGGGTGCTGGCAAGCCCCTCCTCCAGCCAGCACATCTGGGTGCGGGTCGACAGCGAGAAGCCGAGCCCCGTGACCACCGGGCTCGACTGGAACCAGCCCCCGCTCGGCGTTGCCGAAACCATATTGCCGGCCCGGTCGATGACGTCGACATGGCAGGTGTCGCCGCGCAGGGCGCCGGCCGCATCGGTGACCGGCTCGCCGGCGCGCGAAACGGTCGGCTCGCCGACGCCCAGCATGGCGGCAACGCCGGGGCTGTCGGGATCGGCGATCTCGTAGCGGGGCAGGTGCGCCGGGCGGCCATCCGGTGCGCCAGGTCGCAGCTCGGCCGAGGCCTTCTTGCTGATCAGGGCGCGGCGCTCAGCGTTGTAGTCGGCCGACAGCAGGGCATCGAGCGGGACGTCGACGGCGCCGGGATCGCCGTACCAGGCCTCGCGGTCGGCGAAGGCGAGCTTGGCCGCCTCGACCACCGTGTGGACGAAATCCGGCCCGTCGGGCGGCATGTCGGCGAGCCCAAGCCCATCGAGCAGGGCAAGCTGCTGGAGCAGCACCGGCCCCTGGCTCCAGGGACCGCACTTGGCCACCGTGTAGCCGCCATAGTCATAGGTGACCGGGCGCTCGCGGGTCGGCGCCCAGCGCGCCATGTCGTCGCCGGTCAAAAGCCCGCCATGGCGCTCGCCGCTCGAATCCATGAGCTCCTCGGTGGCGTAGAAGCGGTCGACGGCCTCGGCGACGAAACCCTCGTACCAGGCCCGGCGCGCCGCCTCGATCTGCCGCTCCCGATCACCGCCCGCCGCGGCGGCCTCCTTGAGGACGCGCCGATAGGTCGCCGCCAGCGCGGGATTGGCGAACAGGTCGCCGGGCGCCGGCAGCCCGGCATTGGACAGGTAGATCTCGGCCGAGCTCGGCCAGTGATCGCGGAACAGCGGCGCGACCGAGGCCAGCGCGTTGGTGATCCGGTCGACCAGGGGAAAGCCGCGCTCGGCATAATCGATCGCCGGGGCCAGCACGTCCTCCAGCCGCCACGTGCCGTGATCGCGCAGCATCATCAGCCAGGCGCCGAAGGCGCCCGGCACGCAGCCCGGCAGCAGCCCGGTGCCCGGCACCAGATCGAGGCCGAGCGTGGCGAAACGCTCCAGGCTCGCCGCCGCCGGCACCACGCCCTGGCCGCAGATCACCTCGATCTGCCCGGCGGCCTGGTCATAAGCGAGGATCGGCACCTCGCCGCCGGGCCCGTTGAGATGGGGCTCGACCACCTGGAGCACGAAGCCGGCCGCCGCCGCCGCGTCGAAGGCGTTGCCGCCACGCTCGAGCACGCCCATGGCGGTCGCGGTGGCCAGCCAGTGGGTTGACGCGGCAACGCCGAAGGTGCCGGCAATCTCCGGACGCGTCGTGAACATGCCTGGTGCAACCATCTCCGATCTCTCCTTGCAGCCGATACCGCACTCTGCATAATGGCCTGTATACAGAGTTGGGAACGGGTTGGCGATGCCGGTGACAGCGGAGCTTGCGCAGGCGGACGGGTCGGGGCGCTCGAGCGCGACCGAGCGCGCCTATGCGGCGTTGCGCGACCTGGCGATGACCTATCGCCTGCCGCCCGGCCAGGGCCTCAACGAGGTGGCGCTGGCGCGCCAGATCAATGTCAGCCGCACGCCGCTGCGCGAGGCGATGAACCGGCTGGTCTCCGAAGGGCTGTTGGTCGCCCATTGGGGCAAAGGCTTCAGCGCCCGCAAGCTGGACGTCAACGAGGTCTTCGAGCTCTACGAGACGCGGCTGGCGCTGGAATCGGCGATCGTCGAGCTGGCCTGCGAGCGGGCGACGGCCGAAGGCCTCGACGGGCTCGACGCCTATCTCGACGACAGCGTGGGGGTTCAGGAGGCCGCGCCGATCGACCGCCTGGTTGAGCTCGACGAGGGATTTCACGAGCGGGTCGCCGCGCTGGCCGCCAATTCCGAGCTCAAGCGCCTGCTGCGCAACGTCAATGCGCGGATTCACTTCTTCCGGTGGGTCGACATGCATGGGCGGCGCGACAAGACTCAGCGCGAGCACCGCGCGCTGGTCGCGGCGATCCGCGCCAAGGACAAGGCGACGGCGGGGTCGGTGCTGCGGGCGCATATCACGCGGCGCCTGGAGGAGATCGTGGAGGTCGTGCGCGAAGGCTACGGACGCCTCTACATGGGAGAAGGACCGGGCGCGGCGGCGCTCGTGGCGCAGTCCAGCGAGGAGGTGAAATGAATCAGTTGACCGGCGCCGAGGCGCTCGTCCGGATGCTCCAGCTCCACGAGGTCGATGTGGTGTTCGGCCTGTGCGGGGATACCAGCCTGCCCTTCTATGACGCGCTCTACCGGCTGCGCGGCGAGATGCGCCACGTGCTCACCCGCGACGAGCGCTCGGCCGGCTACATGGCGGACGTCTATGCGCGGGTTTCGGGCAAGGTCGGCGTATGCGAGGGGCCGAGCGGCGGCGGCGCCACCTACATCGTGCCCGGCGTGGTGGAAGCCAACGAGTCCTCGATCGCGCTGCTTGCCATCACCACCGATATCGGGGTGGGCGCGCGCGGCAAGTATGCCCTGACCGAGCTCGACCAGGAGGCGCTGTTCCGCCCGCTGACCAAGTGGAACAAGGTGATCGACACCAGCGCGACGCTGCCCCAGGCGGTGCGCACCGCGTTCCGCCAAATGACCACCGGGCGGTCCGGCGCGGTACATCTCGGCCTGCCCTTCGACGTTCAGAAGGGCGCGGTCGAGGCCGACGCGATCTGGGCCGATGCCGGATACGGGCAGTTCCCGGCCCGGCGCTCGGCGCCGTCGGCGGGCGATGTCGAGGCGGCGGCCGAGCTGCTGGCCGGCGCCCGGAATCCGGTAATCGTGTGCGGCGGCGGGCCGGTCCTGTCGGGCGCCCGCGAGGAGGTCACCGCGCTCGCCGAGATGCTGGGCGCCGTGGCGGCGACGACGATCAGCGGCCAGGGCGCCATTCTCGACAGCCACCCCCTGGCGCTGGGCGTGGTGGGCTCGAATGGCGGATCGGACGAGACGCGCGCGGTGCTCGACGCCGCCGACCTCGTCATGTTCGTCGGCTGCCGCGCCGGCTCGGTGACCACCGAGCGCTGGCGCCATCCCCAGCCCGGCCGGCAGCGGATCATCCATATCGATGCCGACCCGGCGGTGATCGGCGCCAACTATCCCACCGAGGTCGCCCTCGTCGGTGACGCCAAGCTGGCGCTGTCGCAGCTCGTCAAGGCGCTGGCCGGCCGCGGCGCGGCGGACGGCGAGGCGGCGCGCGCCGCCGTGGCAAGGGCAAAGGAGAGCAAGTTTGCCCGGTTCCGCGCACTCGCCGAGTCCACCGACCTGCCGATCCGGCCCGAGCGGGTGATCCGCGACCTCGCCGACATCCTGCCGGCGGACTCCATCGTCGTGGCCGATCCGGGCACGCCCTGCCCCTACCTGTCGGCCTATTACGAGCTGACCGACGCGCGCGGCCGGCTGATCTCCAACCGCGCCCATGGCGCGCTCGGCTACTCGCTGCCGGGCATCCTCGGAGCCTATTATGCCCGCCCCGACGCCAAATGCGTCGCCGTGATGGGCGATGGCAGCTTCGGCTTCAATGCCGGCGAGATGGAGACGCTGGTGCGCACCGGCGCGCCGGTGACCCTCGTCGTCCTGTCCAACAGCGCCTTCGGCTGGATCAAGGCGGGCCAGGATAGCGGCTTCGGGCAACGCTATTTTTCAGTCGATTTCGGCACCACGGATCACGCGCGCGTGGCGGAGGCCTTCGGGGTCAAGGCGTGGCGCGTCAGCGACCCGGCCGAAGTGCGGGGGGCGTTGGCCGCGGCCGTGGAGCACGGGGGACCGAGTCTTGTAGACATCACGGTCCAGCCGCTGCATGAAGCCGCCGCACCGGTCACCGAATGGATCGCCTGACGGAGAATCGCACCGAATACCAGTTCCAGAGCAGAGAAAGGGAGAACGACCATGATCCGCAACCGCAAGGACTTGTTGAACCTGTCCCGCCGAGACGCCCTGATGCTGGGCCTGATGGGCGGCGCCGCCAGCTCCACCATGCTGCGCAGCACCAGCGTGTTCGCCCAGCAGAACCTGCAATGGGGCTCCTCTTCGATCGGCTCGACCGGCTATGTCATCATGGAGGGCCTGGCCTCTACCGTGAACCGCCACTCCGACCTTCAGAATGCGTCGATGGCGACCAGCGGCGGCACCGAGAACATGCAGCTCTTCCATGAGGGCGTGATCCAGCTCGGCCAGACCACCTCAACCGACTGGCTCCCCGCGGCGGAGGGTATGGACCCGTATCCGGAGCCGATCACCGTCCACCAGATGTTCGCCTACACCCTGTTCAACTGCACCCCGATGGTGCGCGCCGACAGCGATATCGAGACGCTGGAGGACCTGCGCGGGCGGCGCTGCATGCCGTCCCCGGCAGGCAGTTCCACGGCAACCATGTGGAACGTCCTCTTCGAGGCAGCCGGCATCCTCGACGACATCGAATGGACCTTCGGCTCGTGGCGCGAGTCTTATGACGCGCTGCGCGGCGACGCGGTAGACTGCATCCCGTCGCTGCTGACCAATGGCCGGCCGGCGCCGATTATGAGCGAGCTGGTGGCGACCACGCCAGTGCGTATCCTGCCTGTGTCGGAGGACTTGGTCGCCGCCGCCCAGGAGATCAATCCTGGCATCTCGCTGGGCATGATTCCGGGCGGCGCTGTTGACGGCCTCGACGAAGAAGAGGCCGCGGC
>SKQW01000102.1 GCA_007118805.1 Rhodobiaceae bacterium | reverse complement strand
CCTTCACGTCTGTCATCCTGATCTATCTTAAGTTCTTCCACCGCATTCGCTCAAGCTGCACTGGTCGTACAGAGAGTGGGCAATGTCCCGGTGAAGAAAGGATCAATGAGCGCTGGTCCGGAAGCCGCTTGTCTCATTACGATATGAGATGCGAGCCTGGGGGAGCCCGTCCTTCGATTTCTAAAAAATGCACCTTCACTGGTAATCGACGACCTTCAACAGCTTGACGAGCACCCGGCGTTGGCGGTCATTGGCGGCACGGTACAGTTCGTTCTCAAACCGCACGCCGAGATCGTCGCACAGCACCTCTCTCTTCGCCGGACTGAGGCGAGCGAGATCACTCTCAAGGTCGCGACAGATTTCCAGAACTGCCTTCAGCAACTCGTCCTCCGGGACGGCAGAGCCCGTCAGGGTATGCAGCCTTGCCCTGTCGTTGGCGTACAGTTCCGTCACTCCAGCCACGACTGCCTTTCCGCCGCTCGTGCCTGCCGATCGAGGTGACATCGTCAGAAATGATGGTTGACACATCACATAACATGTGTCAAACACGATCTATCATAGTTTAGGCGCCCGAAGGCATCTGCCGATGATCACCGCTTCACAGTTGCGCGCCGCGCGCGCGTTGCTTGGTGTCGATCAGCGCCAACTGGCCGGAATGGCCGGGTTGTCCGTGCCCACCATCCAACGGATGGAAGCGAGCGACGGTGTCATCCGCGGTAATGTGGACTCGTTGATGAAGCTGATTGGGGCCCTTGAACAGGCGGGCATCGAACTCATCGCCGAAGGCGCTGTCAGTCAGGACGGGGGGCGAGGCGTACGATTGAAGGAGGGGGTGGCCAATACCCGGCTGGATCCCCTTGGACTCGTCATCGCGAATACCAAGACTACCAGCGCGGAGCATCTATGATATCCGTCGCTGTTCTGTTGTCGGGAGTTGCTGTGCTCCTAGCGGCCGCGGTCGCGGCGATCGCGCTCAAGCATTCGCCAAGCGTCACAAGGGTTATATACGGGGCGACGCTGATCGTATCCCTGGCAATTGCCGCAACCGCGTTGCACCACCTCGTCAGCGCGGCGGCTGCACCCTCATTGATAGCATTGCCCCTCGGGCTTCCTTGGGTCGGCGCGCATTTCCGGCTGGACGCCCTGTCGTCCTTCTTTCTTTTTGTCGTCGGCTCGGGAAGTGCCGCCTCAAGCCTCTACGGGCTGGGGCATGGCCTACACGAAAAGGCGCCGCGCCGGGTCCTGCCGTTCTTCCCGGCTTTCCTTGCGGGCATGATGCTTGTCATCCTCGCCGATGACGCCTTCACCTTTTTGCTGTCCTGGGAGTTCATGTCGCTGGCGTCGTGGGCGCTTGTCATGGCGCATCATCATGACCGCGACAACGCGCGCGCCGGCTATGTCTATCTCGTCATGGCGAGCTTCGGCACGCTCGCCCTGATCCTGGCTTTCGGTCTTCTGGCGGGAGCTGGCGGCGGCTACGATTTCGCGTCGATCCGCGCCGCCGAGCACACGCCCCACCTGGATGCACTCGTGTTGGCGCTGGTGTTGCTGGGCGCCGGATCCAAGGCCGGCCTTGTCCCTCTGCACGTGTGGTTGCCGCTCGCCCATCCCGCAGCGCCGAGCCATGTCTCGGCGCTAATGAGTGGCGTGATGACCAAGGTGGCGGTCTACGGCTTCGTCCGCCTCATCTTCGATCTTCTTGGGGAACCCACGTGGTGGGCCGGCATGATCGTACTGATCCTGGGAGGGATCACGTCGGTTCTCGGCGTCCTCTACGCCCTGATGCAGCACGATCTGAAGCGACTGCTCGCCTATCACACGGTCGAGAACATCGGCATCATCTTTATCGGTCTCGGTCTCGCCTTGGCATTCCAGGCAAACGGCATGAACTGGGCGGCGGCGCTGGCGCTAACCGCGGCGCTGTTCCACGTGTTCAATCACGCCCTGTTCAAGAGCCTTTTGTTCTTTGGCGCCGGCGCCGTCCTGGCCGCGACCGGCGAGCGCGACATGGAGCGGCTCGGCGGGCTCATCCACCGCATGCCCTATACGAGCATCGCCTTCCTCGTCGGCTGCGTGGCGATCTCGGCGCTGCCGCCGCTCAACGGATTTGTTTCCGAATGGCTCACCTTCCAGGCCATTCTGCAGAGCCCTGAACTGCCACAGTGGGGGCTCAAGATCATGGTGCCGGCGGTTGGCGCCATGCTGGCCCTGTCGGCGGCGCTGGCCGCGGCCTGTTTCGTCAAGGCCTTCGGCATCACCTTTCTCGGACGCGCGCGATCATCAGCCGCCGAAACGGCTGAGGAGGTCGACCGCTTCTCTCTTGCCGCAATGTTCGCCTTTGCTGGGCTGTGTCTTCTTGCCGGAATACTGCCTGGCTTCGTGATCGACGGCCTTGCCCCTGTCACACAAAGCCTCGTCACCGGGCGGATGCCAGTCCAGACCGAGATTCCCTGGTTTTCGATCGTTCCCATCGCCGAAAGCCGTAGTTCCTATAACGGGTTGCTCGTTTTCGTCTTCATCGCAATTTCCGCAACCTTGGCCGTATTGGCGATCCATCGCTTCGCCTCGCACGCAGTGCGTCGAGCGCCCGCCTGGGATTGCGGCTGGCCCGATCCGAGTCCCGAGACGCAATACACCGCAGCGAGCTTCGCCCAACCGATCCGGCGCGTGTACGCCACTTATGCTTTCCGGGCCAAGGAGACTGTTGAAATGCCGGCGCCAGGGGACCGGCGGCCGGCACAATTGGTCGTCCGGCTGCAGGACCTGGTGTGGGACTACCTCTATGAGCCGATCGCCGGCGTGGTCGGACTTGCCGCGGGCAGACTGAACGAGCTGCAGTTCTTGACCATCCGGCGCTACCTTGGACTGGTCTTCCTTGCCCTGGTCAGCTTGCTGACGGTGATCGCGCTATGGACATGATCCGCGATCTCCTCGTCCAGGGCGTTCAGATGGCACTCGTGCTCATCCTGGCGCCGCTTCTCACCGGTTTCGTGCGCAAGGTGAAGGCGCGGCTGCTCAGACGCCAGGGCGCGTCAGTGGTCCAACCCTACCGCGACCTCCTCCGGCTGCTGCGCAAAGAGGCAGTTGTTGCAGAAAACGCGTCGTGGCTATTTCGCACCGCTCCCTATCTCATATTCGCTGCGACTTGGGTGGCGGCTGCTTTGGTGCCGACCTTCGCCACGGGTCTCAAGTTCAGCTGGACAGCCGACCTGATCGCGATAATCGCGCTGCTTGCCAGCGCGCGTTTTTTTCTCGCGCTTGCCGGAATGGACATCGGCACCAGCTTCGGCGGCATCGGGTCGAGTCGCGAGGTGATGATCGCCTCCCTGGCCGAGCCAGCGATGATCATGATCGTCTTCGTTCTGGCACTGGTGGCCGGCGCCACCCAGCTTTCGACGATCGCCGAATTCATGCTGTCGCCGGAGGTCGGGCTGCGGGTCTCGCTGGGTCTTGCCCTGATCGCGCTCATCATTGTCGCCATCGCGGAGAACGGCCGTATTCCGGTGGACAATCCGGCGACGCATCTTGAGCTGACGATGGTCCACGAGGCGATGGTGCTTGAATATTCTGGCCGTCACCTCGCCATGATCGAGTTCGCCGCCGCCCTAAAGCTCCTGCTCTATGCATCGCTGATCGCCTGCGTCTTCGTCCCCTGGGGGCTGGCGCCCGCCGGAGCTGGTATTGCGGCTCTTGCTCTCGGGCTTGTCGCCTATGTCGCCAAGCTCGCCGGGATCGGCTTCCTGCTGGCAATATTCGAAACCTCGATCGCAAAGATGCGCGTGTTCCGCGTGCCGGAGTTCCTTGGGGGCGCGCTCATGCTCGGACTTCTCGGCACCCTGCTGCTGTTCGTTTCCAGGAGCCTGTGAGGATGGACGGGCTGATTTTCGATATCGCACATCTGCTGGCGGGAGGGCTCGTGCTGGTGAGCTTCATGATGCTCTACCAGGATCGCCTCTATGCGCTTCTGAATGTTTATGCGCTGCACGCGTTGGTGCTTGCTCTGTCCGTCGCCTGGCAGGCTTTCGCCCAGGATGCCCCCCACCTTTACGTCACTGCCCTGATCGCCCTGGTCTTCAAGGCGATCATAATTCCGGTCGCGCTCCACCGCATGATTGCCCGTCTCGGCATCCATCGCGAGATCGAGACGGTGGTCGGAATTGGACCGACCATGCTCGCCGGCATGGGGCTCGTTGCGCTGTCGATGGTGGTCATGCTGCGGGTTACCGCCGCCGCAGATCCGATGGCACGGGAGGATCTCGCCTTTGCGCTCGCCGTGGTGTTGCTCGGCCTTCTGATGATGGTGACCCGGCGCAACGCGGTGAGCCAGGTGGTCGGCTTCATGTCGTTAGAGAACGGCCTCGTACTTGCCGCGACCGGCGCGCGCGGCATGCCACTGGTGGTCGAGATCAGCGTCGCCTTCTCGATCCTTATCGCCCTGATCGTAATTGGCATCATGCTGTTCCGGATCCGCGAGCGGTTCGACACGGTGGATGTCCATGCGCTTGACCGTTTCCGGGGAGAGCGCCGATGAGCGGACTGTCATTCGACCAGGTCCAAGCGATCCTGTTCATTCCGCTCGCGGCGGCCGCGCTGTTGGGCTTCATCGTCAATTATCGCCTCGGCGCCCGTATCAACGTGCTGGCGTGCCTGCTCACGCTGCTGGTCGCGCTTTCTCTGTTCGTCACTGGGGCTCCGCCGGTCGGCGCTTATTTTCTGATCGACGAGCTCAATATCGTTTTCATAGCGCTCAACACCTTCGTCGGCTTCACGACGGCCGTATTCAGCGCGAGCTATATCGGCCATGAACTCGCCATCGGCCGGTTGACCCCGACCTATCTGCGCTTCTACCACGCGATGTACCAGCTCTTGTTGTTCGCCATGAACTTGGCGCTGGTCGCTAACAATGTCGGCTTGATGTGGGTGGCGATCGAGATCGCCACCCTGACCACCGTCATCATGGTCGGACTCTATCGAAGCCATGAGGCTCTCGAGGCGGCCTGGAAGTACTTTATTCTGGGCAGTGTCGGTATCGCGCTGGCACTCTTCGGAACCATCCTGTTCTACATGGCGGCGCAGCCGGTGGTCGGTGAAGGTCTCGACGCAATGACCTGGACCGTCCTCATTGCGCGTGTTGCCGAGTTTGACGGTGCGCTTATCAACGTCGCCTTTATCTTCCTGCTGCTCGGCTACGGCACCAAGGTGGGGCTTGCGCCAGTCCACGCCTGGCTGCCCGATGCCCATGCCGAAGGGCCGACGCCGAGCTCAGCCGTGTTGTCGGGTCTGTTGCTGAACGTGGCGCTCTATGCCGTGCTGCGCTTCAAGATGCTCATGGCGGCGAATCCGGAAGCGATTGCGCCCGGCCCCCTCATGATCACCATGGGGTTGGTGTCGCTGATCTTTGCAGCCTTCATGCTCTATCGCCGCCGCGACATCAAACGGATGTTCGCCTATTCGTCGATCGAGCATATGGGCATCATCACCTTCGCCTTCGGCATGGGCGGCCCGGTGGCCAACTTCGCCGGGCTCCTGCACATGGTGATGCACAGCCTGACGAAATCGGCGATCTTCTTTGCCGTCGGCCACATTGCCCAGGCCAAGGGGACGCAGAAGATCGCGGACATTCGGGGACTGACGGAATCGCATCCCTGGCTCGGCTGGGGCCTCGTCATCGGCGTCGTGGCGATATCAGGTCTGCCGCCGCTCGGCATCTTCATGAGCGAGTTCCTCGTGGTGACGTCGACTTTCGCCCAGGAGCCGCTTCTTGCCATTCCGCTCGTCATCGGACTCCTGGTCGCCTTCGGGGCGCTGATGCTGCGGCTCAACAGCCTGGCCTTCGGCGCGCCGCGCGGCAACTCCGCCCCGGTCAAGGCGTCCTACGTTCCAATGTATGCGCATCTTTCGCTGGTGCTAATCGCAGGCGTCTATCTGCCGGCGCCACTGGTCTCCTGGTTCCAGCATATCGCGGCGCTCCTTGGATGAAGCGATGACGGGATACCTCTTGAAGATCATGGCTAACGGCCGGCCGATTGCCCGGCATCGACCATGGCCGCGCACCATTGTTGGCGAAGCGGAGTGGATGTTGGCGGCAGCAATGCTGGCAGACGGGCGACTGTCGCTGCTAGACATGTGGGGAGATGGTCAAGCGATCTGCATGGCCCTTATAGACAACGATACGTGTGACATCGGTGTTCTGACGCTCGAGTGTGGAGATGCCTCCTTCCCATCGGTCGGGGCGCTGCACCCGCCAGCCATACGCTTGGAACGCACTATACGCGACCTATTCGGCCTTCAGCCCGAAGGTCTCGCCGAGCAGCGGTGCTGGCTCGACCACGGCCGGTGGGGTGTTCGGCGTCCCCTTGGCCAGCGCATTGAAGCGATGGCAGCCGGGGAGAGGTACGCCTTTCTACCGGCTGACGGTGAAGGGCTTCATCAGATCCCGGTAGGCCCCGTGCATGCCGGCATTATCGAGCCCGGCCACTTCCGCTTCACCGCTGCTGGAGAGACCGTCGTCCGGCTGGAGGAACGCCTTG
>SKQW01000225.1 GCA_007118805.1 Rhodobiaceae bacterium | reverse complement strand
TCGCCCACATGGCCACACCGACGGCGATACCGAGCCCGGCATTGATCAACACGATGGTCGACAGGTAGTGGGACATCTCCCGTTCGATGTCGCGGGCGATTCGCACCGCAGTCTTCTTGTCCGTCATGGTCGGCATGGCCCGCACCACCTTGGTGTAGAACAGATCGCCGGAGGAAAGCAGGAACAATAGCAGCACCACGGCAAACAGCCCGCGCGCCATGGCCTCCGGCGCGTTGGCCGCCGCCACGGACAAGAGGCCGGGCTCGTGGATTACTACGCGCTGCGGCCCCAGCGGATCGGAATCGTTGCTCTGTGCGAGGCCTTCGATCCGTTCGGTAGCCTGCTGGATCTGTTCGACCGGGGCGCGGAAGTCGGCGAGCTTGCGCTCGATTTCGTAGCCCATCCGCGGCAGATCGGTGATCAGCGCGCCCAAGGGGCCGCTGAGATAGTAAAAGGCGGTGGTGAGCGCGGTGATGACGAGGACGACAAGGCCTGCGGCTGTGACAAATGCGGGAACCTGCCGCCGGGCAAAGAAGCGCACAACCGGGCTCAGGGTGAGCGCCACGAGGAAGGCAAGCAGGACCGGCAGCACGAAAGACTTGGCGTATGACAGTGCCACAATCAACGCGATGAGAAATATGCCGATCATCGCCCAATGACGATGCTTCTCATTGCCATCAGTGATACGCATCAGAGAATCGCACGTTCAGGGGACAGGCATTCGTTCCGACGAGGCACTGGTGAGCTGCGAGGCAATCCGTACCCTCGACAGCGGGCATGTCGCACATGGCAAAGCTCGGGGAGGTGGTGCGACAACCATCAATCGCTAGGCTGGCGATTCGGTTCCCGGTGCATGAACTCCGCCGGTCTGTGCAAGGCGCAGATTGCGGGCTTGAGGACATTGGCCGACGGCGCCCATAAGATTACCTTCGGCAGGCCTGCCTGCCTCGATGCAGACAGAGCGGTCGGCCACTGAATGAGCGAAGCGAATGCGGACCACGAGGAAAAGCCCGGACGGACCTGACGCGCTCCAGGGCGGTCTCGACCGGCGCCAGCTCTTGTTGGCGTCGGCCGGCACGGTCATGGCTCTGGTTCTGCCCGGTGGCGAAAGCCGCGCGGAGGCGGACACGCCCCGGATTCCCCCCTCCGATGGTCGTCTGCTCAATACCACCGAATCCTTTCGCACCCGGCGAGGCAGCGCTTCGGGATACCTTACCCGGCCGGCCGGCGCCGGACCGCCGCGACCGGGCATCCTACTGATGCACGGCAATGAGGGGCTGACGCCGCATTATCGCGACGTTGCGCGCCGTATGGCGATTGAAGGTTTCGTGGTGCTCGCGGCCGATTTCCTTTCCCTCAGTGGCGGCACGCCGGACGACCCCGTTTCGGCACAGGCCAGGTTGGAGAGGGTCTCGCGAGATGAGGCGTTGGCGCTTGCGACTGGAGCGCTCGATTTTCTCGTGGCGCGCCGCTACACCGTGCGCCGGGCCGGCGTAGTCGGGTTCGACTGGGGCGGTGCGCTGGCCCTCGAATTCGCCACCACGACGTCGGATGTGCGCGCCGTCGTCGCCTATGACGGGGAGCTTCTCGATCCCGGCCTAGCTGTCCGGCTGCGGGTGCCGGTCACGCTCCACCGCTCAACGAAGACGGAAGAGGCTAGCGCAGAGCTGTCCGAACTCGTCGAAGCCTTCGAAGCCAATCGCATCAATCACGACGTTCACCTGTATGACGACGCCGATCCCGGCTTCCACGATCATACGCAGCCAGATCGCCACGATCCGGAGGCTGCCGAACGCGCCTGGGAGCGGACCATCGCCTTCCTGACCCGGTCGCTCGCGTGAGCTACTCGTAGCTGCGCTCGTCGGCGATCAGCTTGCCGTCATTGGGCAGGCTGCCCGGGGAGACGATCTCGACCGTGCCGTTGAGCTTGGTTTGGCCGTTCAAAGTCTGTGCGATTGCCGCTACGTAACCTTCGCTGCGGTCATCGGATTCGGCCATCAGCGTCATGGCGTCGCGATCGCCATCGCGCGTGACCACCAGGCGCAGGCGCTTGAGCTCGGGATGACAGCGCGCGATCTCCGCGATCTGGGCGGGATCGACGAACATGCCCTTGACCTTGGTGCGCTGATCGGCGCGCCCCATCCAGCCCCGGATGCGCATATTGGTGCGCCCGCAGGGGCTGATGCCCGGCAGCGTGGCCGACATGTCGCCGGTGGCGAAGCGGATCATGGGATAGTCCGGGTTGAAGCTGGTCACCACCACTTCGCCGACCTCGCCCGGCGATACCGGATCGCCGGTGCCCGGCGTGACGATCTCCACGATCATTTCCTCCGAGACGACCATGCCCTCGCGCGCCTCGCTCTCATAGGCGACGATGCCGAGATCGGCGGTGCCGTAGGCCTGCAGCACCTCGATGCCGCGATCCTTCAATCCGGTGCGCAGGGATTCCGGCAGTGCCGCCCCCGACACGAGCCCGACTTCCAGGCTGGAGACATCCAGTCCAGTCGCCTCGGCCGCGTCCACCAGTGCCTTCAGAAAGTCAGGCGTGCCCGCGTAGGCGCGCGGGCGCAGTCGCGCAATCGCCGCGACCTGCCCCTCGGTGTTGCCGGTACCGGCAGGAATCACGGCGCAGCCGAGCGCGGCGGCACCGGATTCGAACATGTGCCCGGCCGGTGTCAGATGATAGGCGAAGGCGTTATGGACAATATCGCCGGGCCGGATGCCGGCGGCGAACATTGCCCGAGCGGTGCGCCACCAGTCGTTGCCCCTGCCTTCGGGTTCGAAGATCGGACCCGGGGACATGAACAGCCGCAACATGCCGCCCGTTGGGGTGCGGGCCAGACCGCCGAAGGGCGGGTCGGATGCCTGCAGCTCCATGAGCGCGCCCTTGCGCATAACCGGCAGACAGGCAAGGGCCGCTCGCGAGAACACAGCGCGCGGCTCGACGCCGGCCAGATGCCGTGCCCAGCCCGGCGCCTCCTGCATCGCCACTTCGAGGAAGCCGGGCAGGGCGGCGAACAGCGCTTCCTCGCGGGCCTGCGGCTCCCGGGTCTCGAGCGCGTCGTAGTGAGCGGCCATGCCTAGATCTTCGCTCCCTGCGGGGCGGTGAACTCGGCGTCGACGACGTTGCCGGTGTTGGGCGTCGCGGCCGGCTCGAAGATCACCACCCAGGCTTCCTCCTCGGCCAGGGTTCGGTGCTCGGTGCCGCGGGGCACCACAAGGGCCTCGCCGGGCTCGAGATCGACGGCGTGGTCGCGGAACTCGACGCGGAAGCGGCCTTTCCACACCAGGAAGAACTCGTCCTCCTCGTCGTGATGGTGCCACGGAAAGGTGCCCGCCACCTTGACCAGTTTGACTTCCTGTCCGTTCAGGGCGGCGACCACCTTCGGCCGCCAGTGCTCGGAGAACCGGGCGAACTTGTCGTCGAAGTTGAGCTTGTCAGTCATGGAGAACTACGCACGGCATATGTGGTTCGAAGAACAGGCCGGCCGATCAGGTCACGACAGCCAGCGCTTGCGGCGGCGGTAGCTCTTGAACTCCCGGAAGCTTCGGCGCTCGCCGCCGCCTATTCCAAGATAGAATTCCTTGACGTCGTCATTGTCCCTGAGGGCGCTCGCCTCACCGTCGAGGACCACCCGACCGTTCTCCAGGATGTAGCCGAAATTGGCGAATTTGAGCGCCATGTTGGTGTTCTGCTCGGCGAGCAGGATCGACACGCCCTCTTTGTCGTTGAGCTGTCGCACGATGTCGAAAATCTCCTCGACGAGCTGGGGCGCTAGTCCCATCGAAGGCTCGTCCAACAGCATCATGCGCGGACGCGACATCAGCGCTCGGCCGATCGCCGTCATCTGTTGCTCGCCGCCCGAAGTATAGCCGGCCTGGGCATCGCGGCGGTCCTTCAGACGCGGGAAATACGCGTAAACCCTTTCAAGGTCCGCCCGGATCTCGGCCGCGCCGTCGCTGCGTGTGAAAGCGCCGGTCAAGAGGTTTTCCTCGACCGAGAGATGCTCGAAGCAGTGCCGGCCTTCCATGACCTGAATGACACCGCGGCGCACCAGGTCGTTGGGAGTGAGATCCTGCACCTGTTCGCCGTCGAAGACGATAGTACCTTTCGTCACCTCCCCGCGCTCGGCCTTGAGCAGGTTCGAGATCGCTTTCAGCGTCGTGGTCTTGCCGGCGCCGTTGCCGCCGAGCAGGGCCACGATGCCGCCTTCGCCGACCGTCAGCGACACGCCCTTAAGGACGAGGATCACATGATCGTAGATGACCTCGATACTGTTGACCGACAGAAGCGGCGCCTTCTCCGCCTCGACGGTGGGAGTGTTCGCCTCATCGGGCCGTGCTTCGCGCTGAACGGACATTGCGGATCCTTGAGAACGGACAACGGATCTGGTCTGGTGCCTTCCCGCCCGATGCGCCGGGCGGGAAGGCCTTGCTTGGCGTCAACCGCGTTGCGGCTGCGCGCTCAGTCGCAGTCGCGCACCTCGAGGCCGTGCTCTTCGGCATAGGCCAGCGCGGACTCTTCGTACATCGGCCACACCACGTCGTGCATCGGGTCGATCCAGTCCGTCATGCGTTCCCAGTTCTCGCCGTCCCATTGCTGGATGATCACCGGCCCGCGGCCTTCATGGTCCTCGCAGGTGATCTGGATCGGCTCAAACAGCCCCTCGGCGCCGATCTCGGCGATCCGCTCGGCCGTGATGTTCAGGTTCTCCATGCCCCAGCGCATTTCCTCGCCGCCAAGGGTCACATTGCCGTATTCTTCCATCGCCGTGCGGATGGCTTCGGTGAGATAGATGTAGTTCACCAGGCCGCGATTATAGAGCACCTCGCCCCAGTTGTTCTCGCGCGCGGCGTCCTCGTCGCCGTCATAGACATATTCGAGAATGTCCTGCAGCACGCCGAACTCGGTGCCGATGCTGTGGAAATTGCCCGCCTTGTAGCCGGCGGCGTCGGGCCCGGCCGGCCGCACATCAGGCTCCGACCCGGACCACCACACGCCAAGGAACCGGTCCATCGGAAAGCCGGTGCGCGCCGCCTCCGAAATCGCGACCTGGTTCATCACGCCCCAGCCCCACATCATGAGCCAGTCGGGCCGGTCGCGGCGGATCGACAGCCAGGTGGCGCTCTGCTCCTGGCCCGGGTGATCGACGGCATAGGAGACGAACTCGAAGCCGAGATCCTCGGAAAGCCGTTCGAGCGTCGGGATCGGCTCGCGGCCATAGGCGCTGTTGTGATAGATCAGGCCGATCTTCTTGCCTTCGAGCGCCTCCTTGCCACCCTCTTCTTGGGCGATGTAACGGATGAAGGCCGTCGCCTGGGCCCAGTAGGTGGTGGGGAAGGTGAAGGTCCAGTCAAACACCTTGCCGTAAGAGGCGGCGGCCCGGCCATAGCCCATCGAGTGGATCGGAATTCCGTCATCCGGCGCCAGCTCCATGATGGCGTAAGTGATGCCGGTCGACAGCGGGGCGAAGACGGCGGCGCCCTTGGCCCCACCGTCCTTGTAGCGCTCGTAGCATTCCACGCCCATCGCCGTGTCGTAGCGCGTCTCGCACTCGGGGAACTCCAGCGGCACGCCATTGATTCCGCCGTCGCGCGCCATCAGCATCTGGAGAAAGTCGCGCGATCCGTTGGCAAAGGGTATTCCGTTCGGCGCATAGGCGCCGGTGCGGTAGACGGTCAGCGGCAGGAAGATCGCGTCTTCCTCGGCTGCCGCCTTCTGCGGCACGACGCCGGTGACGACGATTGCCACCGCGCCGGCTGCGGCCAATGCCAGCCTTCCCAATCCGAAACTGAACGACAGCGTCATTGTTTTCCTCCCTAGTGGCTAACTCGAGCCTGTCGCGGCTTAACTTAAGTCCATACGCTTGCTTCTTCCCTGTCTTGACTGCGGCGGCCGAGCCTCAATAGGGGAACGGCCAGCGCCGCAGCTTCTCCTTGGCGATCTGCCATAGTCGGGCGAGACCGTGCGGCTCGACGATGAGGAAGAAGATAATCAGGCTGCCGAAGATGATCACTTCCAGATGCTGCGCCATGTCCACGCTGATCGGAATGCCGAGGTCGTGCGGCGCGCGCGTGAGGATGACTGGGATCGCGGTGATGAAGAAGGCGCCGAGGATCGAGCCCAATACGCTGCCCAAGCCGCCGACGATGATCATGAACAGGACGACGAAGGAGAGCACGACATCGAAGGCGATCGTCTCCACCGTGCGCAGATAGACCGCGAAATACAGACCACCCGCGACCCCGCACAGGTAGCTCGAGATGGCGAAGGCGGACAGCTTGGCCCACATCAGCCGAATGCCGATGATCTCGGCGGCGATGTCCATGTCGCGCACCGCCATCCAGGTCCGTCCCATGCGGCTGCGCACGAGATTCTTGACCAGGAGACAAAACACCACGACGAGGGTCAGCACCATCAGGTAGCGCACTTCCGGGGCGGCGCCGCTGCCGACCACACGGATGCCGAACACGTCGCGGGGCGGCATCGAGATCGTGCCGGAGGGGTCGTAATTGGAGAACCAGCCAACGCGATTGAACAGCCAGATCAGGAAGAACTGGGCGGCCAAAGTGGCCACGGCCAGATAGAACCCCTTGATGCGCAAGCTCGGCAGACCGAACAAAACGCCGACGGCAGCGGCGAATACCCCGGACAGCAGGAAAACGATAACGATGTTCAACTCCGGGAACATCGTCGTCATCTTGAAGGTGGCATAGGCGCCCACCGCCATGAAGCCGCCGGTACCGAGGCTGAGCTGGCCCGCATAACCCGTCAGCACGTTCAGACCCAGCGCCGCGATGCAGAAGATCAGCGACGGGATCATGATGGTGACGAGAAAATAGGGCGTTGAGATGAAGGGAATGACGAGATAGGCGACGGCCAGCACGGCAATGACGAACAACCGGTCCTGAAGGATCGGGAAGATCGCCTGGTCGGCGGCGTAGCTGGTCTTGAACTGTCCGGCTTCGCGGTAGAACACGTTGACTACACCCTCTCGATGATGCGTTCGCCGAACAGGCCCTGCGGACGGAAGAACAGGAAGATCATCGCCACGACATAGGCGAACCAGTTCTCCGTGGCGCCGCCCATCATCTGCCCCCAATAGACCTCGAAGACGGTCTCACCGACGCCGATTATTAGCCCGGCGACGATGGCCCCGGTGATCGAATTGAAGCCGCCGAGGATGAGAACCGGCAACGCCTTGAAAGCGATCAGTACCAGGGAGAACTGGATGCCGGCCTGGGTGCCCCACATGACGCCGGCGACCAGCGCGATGACGCCGGCGATCGACCAGGTGATGACCCAGATCATGCGCAGGGGGATTCCGACCGAAAGCGCCGCCTGATGGTCGTCGGCCACGGCCCTGAGGGCGCGCCCGAACTTGGTGTACTGCATGAAGAGCACGATCGCCACGACCAGCGCGCCGGCTGACCCCGCGGCGACGAGATGGAAGCGGTCGATCATGATATCGCCGACGAAGAACGAGCCGCGCGGCAGGCCGACATCGAGGCGGTGGACGTCCGACCCCCACGCAAGTTCGCCGAAGCCCTCGATGACGAAGGACAGGCCGATCGTTGCCATGAACAAGACGATCAGCGGTTGGTTGACCAGCGGGCCGAGGACGACCCGCTCCACCGCATAGGCCAGCGCCACCATGACGACGACAGTGGCGATCAGCGCAAGCCACAGCGGGGCGCCCATCTGGAGGAAGCCGACAAGGGTAAGCCCGGCGAACAGGACCATCGCGCCCTGGGCGAAATTCACGATCCCCGATGCCTTGAAGATGACCGCAAAGCCGATGGCGACCAGGGCATACATGATGCCGGCCGCCATGCCCCCGATCACCACCTCGACGAAGAAAATCGGAGCCTCGAAAATCTGGAAGAAGGGGCCGATCAGGAAGTCGAACAGGACCTGCATCAGCGAAGGCCTCCCTCAAGCGTCACATGCGGCCACGCCATCATTGGTGCGACACTCCGAGATAGGCATCGATGACGCGCTGGTCGCTCTGCACGTCGTCGGGCCGGCCATCGGCGATCAGGTTGCCGTAATCGAGTACGGCGACGCGGTCCGATAGATCCATGACGACCCCCATGTCGTGCTCGATGAGCACGATGGTGGTGCCGAGCTGATGGTTGGTGTCGAGGATGAAGCGGCACATGTCCTGCTTCTCCTCCAGGTTCATACCCGCCATGGGCTCGTCGAGAAGCAACAGGTCCGGCTCCATGGCGAGGGCGCGAGCGAGTTCCACCCGCTTCTGCAACCCATAGGGCAGGCGACCCACCGGGGTGTTGCGGATATGCTCGATCTCGAGAAAGTCGATGATGCGCTCGCAGACCTCGCGATGGGCGATCTCCTCGCGCTGGTTCGGCCCCCAGTAGATCGCCTGAAGCAGGAAATTGGTGTGCATCTTCGTCAGGCGGCCGGTCATGATGTTGTCGAGGGTCGACATTCCCTTGAACAGTGCGACGTTCTGGAAGGTGCGTGCGATGCCCTGCCGTGCGATGCGGTCGGGCCGGGCCCGGCGCCGAGCCACGCCCTTGAAGGTTATGGTGCCCTCCTGCGGGTGATAGAAGCCGTTGATGCAGTTGAGCATCGAGGTCTTGCCGGCGCCATTGGGGCCGATGATGGCGCGGATCTCCCCCTTCTTGACGTCGAACGACACGTCGCGCAGCGCTTTGAGCCCACCGAAGGTGAGCGAGATGTTCTCGGCCGAGAGCACCGTCTTGCCGGTCTCGGTCGCATTGGCCGCTTCCGTCGCCGGCGCCCTCACTCCGCGGCCTCCTTCTGCTTGGCCACCGGGAAGGTCTTCACGTCGCGGATCTCGACATCGGCGCGGAGCATACCCTTGCGGCCGTCCTCGAAGGTCACCTCGGTTTCGATGTATTGCGAGGTCGCGCCGCTGTAGAGCGCGTCGATCAGCGGCTGGTAGCGCTCGGCGATGTAGCCGCGCCGCACCTTCTGGGTGCGGGTAAGCTCGCCGTCGTCGGGATCGAGTTCCTTGTGCAGGATCAGGAAGCGGTGGATCTGCGCGCCGGCCATTTCGGGCTCGGAGGCGAGATCCTGATTGGTCTCGACGATGTGCTGCTCGATCATGTCGTAGACCTTGGGATTGGCGGCCAGTTCCTGATAGCTGCCATAGGATATGTTGTTGCGCTCCGCCCAGTAGCTGACGGCGTTCAGGTCTATATTGAGGAAGACGGCGACGAAATCGCGCTCGTGACCAAAGGCAACAGCTTCCCGGATATTGGGGAAGAACTTCAGCTTGTTCTCGATATATTTCGGGGCATAGAGCGTGCCGTCGTTCAGATGGCCGACATCCTTGGCGCGGTCGACGATGCGCAGATGCCCTTCGGAATCGAAGAAGCCGGCATCCCCCGTCTTCACGTAGCCGTCCTCGCTCAGCACTTCCCTGGTGCGGCCCTCGTCCCGGAAATAGCCCACGAACATGCCGGGGCACTTGAACAGGATCTCACCGCCCTCGGCGATCTTCAGCTCGACATTCGGCATGGGCGGGCCCACCGTATCGGCCCGGATCTGGCCGTCGGGATGGGCGGTCAGGTAGAGAAACGCCTCGGTCTGCCCGTAGAGCTGCTTCAGATTCATGCCGAGGGACCGGTAGAAGGCGAAGAGGTCGGGGCCGATCGCCTCGCCGGCGGTATAGGCGACGCGCACACGGCTGAAGCCGAGCACGTTCTTGAGCGGCTCGTAGACCAGCCAGCGCCCGATGCCATAGAGGACGCGGTCCTTCAGCGGCACCGGCCGCCCGTTGAGGATATCCTCGCCGACCCGCCGCGCCACGCCCAGGAAGTAGTGGAACATCCTGCGCTTTGCCGCGCTGGCGTCCTCCATGCGAATGGACACGGTGGTCAGCAGGTTCTCGAAGATGCGCGGCGGCGCGAAGTAGAAGGTCGGCCCGATCTCGCGCAGATCCTGGAGGAGGGTGTCCTCGCTTTCCGGACAGGAGACGCAGAACCCGGCCACCATTGCCTGGGCGAAGTTGAGATAGAAGTCGCCGACCCAGGCCAGCGGCAGATAGGCCAGCGCTTCGTCGTGTTCGTTAAGCTTGTCGAAGGCGACGGTGTCGCGCGCCGCGGCGATGGCCCGGCCCGAACCGATAATGACGCCCTTCGACTGGCCGGTCGTTCCCGATGTATAGAGGATGACGGAAATGTCGTCCGGACCGCCCCGCGAGAGTTCCTTCTCCCACTCGGCAATCGCACTGGCGTCCTTCTGGATCGCCGAACGGCCGGCGTCCTGAACCGACGCGAAGGCATGGAGGCGGGTGTGATCGTAATCGCCAAGGCCCCGCTCGTCCTTGTAGATGACGTGCTCGAGCTTGGGCAGCCGATCCGAAAGGAGCAGCAGCTTGTCGACCTGCTCCTGGTCCTCGACCACGGCGAACCGCACTTCCGCGTGATCGAGCACGAAGGCCATCTCCTCGGCCACCGAATCCTTGTAGACTGGAACAGGTACGCCGCCGAGGCTTTGGGCGGCGCAGAAGGTCCAGTAGAGTTGTGGACGGTTGGCGCCGATGATAGCGACCTTGTCGCCGCGCACGAAGCCGAGCTCGGCCAGCCCGATCGCCAAGGCGCGCACCTCTTCGAGGGCCTCGCCCCAAGTCCAGCTCTGCCAGATTCCGTAGTCCTTCTCGCGCATGGCCGGGCGCGAGGTGAAATCCCGCGCGTTGCGCAGAAGCAACTTGGGAAAGGTGTCCTCTCCGCCAGCCACAGCGGGGACATCCTGTGCCATCAGCGTTTCCTCAATCCCCTGGAAGGCCGCGCCTTGTTGGCGGCGCGTTCGCTTCCCGTCTTGTTGGTTTGCGCCTCGGCGAGCTCGAAAACCGGGTCGCCCGCCAATGACGATACGCACATCTTGAGTTGAAACGCCAGCCAATGCCACCTTTCGCTTGACAGACAAAGGTAGGTGCTGTCGTCTATGCTGGGCGTTTGTGGTTATTCGCCGTAATCGCGAAGGCCGTGCAGGTCGATCACGGTTATCCCGTCCTGCTCGACACGCAGAAGGCCGGCCATCTCCAGCTCCTTCAGGGAGCGGTTGGCCATCTGGCGCGACGTGCCGGACAACAGGCCCAGCTCCTCCTGACTGATCTTGAGATGGTTGCCGACCTTGGGCGACAGCACCGGGTTGAACAGCCAGGCGATCGAGCGCGCCAGCCTGGCGGTCGCGTCCAGCATCCGATCCTGACCGAGAAAGGCGATGAACTGGCCGAGCCGTTCGTTGAGCTGGCGCACCAGGAAGCGGTTAAATCCGGTCGAGTTCTCGAACAGCCACCGGAAGGTGGTCCCGTTGAGCAGGGCAAGGCGCGTCTCGCGCAGCGCCACGATGTCGTATTGCCGCGGCTCGTCTTTGATGATCGAGCCCTCGCCGAACCATCCGCCGGTGGTGATCCCGGTATAGCTGATCGCCTTGCCCGCCGCGGTGACGGTGCTCATCTTGACGACCCCTTCGACGACCCCGGTCCAGTTGTCGAAGCGGTCGCCGCGATGAAACAGATAGGTGCCCGATGGAATGGTGCGCTCCGAGACGCCGCGACAGGCGCGCTCGGCCTCCGCATCGGAAAGTTCGTGCGCCCACGCGGCGATGTCGTGCAAATGGTCGCGCGTAATCACCGGGCTCGCTCACCTCCTGGACGCGAACTGGGCAGGCGCGGGCGGCTTCGGGCTATTCGGCCGCCACGCGCGCTGCCGGCGCGCCCCCATTGCGATAGGCCTCGAGCAGGGCCGCTTCCTCCGCCTTCGCGGCCGCGATGTGGCGTCCCTTGACATGGCCGTAGCCGCGAATCTTCTCAGGAACCGCCGCCAACGCAACCGCGCTTGCGTGGTTGTCAGATGTCAGGGTCCGGACGATCTCCTCGATCACCGCCTCGTAGTCGGCGATCAGGCGCCGCTCGGTCCGCCGCTCCTCGGTGTAGCCGAAGATGTCGAACGCCGTTCCGCGCAAGGGCTTGAGCGCGGCGAGCGCGCGGAAAGCGCGCATCATCCAGGGCCCGAAGGTCATCTTCCGGGCCTTGCCGGTTTCCGGATCGGGCCGCGACAATATCGGTGGGGCGAGGTGGAAGGTCAGCTTGTAATCGCCCTCGAAGGTCTGCGCCATGGCATTGGCAAAGCTGCCGTCGGTGTAAAGGCGGGCGACCTCATATTCGTCCTTGTAGGCCATCAGCTTGAACAGGTAGCGGGCGACCGCCTCGGACAACGCCGTCTCGCCAGGCGCCGCCTTGGCCTCCGCGGCCCGCACCCGGTCGACCATCGCGCGGTAGCGCTCCGCATAGGCCGCATTCTGATAGTTGGTGAGAAAGGCGGCCCGGCGCTCGATCATCTCGTCGAGCGACTGGGAGATGTCTCGCGTTACCACCGGCCCGCGCGCCCGCGCTGCCGCCTCCGTCACCGTCTCGGGCTCGTGGGCGGCGCGCCGGCCCCAGCCGAAGGCGGCCAGATTCTCTTCCACCGACACTCCGTTGAGTTCGATCGCCCGTTCCAGCGCCGCACGCGATACCGGAACGTAGCCGAGCTGCCAGGCAAAGCCCAGCATGAACACGTTGGCCAGGATGGAATCGCCCATGAGTGCGGTCGCCAGCCCCGTCGCGTCGACTAGGCGGATCCGGTCGTCGCCAGCGCGGCCGGCGATCTCCCGTTTGAGGCGCTCCATCGGTAGGCTGAAATCGGCATTGCGCGTTATGTCGCCGGGATAGGCCTCGTGGGTGTTCAAGACGATGCCGGTTCGGTCCTTGTCGAGCGAGGCCAGCACCTTCTTCGTGCCGGCCACCACGATGTCGCAGCCGAGCACGAGATCGGCCTCACCGGCCGACACCCGGATCGCCGAAATGTCGGCCGGGCTCGGGGCGAGCTTCATATGGGTCAGCACGGCGCCGCCCTTCTGGGCCAGGCCCGCCATGTCGATGATGCCGCAGCCCTTGCCCTCGAGATGGGCCGCCATGCCGATCAGCGCGCCGATGGTGACCACGCCGGTGCCGCCCACCCCGGTCACCACGATGCCGTAGGTGCCGTCGAGTTCCGGCAGTTCCGGCTCGGGCAGCGCCGGCAGCTTGTCATCGGTCTGGGCGGTCGTCTCGGCGCCCTTCCTGAGCGCGCCGCCCTCCACCGTCACGAAGCTCGGGCAGAAGCCCTTGAGACAGGAGAAGTCCTTGTTGCAGGCCGACTGGTCGATGCGGCGCTTGCGACCGAACTCGGTCTCCACGGGGGTGACGGCGACGCAGTTCGACTGCACGCCGCAATCGCCGCAGCCCTCGCATACCAGCTCGTTGATGAAGACCCGCTTGGCCGGATCGGGAAACTGGCCACGCTTGCGCCGGCGGCGCTTCTCGGCAGCGCAGGTCTGGTCGTAGATCAATGCCGTGAGGCCGGGCACCTGGCGCAGCGATTCCTGGACCTCGATCAACTCGTCGCGATGGTGGATCGTGGTGCCGGCCGGCCAGGCCACAGAAGCCGGATACTTGTCGGGCTCGTCGGTCACCACCGCCACCTTCCTGGCGCCTTCGGCGGCGACCTGCCGGGCGATCTCGTCGACGCTCAGATCGCCCTCATGGCGCTGTCCCCCGGTCATCGCCACGGCGTCATTGTAGAGGATCTTGTAAGTGACATTGACCCCCGCGGCCTTGGCGGCGCGCAGGGCGAGATAGCCGGAATGGTTATAGGTGCCGTCGCCGATATTCTGGAACACGTGGTCGCGCTTGGAGAACGGCGCCTCGCCGATCCAGTTCGCCCCTTCGCCGCCCATATGGGTGTAGCCCTCGGTGGCGCGGTCCATCCATTGGGCCATGTAGTGGCAGCCGATCCCCGCATAGGCGCGCGAGCCGTCGGGCACCACGGTGGACGAATTGTGCGGGCAGCCGGCGCAGAAATAGGGAGTGCGCGTGGCGACGTCGCCGGTTTCGGCCAGAACCGTCTGAAATCCCTTCAGCCGTTCCACCCGCCCGCTCAGATCAGCATCCTTGGCGTATCGCAGGGCGCGCTCGCCAATGGCGATGGCGATGTCGTTGGGGTCCAGCGCGCCCTTGGCGGGAAGCAGGGTCCGGCCGTCCTCGTCCTTCTTGCCGACGACGGCGGGCGCTTTGTCCATGCCGTAGAGCAGCTCCTTGACCTGCGCCTCAACGAGCGCGCGCTTCTCCTCGACCACGAGGATCATGTCGAGCCCGTCGGCGAAGCGCTTGAGCCCCTCCGGCTCGAGCGGCCAGGGGCAGGCCACCTTGTAGAGCCGGATGCCCAATTTGGCGGCCTTGACCTCGTCGATCCCCAGGCTGTCGAGCGCCTGGCGCACGTCGAGATAGCTCTTGCCCAGCGTGATGATGCCAAGGCGCGGCTTCTTGCCGCCGGCGAGCACCATCCGGTCCAGCTTGTTGGCCCTGAGATAGGCGCGCACCGCGTCGATTTTGTGATCGTGCAGCCGGGCTTCCTGGACCACGGGGTGGTCGTTGGGCCGGATATTGAGCCCCCCCGGCGGCATCTCGAAATCGTCGGGGGTGACAATCTCGACGCGGTCGACCCGGCCGTCCACCGAGGATGTCGATTCGATCGTGTCCTTGACGCATTTGATGCCGCACCACGTGCCGGCGAAGCGCGACAGCGCCCAGCCGTGCAGCCCGTAATCGAGCAGCTCCTGCACGCCGGCCGGGCTGAGGATGGGGATCATCGCGTCGACGAAGGCAAACTCGGACTGGTGCGCCGTGGTCGATGATTCGCAGGTATGGTCATCGCCCATCAGGGCGATCACGCCGCCATTGGGAGACGAGCCGGCCAGGTTGGCATGGCGCAGCACGTCGCCCGAGCGGTCGACGCCAGGCCCCTTGCCGTACCAGATGCCGAAGACGCCGTCATAGCTCCCTTCGCCCCGCATCTCGGCCTGTTGAGCGCCCCACAGCGCGGTTGCCGCCAAGTCCTCGTTGATCGCCGGCTGAAAGACGATGTCGTTGGGCCTGAGCCGCTTTCCCGCGCGCGAGAACTGCTGGTCGATGGCGCCCAGCGGGGAGCCGCGATAGCCAGTGATATATCCGCCGATATTGAGCCCGGCGCGGCGGTCGCGCTCCTTCTGCATCAGCGTGAGCCGGATGATCGCCTGGGTGCCGGACAGGAACACCCGATCCTGGCTGAGCTCGAACTTGTCATCAAGGGTGACGGACTTAAGAGGCATGTTATCTCCCGCAAGAACTCCGCCTGATACTAAGCCGCGACGCGCCGGTTACAAGGACCGCCTGCGCGTGACAGCGATGCGATCTGCCTAACGTCGTCGCGTAGCCGCGAAGCTCGCGGCCGCGGTGAGCAGCTCGGCCCGATCACCATAGACCTCAAGCGAGGCGATCGCTTCGGCGACGAGCCCGTCGAGTTTCCGGCGCGCGCCCTCTGGGCCGAGCGCGGCGATCAATGTCGCCTTGCCTCGTGCGCGGTCCTTGGCGGTCGCCTTGCCGAGCTCCTCCGGGCTCGCTTCCTCGTCGAGAAGGTCGTCGGCGATCTGAAACGCCAGTCCCAGAGCGCGGCCAAAGCCGCGCATGCGCGCCCGGTCGTCCGCCCCGGCCTCGCCCAATATGGCGCCGGCCTCGGCGGCGAAGCGAAACAGCGCGGCTGTCTTCATCTCCTGCAGTGTCAACGTGTCGGCCTCGTCGAGCACGAGCGGCTTTCCACCTGCCACAAAGCGCCCTTCGGCAGCAAGATCGCGCATCTGACCGCCGATCATGCCCAGCGGGCCCACGGCACGGGCCAGGGCGGTCACCAGCTCGGCCCGCACATGCGGCGCGGGATGGGTGGTCTCGTCGGCCAGGATCTCGAAGGCAATGGTGAGCAGGGCATCTCCGGCAAGCACCGCCGTCGCCTCGTCGAAGGCACGATGCACGGTAGGTCGGCCGCGCCGCAGATCGTCGTCATCGAGTGCCGGCAGATCGTCATGGACGAGGCTGAAGGCATGGACGCATTCCAGCGCGCAGGCCGCCGGCATGGCACGGGCATCGTCCACCCCGAACAACCCTGCGGCGGTCAGCAGCACGAAGGGGCGCAGCCGCTTGCCGCCGGCAAGCAGCGCATGGCGCATGGCGTCGGCGAGCCGGGCCTCGGCGCCGCCCCCCAGGCGCTCGTCCAGCGCCTTGTCGACGCCGGCGGCCCGCATCGACAATGCGGTTTCGAAACCGGATCTGCTCACGAAAGCCCAACTGTCTCTGGCCACCTTCGGGGCCGGACTGTGGCGCAAGTCCCAACCTCAGACAAGCTCTGAGGATTGCGGCACCCCTACACAAGGCGCTAATGGCAAGAGATGACTCAGACGGGGCACGAGTGGCAGGTATCTCGGCGCAGGCGGCGACGGCCTGTGCTCAAGGCGATCCTCGCCCTTGTCGTCGCGGCTCTGGCGCTGCCGGTCATACTGGTTCCGGTCTATGCCGTTGTGCCCCCACCATTCTCCACCCTCGAGCTCTGGCAGCGGATCAATGGAGTTCCGATCGAAAAGCGCTGGGTGCCGCTCGACGACATCGCCCCGGTCCTGACCCATGCCGTGATCATGTCGGAGGACGGGCAGTTCTGCTTTCATCGCGGAATCGACGTGCGGGAATTGCGCGCGGTGCTGGAGGCTGGCTCGGAGCGCCCGCGAGGGGCCAGCACCATCCCCATGCAGACGGCCAAGAATCTCTTTCTCTGGCCTTCGCGATCCTATCTGCGCAAGGCGCTGGAAGTTCCGCTGGCCATATGGATGGATTTCGTCTGGTCGAAGCGGCGGATGCTGGAGATTTATCTCAACATCGTCGAGTGGGGCCCTGGCGTCTTCGGCGCGGACGCCGCGGCCCGCCATTGGTTCGGCGTGCCCGCCGCGCAATTGTCGCGCGCTCAGGCGGCCCGCCTTGCCGCTGCCCTGCCCAATCCCCATCTGCGCAATCCGGCCCGGCCCGGGCCGGGGACCCAGCGCGTAGCCGGCATCATCGAGCGCCGCGCTGCCCAGGCCGGCGCATATGTGCGCTGTCTGGACTAACAATGCTGGGATTAAGGGCGCTCTTTACGGGAGCTACACCAGCCCTGTATAAGGCGGCCACACTTGCATCAGCCCTGTGGTGACAGCGCCGTTGCCCGATCACGGCGAAGCCGGCCCGTTGCCGCAAGATTCAGGAGTTTAGACTATGGCTGTACCGAAGCGGAAGGTCTCGCGCATGCGGCGCGGCAACCGGCGCTCGGCGGATGCGCTGGCCAAACCGACCTATGTCGAGGACAAGGACTCTGGCGAGCTCCGTCGGCCCCATCACATCGATCTGAAGACCGGCAAGTATCGCGGCCGCCAGGTTCTTGAGGCCGAAGAGGAGGTCTGACGGGGCGGCGGTCGGGCCAACCGTCCACGGGTCGCTGCTGGCCCTTGGGCTCAGAAGCCCAGGCCGGGCGGTAGCGGCATGCCGCCAGTCAGCTCCTGCATCTTGTCCTTCATCGCCTGCTCGGCCCGCCGGCGGGCTTCGGCATGCGCGGCGACGATCAAATCCTCAAGGATCTCCGATTCCTCGGGCTTGATGAGGCTCGGGTCGATCTTGACGCCCCGCATCTCGCCCTTGGCGCTGAGGCGCACCGACACGAGGCCGCCGCCCGCCGTGCCTTCCACCTCCATGGTCTCCAGCTCTTCCTGCAGACCGGCCATCTTGGTCTGGAGCTCCTGAGCCTGCTTCATCAGCTCGGTGAAATCCTTCATCGCGCTTGCGCCTCTTCGTCCGTTGTTTCGTCGTCGGTGTCGGGGTGAACCGCCGCGGCGGGCGTCTCCGGCATGCGCACATCGACGATCGTCGCCCCCGGAAACTGATCCAGGATCGCGGTCACCGCCGGATGGTGCTGCAGATCGTCAACCAGGGCCGCCCGTGCCCGTTCCGCGCTTTCGCGCAGCGTCGGCGCGCCGGCCTCGCGGGACACGGTGACCACCCAGCGCGTGCCGGTCCACTCCGACAAGGCGCGGCCCAGTCGCTGGGCGAGATCGGCCGGCGCCCCCTCCTCCAGGGAGATTTCGATGCGGCTCGGCTCGAAGCGTACAATCCGGACATACCGCTCAAGCTCGGACTTCAGCTTGATTTCGCGCTTCTCATCGGCAAGCGCGGCGACCTCGGCCAGGCTGGTCGGCTGCGGCGGCGCTGCCCCGGGCTGCGCATCGGGAGGGGGCTCGCTTGCGGGCCGCTGCGCTGCGTGGATGACAGGATCGGGGCGTTGCGCCAGCGCGGTCGCGCCACCCGCGCCGGCTGGTGCAGGCCGAGGCGGGGCGGCGTCCGGCGCCTGATCTTCGCTGAGGCGACGTATGACGTCGTCCGGGCTCGGCAGGGTTGCGGCATGGGCGAGACGGATCAGCACCATCTCGGCGGCGGCCAGCGGGCGCGGCGAACTCTCCGTCTCGGCAATGCCCTTCAGCAGGATCTGCCAAGCGCGCGTGAGTTCCGGAATTGCCACGGCTTTGGCGAACGCCGCACCGCGGCTTCGTTCCACCTCGGACAGCGAGCGGTCGTCCACCGCTTCGGGTATCAGGCGGATGCGGGTGACCAGATGGACGAAGGCGGCAAGGTCGGCGAGCACAGTCTCCGGCGCGGCGCCCTCGGCGAACTGGGCATCGAGCTCTGCAAGCGCCTCGGCGATTTCCCCCTTCATCACCTGTTCGAACAGATCGACGATCCGGCTGCGGTCGGCAACGCCCAGCATCACGCGCACCGCCTCGGCCTGGACCGTGCCGCCGCCATGGGCGATCGCCTGGTCGAGCAGCGACAGGGCATCGCGCACCGAGCCTTCCGATGCGCGGGCGATCATGGCGAGCGATTCGCTGTCGACATCGACCGATTCGGCCTGCGCAATCCCCTCAAGGTGGCGTACCAGCACGTCGGCTTCCACCCGCCGCAGGTCGAAGCGCTGGCAGCGCGACAGCACCGTGATCGGCACCTTGCGGATTTCGGTGGTGGCGAAGATGAACTTCACATGCGCCGGCGGCTCCTCCAGCGTCTTGAGGAGGCCATTGAAGGCCGCCTTGGACAGCATGTGCACTTCGTCGACGATATAGACCTTGAAACGCGCCTCCGCCGGCCGGTAGCGCAGGGACTCGATGATCTCGCGAATGTCGTCGATGCCGGTATGGGAGGCGGCGTCCATCTCGACGACGTCGATATGGCGGGACTCGAGAATGGCGCGGCAGTGCCGGCCCTCCTCGGCCATGTCGAGGCTGGGCTGATCGATCCCCGGCGCGGCGTAGTTAAGGGCGCGGGCGAGGATGCGTGCCGTCGTGGTCTTGCCCACACCGCGCACGCCGGTCAGCATGTAGGCCTGCGCGATGCGTTCGGTGGCGAAAGCGTTGGTCAGCGTTCGGACCATCGGCTCCTGGCCGATCAGGTCGGCGAAGGTCGACGGCCGATATTTGCGGGCGAGGACGCGATAGCCCGCCGCCGGGCCTGGATCTTCTGGGATGAGCTGATCCATCGGGTCTGGAAATCTGGGCTGTCGGGACTCTGCCGGTTCCTCTCGGCCGACCCTACACGCATTCTACCGCTGCGACCAATCCGGAAATCGTTGCGCCGGCGCGGCGGATATTGCTGGGCGGGAGACTGGACGACGACCCAAACCTGTCTCGTTAGGGCTGCTTCCTTCCGGACCTGACCCGGTTGGCGAGCGGTCCGTCCGCCGCCAATCTCCCTGGCCGCTATATCGACCATGGGGCCGGCCGGCGCAAGGGGCGGTTCGCGATCTGTCCGCGATCTCGGTGTCCGCAGCGGCTAGCGGGACCCTTTTTCGCCAAGCGCGCGCCCCGCAACCCGAACCGGTCGACCCGTCGCGGCGCCGAGCTTATCCGCCGAGTTTCTGGTAGATCCGCATCCCCGGGCGGCCCGTCGGCTCCATGCCGAACCGTGCCTCTGCCGCGCGGATCGCCTCGCGGCTGGCCGGCCCGATGCGCCCGTCGATCTCGTCATTGTAGAAGCCATGCCGGGCGAGCAGCTCCTGAAGGTGCCGGCGCTGTTTGCGAGATAGGCCGGGATCGTCGGTGGGCCACGGCGTGCGCAGCGCGGGATAGCCGGCCAGCCGGTCGGCGAGATGCGAGATCGCCAGGGCGTAGGACTCGGCGTGATTGTACTGGTAGATCGCATTGAAATTGCGGAACACCAGAAAGCCCGGCCCCCTGGGGCCGGCGGGCAGCAGCAGGCCGGCCTGCGCGCCGCCCGAGATCGCCGCCCCGTCGGCGCGGGTCACGCCGCGCTGGGCCCAGGTCGATAGCGATGCGCGGTTGTTGCGCCCCGTCGGCCCGGAATAGCTGTCCGGTACCTTGACCTCGATCATCCAGC
>SKQW01000176.1 GCA_007118805.1 Rhodobiaceae bacterium | reverse complement strand
CGCTCTATTTCGGGATACCGGTCCTCGCCCACCGCTTCGAGAAGTTCGACCCGGAATTCGCCTTCACCCTGATCGCCGACCATGCGGTGCGCAACATCTTCATCCCGCCCACGGCGCTGCGGATGATGCGCGGGGTCAAGGACCCGCGGGGGCGCTGGGACCTGAAGCTGCGCACGGTGGCCAGCGGCGGCGAATCGCTAGGCCGCGAGGTCTATGCGTGGGGCCGCGAGACGCTGGGGCTCGCCATCAACGAGTTCTATGGCCAGACCGAGTGCAACCTCGTGCTCGCCTCCTGCGCGGCGATCGGCGTCTCCCGCCCCGGCGCCATCGGCAAGCCGGTGCCGGGCCACAAGGTGGCGGTGATCGACGAGGCCGGGGCGGTGCTGCCGGCGGGCGAAATCGGCCAGATTGCCGTGGCCCGGCCTGACCCGGTGATGTTCCTCGACTACTGGAACCGCCCCGATGCCGCCGCGGCCAAGTTCTTCGGCGACTGGATGACGACCGGGGACCAGGGCACGGTCGATGCCGACGGCTATGTCAGGTTCGTCGGCCGCGACGACGACGTGATCACCTCGTCGGGCTACCGTATCGGCCCCGGCGAGATTGAGGACTGCCTCATCGGCCACCCCGCCGTCGCGCTTGCCGCCGTCATCGGCAAGCCGGACGAGCTGCGCACCGAGATCGTCAAGGCCTTCATCGTGCCCGCCGAGGGCGTCGTCGCCGATGACGCCCTCAAGGCCGACATCCAGACCTTCGTGCGCGAGCGCCTTTCGGCCCATGAATACCCGCGCGAGATCGCCTTCATCGAGGAAATGCCGCTGACCACCACCGGCAAGGTCATCCGCCGGCGGCTGCGCGACTGGGCCTGACGCCCCTCGTCTCCGCGTGGGTGTGGGCACAGCCCTGCCGTATTCCGCTCATCCCCGCTTTGGGCGGGGATCCAGAAACAGCAGTCCGGACGAAGCTCGGGCTCAGGCACCGGCGGCACGTTGGCCACCCTCGGCCGCTATGCGCGCAGCCGCGGCCTATCGACGCATCTCTGCCTGGCCGACCCGGAAGGCTCGGTGTTTCATCGCCGCTTCGCCGATCCCCTGGTCACCCGGATCGACGGGCCCTGCAGCCTGATCGAGGGCATCGGCCGACCCCTCGTGGGGGAGTCCTTCATCCTCCAGCTTGTCGACCGGGCGCTAGTGGTGCCGGACGCGGCGAGCTGCGCGGCGACCTGTGCGATGATGGCGCGCGCTATGCGGAGAGCTATTTCGACGATGCCTGGCTGCGCCGCAAGGGACTCGACATCGGGCCCTATCGGGATCGGCTGGCACGCTTTTCTGAGACGGGTCTCATGCCCGGTTGGGACGGGGTTCGTCCCGCGGTTCGTCCCGCGGTTCGTCCCGGCGATTGCACCCGGCCGGCCAATGATTGATAGTGGCGGGAATGGCGCAGCTGGGCTAGGGCAGAGGCGCCTATCCTGATATGTGTCATTACATACAACAGAAGGGAGGATGTTATGAGGCGAATGCTTGTTGCGACTTGCATTTTGGCGATTGGGAGTCTGTCCGCCGCCGCCGATCAGGGGCCGGTCCGCATTGGTGTGCTGGACGACATGTCCGGCCTCTACGCTGACATCACCGGCCCCGGCTCGGTGACGGCGGCCGAATTGGCCATTGAGGATTTCGGCGAGCTGTTCGGTCACGAGATCGAGATCTACTCGGCCGATCACCAGAACCGCGGCGACCTTGCCTCGACCATCGCGCGGCAGTGGTTCGACGATGACGGGGTCCACGCCGTGTTCGGGCTCGGAAATTCCGCCGCCGCCCTCGCCGTTCAGGAACTCGGTCGCGAGCGCGGTAAGTTTGTGCTGGTTTCGGGCGCCGCCACCACCCGCCTGACCGGCGACTCCTGCTCGCCGACCGGCGTGCACTGGGCCTACGACACCCATGCCCTGGCCCACGGCACCGGCAGCGCCGTGGTCGCCGAAGGCGGCGACACCTGGTTCTTCCTGACCGCCGACTATGCCTTCGGGCACTCGCTCGAGGAGGAAGTCTCACGCGTTGTCGAAGCCTCCGGTGGTGAGGTGCTCGGCGCGGCCCGGCATCCGCTCGATACGGCGGACTTTGCCTCCTATCTGCTCCAGGGTCAGGCTTCGGGCGCCAAGATCATCGGCCTGGCCAATGCCGGCACCGACACGACCAACGCCATCCGCCAGGCGGCGGAATTCGGCATCGTCGAGGCCGGGCAGCAGCTCGCCGGCCTGCTGATGTTCATTTCCGACGTCGATGCGCTCGGGCTTGAAGCGGCTCAAAACCTCGTTCTGACGACCGGTTTCTACTGGGACCGGACCGACGAAACCCGCGCCTGGGCCGAGCGCTTCTATGAGCGCCGGGGCATGATGCCCGGCATGGCCCATGGCGGCGTCTATTCCTCGGCCATGCATCTGTTCAAGGCGATGGAGAAGGTCGGCAGCACCGATCCCGACGAGGTGATGCAGGCGATGCGCGACATGCCCGTCGACGACTTTTTTGGCGACGGGGGGTACCTGCGCGAGGACGGGCGCATGGTCCACGACATGTATCTCGCCCGCGTCAAATCGCCCGAAGAGTCCGAGGGTGAATGGGATTACTACGAGATCCTGCGCACGATCCCGGGTGACGATGCCTATCGGCCCCTGGAGGACAGCGACTGTCCGCACGTGAACTAGGCCGCTGCGAGGGCCGGGTCGATCAGCGGCCCGGCCCTCTGCCGGTCAAACCGCCTTTGCGAAGGCGCTAAACTCCAGCTCGTCGCCAGGGAAACCGAACCATGCCCAGAGCGCAGAACTGCCAGACGGTCGCCGTGATCGGCAACGGATTGATGGGCCACGGCATTTCGCAGGTCTTTGCCGCCGGCGGCAAGGACGTGACAATGATCGGCCGCAAGGCGGACCGCCTGGCCGAGGCGGTCGGCAAGATCAGGACGAGCCTCGACCAGTTCGTCCAGGAGGGCCTGCTCACCGAGCCCGAGGCCGAAGCTGCCGCCGCGCGCATCGCCACGTCGACCGACATCGCGGCAGCCGGTGGCGCGGACCTCGTGGTCGAAGCCGTAACCGAGGATATCCCCCTCAAGCACGAAATCTTCGAGGCGCTCGACAAGGCGTGCAGTCCAGAGACGATCCTTGCGTCGTCCAGCGGCCAGCCCGCGAGCCTGCTCGTCGAGCGGGTGCAACACCGAGGCCGCGTGGTGGCCGCGCATTTCTGGTACCCCGCCCAGCTTATCCCGCTGGTCGAAGTCTGTCCCGGCCCTGAAACAGATCCCGAGGTCACCGAGTGGACTGTCGCGGCCCTGCGCGAGGTGGGGACCGAGCCCGTGGTCATGGACAAGGAAGTTCCCGGCCTGATCGGCAACCGCATTCAGTTCGCCATGCTGCGCGAGGCTTGGGCGTTGTGGGCCAGCGGCGCCGCATCGGCCGAGGCCATCGACACGGTGGTGCGCAACACGCTGGGGCGGCGGCTCGGCGTTACCGGGCCGATCGAATCCGCCGACCTCGGCGGCCTCGACACACTCCATGCCTTTGCCGAATCGCTCCTTCCGCATATCGACGCCAAACCCGAACCGGCGCCCGAAGTGACCGAGCTCGTTCGTCAGGGCCACCGGGGCGCTGCGAGCGGACGCGGCGTCTATGACTGGGCGGCGCGCGACGCGGATGCGCTGCGCCAGGCACGGTTCCGCGAGCTGTTCCGGTGGATGCGTGTCGACCGCGATACGGGCAGGCAATGACTGGACAGGCGGGCGAAGCCCTCGCGCCGGCGTTCAAGGAAAGCCCCTATTGGTGGGAGGCGGCGCCGCGACCGCAGGAAGACCCCGGCCCGCTGCCCCGATCCGTCGACGTGGCGATCGTCGGCTCGGGCGTAACCGGACTGAACGCGGCAATTCCCCTTGTCCGTGCGGGGCGCAGCGTCCTGCTCTTGGAGGCAGGCGCAGCCGGCGAAGGCGCGAGCACGCTCAATGCGGGCTTTGTGGGGCGCACGCTTAAGCACAGCTTCGGCGAGCTCGTGGACAAGCTGGGCCGGGATCGCGCTGTGATTTTCTATCGCGAGGTTGCCGCCGCGCTCGATCATGTCGAAACGATTGTAAAGGGCGAAAAGCTCGATTGCGGTTTCCGCCGCTGCGGGCGTTTCATTGGCGCACCGTCAACCCGCGCCTATGACGAGATCGCCCGGGAATACGATTTGCGGGAGCGTCACCTGGGCGAGCCCTTCGCCATGGTCGACCAGGCCGCCATGTCGCAGGAGATCGCCAGTCGCGCCTATGTCGGCGGGGCGGTGATCCCCGATCTCGCAGCGATCGAGCCCGGGCGGTATCAACTCGAATTGCTCCGCGTTGCCCGTGATGCCGGCGCCGCCGTCGCGCCCAACACCGCGGTTACCGGCATCACCCGCGCAGGCGACGGGTTCACCGTCAGAACCCCGCGCGGCAGCCTCGAGGCGCGCGAGGTGCTGGTGGCCACCAACGGATATACGGGATCCCCTTTCGGCTGGCTGCGGCGACGTCTGATCCCCTTCCATGGCTACATGATCGCCACCGAGGAGCTGTCCGCCGACACCGTCGCCCGCGCCCTGCCGAGCGATCGCACCTATATCGATCATCGCCACAACATCCGCTACCTGCGTCGCGCGCCCTGCGGGCGCCGCGTGCTTTTCGGGGGCCAGACCGGGGGTCCCATCCGCAACCTGAAGGCCAAGGCCGCCGAATTGCGGCGCATGCTGATTGAGATTGTGCCGGATCTGTCGCCGGCCCGCGTCAGCCATGCCTGGACCGGTCGCTGCGCGGCCACGTTCGACCTTTACCCGCATCTGGGGCGTCATGACGGCATTCACTACGCGCTCGGCTATTCCTTCGCGGGGGTACCGATGGGCAGCTATCTCGGCCGCAAGGCCGCGCTTACTATCCTGGGTGATCCGGCGGGGCATACCGTCTTCGGCGAGGGCAGCTTCCCGAGCTTTCCATTCTATACCGGACATCCCTGGTTCGTGCCGCTGGTGATGGCCTATTACGACTGGCAGGATCGGCGCGCGTGAAGCCAAGATGGGTGTTTGGGCGCCGCCCAAGCGTGCCGCGCAGTTACCGAGCCCGCACAGCGATGCATCGACCGGCGTTAAGCGCGCCTGCGACATTGGCCAGTGCGAGCCTTGGCATATCGTGGAAACGCGCGGGCGCGGTGCTGAAATGACTCTCGATCCCGAGTCCGGGAACATGCGATCATACAACCATACACCGCTGGCACCGCCCAGCGGTTAGGGATAGGATGCCAACGTGCCGTAAGGCGATTCAGCGTTCGGCCCAGAGGCGGCCCCTATCGAAGTGGAGCTTTCATGCACTTGCCAATCCTTCCGACCACCATCGTTGGCAGCTATCCGCAACCGGAGTGGCTGGTGGATCACGAGGTGCTCCGCGCTGAGGGTCCGCCGCGCGTGCGGATGGACCGCGTCTGGCGCAAGCGCGGCCATGAGCGCCAGGCGGCGCAGGATGAGGCCACCCGGCGGGCGGTCGCCGATATGGAAGCGGCGGGGCTTGATATCGTCACCGACGGGGAACAGCGGCGCGAAAGCTACTTCAATCACTTCGCCAACGCCCTGTCGGGCATTGATCTCGACAATCCTGGAACCATGCCGGATCGCGCGGGCAATTTGATCCCGGTGCCCCGCGTGGTCGGCCCGATCCGCCGCGAGGCGCCGGTTGAGGTGGACAATGCCCGGTTCCTGCGCGGGGTCACGGCGCGGCCGATCAAGATCACCGTGCCGGGCCCCTTCACCATGGCACAGCTCGCCTTCGACGAGCATTACGGCGATGAGGAAAAGCTCATCAACGCCTATGCCGATGCCGTGAACGCCGAGTTGAAGGATTTGAAGGAGGTGGGCTGCGACGTGGTTCAGATCGATGAGCCCTACATGCAGGCCCAGCCGGAGAAGGCCCGCAAGTATGGCGTTGCCGGGATCGATCGGGCGCTCGCCGGTATCGCCGGCCCGACCGTCGTTCATATGTGTTTCGGCTATGCCTATGTGGTGAGGGACAAGCCGTCGGGCTACTCCTTCCTGCCGGAGCTCGATCGCTGCTGTGCCGAGCAGATCTCGATCGAAGCGGCGCAGCCGCGGCTCGACCCGTCGATCCTCAAGGAATTGCCCAGCAAGACCATTATGTATGGCGTTCTCGATCTCGGCGACAGCGCGATCGAGACGCCGGAGGCGGTCACCGCGCGCGTGCGTCAGGCCCTGGAGCACATCTCGGCCGACCGTCTCGTTCTGGCGCCTGATTGCGGCATGAAATACATCCCGCGAGATACCGCCTTTGGCAAGCTGAAGGCTATGACGGCCGCTGCGCAGGCGTTGCGCGCAGAGCTGTCATGACAAGGTGCCCGGAAACAGACTTGTCGAAGAAATCCTAGGGAGAAAAAGACATGAACAGGAATTTCGGTCCACTGATTTCCCGCCGCGGCGTATTGGGCGTCGGGGCGGGCCTTGCGGCGTCGGCCGTGGGAATGCCCTATCTGCGCGCCCAGCCGACAACCGTGCAGATCGGTCTGGCCACGCGCACCTGGTTCCCTTCAGTGGTCGCACAGACGGCCGT
>SKQW01000045.1 GCA_007118805.1 Rhodobiaceae bacterium | reverse complement strand
CGGCGCGCCGTGTCACCAACGTCCAGGACCTCCACCGCAGAAATGACCTTAGCGCATGCCATAAGGCATGCTCTACAGCATGACGCCAAACATCAGCAGACGGCCGTCACCGAAAGGATACGATGAACCAGGGAATGGCCACATCGAGCAGGGCAAGCGCCATGCCGGCGGCGAACAGGGCAGCGAACAGGCCTTTCGCCTGCCGTGCGAAATGCCAGTAGAAGGCGAGCACGTCGTCGGGGGGCTCGGGGCTTCGCGGCGGCGCGGTCGGATTAAGGTAGGTCTCGAAAAATCGGATCATGGAGGCTGTCACAGGTGTGGGCGATCACAGTATCGCGCGCAAAGCCCCTCCCCGCGCAAGCTGACGCTGTTCAGTGTACTCCGTCAATTTAGGGCCCCATCACGGCAACGCCATGGCACGCCGCCAGGGCTGTGGCGCGATGCCAGTCGAGCCTATAGCGTTGCTCCAAGGCGAAAGCTGGCATGAGAGGAGCTGGAGGAAAGCGCTATGGTGTTCGCTGGCATCAACTATCTCGCCGTCGCGATGGCGACGCTGGTCGGCTTCGCCGCCGGGGCGGCGTGGTATCGCACCTTCGCGCCGCAATGGATGGCGGCGCTCGGCAAGACCAAAGCCGACCTCACGTTGCGCCCGCGGCCCTTCGTGGTCGCGCTGGTGGCGCAGCTTGTCATGGCCTTCATTCTCGCTGGTACCATCAGCCATGTCGGGGCGGTGACCATTCACAACGGCGTGGTGGTGGCGGCCTTCGTCTGGCTGGGATTCGTCGCCACCACGATCGCCGTCAATCACGGCTTTCAGGGGCTGCCGGTCTCGCTCACCCTGATCGATGCCGGCCATTGGCTCGCGGTACTTGTCCTGATGGGGGCGACGATCGGCTTTTTCGGGATCTGACTCGGGGAGCCGGCCCTCGCGGGGGGCGGCGCGCGTGCTGTCAGGTCTTGCGGCGGAACTGGTCGAGGGAGACAACGTCAGCGGTCCCGGCCTCGCCATTGTCCTGTGCCGCCTCAGCAACCGTTTCGGGCGCCTCAGGCGCCTCCTCGGTATCGGCGCCGGCCTCTGGGCCGCCGGCTGCCGCGTCGGCCGGCTCGTCGCTCGCCTCGACCATCGGCTCGAACTGCAGACCGAACTGGACCGAGGGGTCGAAGAACCCCTTCACGGCACTGAACGGCACGACAAGGCGCTCCGGCACGCCGTTGAAGGAGAGCGAAACGGAAAAACCGGTCTCAGTAACCTCGAGGTCCCAGTACTGGTGCTGCATGACCACCGTCATCTCCTCCGGATAGCGCTCGCGAAGCCGATTGGAGATGCGCACACCGGGCGCAGTGGTATTGAAGGCGATATAGAAGTGATGCTCGCCGGGCAGCCCGTTCTGCGCGACGTCGTCCAGCACGGTGCGTATCACACCGCGCAACGCGTTCTGCGCCAACAGGTCGTAACGGATCAGGTCCTGCGCCATCGGCCTGTGTGAGCATTCCAGATACGAAGGGCGGCCACAGCACCGTGCCGCCCTGGATAAGGCGGAAGGCTTCTGTTGCCAGGTGCCTTCCAAACCCCGCCTGACGGAGCTAACCCATCAGGACTTTGAATCGGTCTTTCAAACTGCCTTACGCAGCCTGAGCAACCGGAGCATAGTTGTCGTTGGCAACTATTTGGATGGCCCGATAACGGCGGTACCATGCCGGGCGAAAGTCCGCTCTTTACACCCTCGTCGAGCCTGTTTCGCCCCCACCGGAGCCGACTGCCGGGCAATCGGTTCGGGTGGAGGCGCCGGGTACTGCCCCCGGGTCCGATGGGCTTATTACAGCAGCCATTTATCGCCATAGTCGGCCGAAGCCGACGACCTCAATATAGGCGCTCGCTCGCCGCCTGAAAAGGCGTGTTCCGTCCTCCTCGCTCAATCATGGTCGATATTGAGAACTTCACCGCTCATGGCGTCGATATCGATCTCCAGTTCGCGACCATCGGCGTCGTGGCCATCGACCTCCCACTTGCCATCATCCAGTTCGACATCCTTGAACTGCTCCATTCCGTGGTCGCGAGCAATCGCGATGACCTCCTCGATTGTGATTTGAGCCAGGGCCGGCGTGGCAACCAGGACGGCGAGCGCGGCCGCCACGGCTGTTGCATAGCGAAGCATGAATCATTCCCCATTGTTGATCGGAGAGAGAGAGCCGATAACAAGCTTGGGAACGACAATAGGTTCCGCGATCCTATCGATCCGCGGCAAGCCCCTCGTCCAGTGCCTCCAGAATATAGCGCGGCAGGGCGAAGGCGGCGGCGTGAACCTCGGGCGTGTAATAGCGCGTTGCGATGTCCGCCTGCGCGAAACGCTGCCGCAATTCTTCGACCGGGACGTCGAGTGCATCGCGGCTCTCGCTGGCCCAGCCGAGAGTCATGTGCCCGCCGAAATAGCCCGGCACCGCCACGACATAGGCGGAAACGACGGGGAAGGCACCCGACATGGCCGAGACCGCGGACACGAACTCCTTGTGCTGAAGGAACGGCACGCTGTTCTGGGCGGCCATGATCCCACCGGGCTTCAGGCAGCGTTGCACGCCGCCATAGAACGCCTCGGTGAACAGGACCGCGCCGGGGCCGATCGGATCGGTGGAATCGACCAGAACGATGTCGAAGCGCCGATCTGTTTCGACAACGAACCGGGCACCGTCGGCAATCTCGAGCTGGAAGCGGTCGTCCCCGAAGACCGGCGCGTTGAACTCGGCGAAATGCTCACGGGCAAAATCGACCACGGCGCCGTCGATCTCGACCTGGGTCAGGGAGCGCACCGAGCGATGCTTCAACACCTCCTCGGCCAGCCCGCAATCGCCGCCGCCGATGATCAGGACGTCCGCGGCCGCACCGTGGCCCAGGATCGGCACATGGGCGAGCATCTCGTGATAGATGAACTCGTCCGCCGTGGTGACCTGGATCACCTCGTCGAGCAGCAGTACCTTGCCGAAGGCCTCGTTCTCGATGAGCGCGAGCTTCTGGTGCGGCGTCTCCTCGCTGTGGAGGACACGCCGCGCCTCGTAAGATACCCGGACACCGGGATGAAGGGTCTCTGAGAACCAGCGGCTCTCGCTCATGCCCCGGCCCCGCGGAGAAGCTCGTTCACCTCGATCCGCCCTGGACTGAACGCCTCTTTCAGTACGTCGACACAGCGCTCGGGCTTGGCGTCGCCGCACATGAAGACGTCGAGCGCGGCATAGCCCCGCTCCGGCCAGGAGTGAATCGAGATATGGCTCTCCGCAAGCACCGCCACGCCGCTGACACCACCATTGGGCTCAAACGGATGAAGATGGATATGCAGGAGCGTCGCACCGGCTGCCGTGACGCAGTCGGTGAGCGCCTTCTCGATATGGTCAATATCGTCGAGACCACTTGCCTCGAAGAGATCGATGATCAGATGCGCGCCGGCGCACACCGTCCCATCTTTCTCGATAAAAAAGTCCAGTCGGCTGTCCTCACCGACCGAGGCCGATGCGGTTTCGATTTCTTCCGTTTGGGCGGCGTTCAGGGAATCTGAGCCCATCCCCAATTGGAAGAGGCCGTCGTATGCCATGGCGTCCTCCCCAACCAGCAGATGAAGCCCGTCTAATCACGGGTGCGCGGGATATAATTGAGAACGCTTCGGGTCTCAAGCGGGTGCAGTGCAAAAAATTCAGCTGTCGCCCGATCACCACCATGTGTCGTCATGTCAGCAAACATGAGTTGTCCGCCCGGCCGAGCCCCCCTGAAATGACCCCACTCGAATCGGGGAGGGAAAGATGCACGACATCACGTCTCAGAGCCGGAGATCGCCCGCGTCCGTAGCTGGGTTGGCCGCCGCCGCCCTGCTCATGTCTGGGTTTGCCGCATCCGGCAGCGCCAACGCCGACGAACCGCCGATCTATGACGGCATCGTGAGCGGGGTCGCGCTGGGGGGCTATGACCCGGTCGCCTATTTCCGACAGGGACAGCCGGTCGAGGGGCGCGCCGAGTTCTCCCTGGAGTGGCAGGGTGCGGAATGGCGGTTTGCCTCGGGCGAGAATCGCGCGTTCTTCGCCAGGGACCCCGAGGCCTACGCGCCGCAATATGGCGGCTACTGCGCCTGGGCGGTCGCCGAAAACTACACCGCCCACGGCGACCCGCAGCATTGGAACATTGTCGATGGCCGCCTCTATCTGAACTTCAATGCGCGCATTCAGCGCCGCTGGGAACGCGACATACCCGGCTATATCTCCAGCGCCGACGCGAACTGGCCGGGTGTGCTGTCCGATTAGGCCGCAGGCTAAGGCGCCTGTGGAATGTGGCCGGACGGCCTTACGACAACGCCGGCGCGGTTTACATTGGGGCACGATATCAAAAACGATTCGCCCCATGGACCAATATCTCGACCTGCTCCACCGCGTGCGCCACCACGGCGTCAGGAAGGAAGACCGCACCGGGACCGGCACGCTGAGCGTGTTCGGTCATCAGATGCGCTTCGCGCTCGACGACGGCTTCCCGCTGCTGACCACCAAGAAGCTGCATCTCAAATCGATCGTCCACGAGCTCTTATGGTTCCTCTCCGGCGACACCAACATCACATATCTGAACGCGCAGGGCGTGCGGATCTGGGACGAATGGGCCGATGAGCGGGGCGATCTCGGCCCGGTCTACGGGCACCAATGGCGCTCGTGGCAGGCGGGCGACGGGCGCGCCATCGACCAGATCGCCGATGTCGTCGACGCGATCCGGCGCACGCCCTATTCGCGGCGGCTGATCGTCTCGGCCTGGAACCCGGCCGATGTCGAGCGCATGGCGCTGCCGCCCTGTCACTGCCTGTTCCAGTTCTATGTGACGCCCGAAGCCGCCCAGGGCGCCGACGGCGCGGCAGGCTCCCCGTTCAAGGGCCGGCTCTCCTGCCAGCTCTATCAGCGCTCGGCCGACGTGTTCCTGGGCGTGCCCTTCAACATCGCCTCCTATGCCCTGCTCACCATGATGGTGGCCCAGGTCACCGGCCTGCGGCCGGGGGAATTCGTCCACACATTCGGCGACGCCCATCTCTATCTCAATCATCTGGAGCAGGCCGACATGCAGCTTCAGCGCCAGCCCAGGCCCCTGCCGCGCATGACGATCAACCCGGCGGTGCGCGATATCTTCGGCTTCTCCTATGACGATTTCACGCTCGAGGGCTACGAGCCTCACCCGCACATCAAGGCGGAGGTAGCGGTCTAGCAATGTCGATTGCGATCCGCCCGGTCCGGCCAGGCGAGGCAGGCCTCGTGCTAGCCTTCATCCGCGAGTTGGCAGACTACGAAGGACTTGGCCACGAGGTTGACGCCGACGAGACGATGATCGACACGGCGTTGTTCGGGCGGTCCCCCAGCGTCTTCTGCGACATCGCCGAATGGGACGGCGCTCCGGCCGGGTTTGCCCTTTGGTTCTATAACTTCTCGACCTTTCGCGGTCGGCACGGCATCTATCTGGAGGACCTTTACGTGCGGCCCGACCATCGCGGACGCGGCATTGGCAAGGCCTTGCTTCGGGAACTTGCCCGGCGATGCGCCGCAGAAGGCTTGGCGCGGCTCGAATGGTGGGTGCTTGACTGGAACGCCCCATCGATCGCGTTCTACCAGTCACTAGGCGCCCAGCCGATGGAGGAGTGGACGGTGTTCCGGCTGACCGGCGACAGTCTTGCACGACTGGCCGGCCATGGGGTGCCAAGCCGATGAACCGAGGGTGTCAGCCATGAAGCCGCGTCTCGTTCTTGTCGCTGCCGTCGCCGAAAACGGCGTCATCGGGCGCGACAACGCCCTGCCCTGGCGCCTTCCCAGCGACCTCAAGCACTTCAAGGCGCTGACGGTGGGAAGGCCCATCATCATGGGACGGCGCACCTTCGAATCGATCGGCCGCCCGCTGCCCGAGCGCCTCAATATCGTCGTCACCCGCCAGCCCGATCTCGGCTTTGCCGACTGCAAGACCGCCTATTCGCTGAATGAGGCCGAGATGCTCGCCGAGGCTTATGCCCGACGGCATCAAGGAGCCGACATCTGCATCATCGGCGGCGCCCAGCTCTATGCCGCCGCTATCGACCGGGCCGACCGGCTGGAGATCACCGAGGTCCACGCCGCGCCCGAGGGCGACGCGCGCTTTCCGCCGATCGATCCGGCTGAGTGGCGCGAAGTGAGCCGTTCAGGCCCCGAACAGGGCGAGAAGGACGATGTGGCTATGACGTTCGTGACCTATGAGCGGGTGCGGCAGGGCGAGACGACGTCACGCTGAACCGGGTTCGAGTTGCCGCCCATTGCCGCGCAGGCGGCGGCGCCTCATCCCTCCCCTGCGCGGGCCAGCCATTCCGCCTCGTCGATCACCTCGATGCCGAGTTCCTCGGCCTTCTTGAGCTTGGAGCCGGCGCCCGGCCCGGCCACCACGAGATCGGTCTTGGCCGATACCGAGCCGGCCGTCCGAGCCCCCAGCCGTTCGGCCATGGCCTTGGCCTCGTCGCGTGTCATGCGTTCGAGCGAACCGGTGAAGACGACGGTCTTGCCGGAGACCGGCGAGGTGGCGGCGGGGCGGGCCGCCTCGAGCGGACGCACTTCGGCGCACAGCGCGTCCACCGCCTCTCGGTTCTTCGGTTCGGCGAAGAAATCGACCACCGCCTCGGCAACGACGGCGCCGATGCCCTCCACATTCACCAGTTCCTGCCAGGCCTCGTTGCCGGGATCGCCCTTGCCTTCGGGCATCTGCGCCTCCTCGGCGCCGGCGCGCAAGGCCTCGAAGGTTCCATAGTGGCGGGCAAGCCGCCGGGCTGTGGTCTCGCCCACATGGCGAATGCCGAGGGCGAAGATGAACCGATTGAGGTCGATCTCGCGCCGGGCATCGATCGCGGCGAGGAGATTGCCCACCGATGTCTCGGCCCAGCCCTCCCGCGCGATCAGCCCGTCCCGCTGTTCGTGCAGGCGGAAGATGTCGGCCGGCTGGGCGATCAGTCCGTCCTGATGGAAGGCGGTGACCTGCTTCTCGCCCAGCCCCTCGATGTCGAAGGCGTTGCGCGAGACGAAATGGATCAGCCGCTCGACCGCCTGTGCTGGGCAGATCAGCCCGCCGGTGCAACGGCGCACGGCCTCGCCGCCCTCGCGCACGGCATGGCTGCCGCAGGCCGGGCACACGGTGGGGAACTCGAAGGGCGCGGCTTCCTTCGGGCGCTTGTCGAGGACCACGCCGAGCACCTGCGGGATGACGTCGCCGGCGCGCTGTATGGTGACCGTATCCCCGATGCGGATGTCCTTGCGGGCGATCTCGTCCTCATTGTGCAGGGTGGCGGTGCGCACCACGACGCCGCCGACGGTGACCGGACGCAGCCGGGCAAAGGGCGTCAGCGCGCCCGTGCGGCCGACATTGATGCCGATATCCTCGAGCACCGTCGTTGCCTGCTCGGCCGGGAATTTGTGGGCCACCGCCCAGCGCGGGCTGCGCGAGACGAAGCCGAGCCGGCGCTGCCAGTCGAGCCGGTCAAGCTTGTAGACCACCCCGTCAATGTCGTAGCCGAGGCTCGCCCGGCCCGCCTCGATCTCGGCATAGAAGGCAATGATCTCCTCGACCGACTTGACCCTGCGCATCAGCGGGTTGGTCGGCAGGCCCCATTCCCGCATCGCCTCATAGACGCCCCATTGCGTCTCGGCCGGCGGCGCCTCGACCTCGCCCCAGCCATAGGCGAAGAACCGCAGAGGGCGCGAGGCGGTGATCGACGGGTCGAGCTGGCGCAACGAGCCGGCAGCCGAATTGCGCGGATTGGCGAAGACCTGCTTGCCCTCGGCCGCCTGGCGCTCGTTGAGCGCGGCGAAGTCGGCATGGGTCATGTAGACCTCGCCACGCACCTCGAAGACCCTGCCGAAGCCCGAGCCCTTCAGCCGGCGGGGAATGTCGTCGATGGTCGACAGATTGCGGGTGACGTCCTCGCCAACCTCCCCGTCGCCCCGCGTTGCACCCTGCACGAACACACCGTCCTCGTAGCGCAATGCCGCCGACAGGCCGTCGATCTTGGGCTCGGCCGTCAGCGCCACTTCCTCATCCGGCTCAAGGCGCAGAAAACGCCGGATGCGGGCAATGAAATCGGTGACATCCTGCTCGTCGAAGGCATTGTCGAGCGACAGCATCGCCACGCGGTGGCGCACCTTGGCGAATTTCTCCGACGGCGCCGCGCCCACGCGGCGGCTCGGCGAATCGGCTCGGATCAGGTCGGGGAAGGCGGCCTCGATCTCGGCGTTTCTCCGGCGCAGGGCATCATAGGCGGCATCGGATATGGTCGGCGAATCCTCCCGATAGTAGCGCCGGTCGTGGTCGGCGATCTCATCAGCGAGCCGCGCCAGCTCGCCCGCCGCCTCATCCGGGGTCAGGTCGCCGGCCGGTTTGGTGCTGGTGCTGGGATCGGAACTCATGGGCGGGACACCGAGGCAGAGAAGACTCAGGACGATCGGATCGTAGCCCGCTACGCGCCGCGTGCAATCGCCGAATTCGCCGTCAGCCGGCCCCCGCCAGGAGACGGCTGGCCGCGGCACGGGCCTCGTCGGTGATCATCGCGCCGGCCAGCATGCGGGCAATTTCCTCGCGGCGGCGCGGGGCGTCCAGAGGTTCCACGGCGGTCGTGACCCGGTCGCCGCCGCCATTGTCAGCGGATTTTGAGATCAACAGATGGTTGTCCGCCCGGGCGGCCACCTGGGGGGCATGGGTCACCGTCAGCACCTGCACGCGCTCGGCGAGGCGGGCAAGCCGCTGCCCGATGGCATCGGACACAGCGCCGCCGACCGCGGTGTCGATCTCGTCGAAGACGAGAGTCGGTGCGCTGCCCCGGTCGGCCAGCGCCACCTTGAGGGCCAGCATGAAGCGCGACAGCTCGCCGCCGGAAGCGACCTTGACGAGCGGGCCTGGATGCGTGCCGGGATTGGTTTGCACCCAGAACTCGACGCGATCGCCGCCTTCCGGCCCCTCGATTGCCGGGTCGGCTTCGACTCTTGCCTCGAAGATTGCCTGGTCCAGCCGGAGGGGGCCGAGCTCGGCCATGACGGCCTCGTTGAGGCGCGCAGCCGCCGCCTTTCGCGAAGCGCTCAAGGCTGATGCCGCATTCTCATAAGCTGCGCGCGCTGCTTGTGCCTCCTGGTCGAGCGCGGCAACACGCGCGCCGCCGTCCTCGATTTCGGCTAGTTGCCCAGCCATTTGCTCGCGCAGCGTGGGAAGGTCGTCGGCGGCCACGCGATACTTTCGAGCCAATGCCCGCAGGGCGAACAGACGTTCTTCGGTGCTTTCCAGCTCGCCTGGATCGAAGGCGGTCTCGCGCTGCGCTTCCTCGGCCGTCACGCGCGCCTCCTCGAGTGCAGAGAGGGCGTGATCGAGTGCCGTGACGGCCGGGCCGAGCAGATCTGGAAACTGATCGCGACGCCGCTCGAGCCGGCGCAACGAGGCCGCGATTAATGAGGCGGGCGAGCTGCGCCCCCCCACCGCCTCGACCGCCTCGGAAAGCTCGCCGGCGATCTTTTCGGCCTCCATCATCAGGTGGCGCCGTTCGGCCAGGCGATCCTCCTCCCCGGCCTCAGGGGCCATCTGATCAAGCTCCTCGACCGCGTGCGCCAGATAGTCCCGCTGCTCCTCGGAGGCCGCCAGGGCCGCGCGCGCTGCCTCCAGCGCGTTCTCCGCGCGCCGGTGCGCGCGCCAAACCTCGCCCAATCCGGCAACGTCCGGCTCCAACCCTGCGAAGGAATCGAGGAGGCGCCGATGGGTGGCCGGATCGGTCAGGGCGCGATCGTCGTGCTGGCCATGGATCTCGACCAGCGAATTGCCGAGCTGCCTGAGAAGCTGCACGCTCGACGGCTGATCGTTGACGAAAGCGCGGCTGCGGCCGTCCGCCGACTGCACCCGCCGCAGGATCAGCTCGCCGGCGGCATCAAGCCCGTTCTCCGCGAGAATCGTGTGGGCGGGATGTGCCGCGTCGACCTCGAAGATGGCAGTCACCTGACCCTGCGACGCGCCACGCCGCACCAGCGCAGCATCGCCGCGTCCCCCGAGCGCCAGCGCGAAGGCATCTAGTAGAATCGACTTGCCGGCCCCCGTTTCGCCCGTCAGGGCGCTCAGCCCGGGCGCGAATTCCAGATCGAGCCGATCGATGATGACGATGTCACGGATCGACAGAGCCGCCAGCATCTGCCGGTCACGCGGCCTGCCCCCGGAACACCCGGCTGATCCACGACCCTTCGGATTCCTCGGGCTCATAGCCGCCGCGCTGAAGCAGGCGGTAGGAGTCGTGGTACCATTGGCTGTCCGGGAAATTATGCCCCAGCACCGCGGCCGCGGTCTGTGCCTCCGAGACGAGCCCCAGCGCGTAATAGGACTCCGTGAGACGGTGAAGCGCTTCTTCCACGTGCCGGGTTTCCTGATGGTCGGTGACCACGGTGCGGAACCGGTTGACGGCTGCGAGATACTGCCGCTGCCCGAGATAGTAGCGCCCGACCTCCATCTCCTTGCCGGCGACCTGATCCCGCGACACGTTGAGCTTCTCGCGGGCCGCGACGGCGTATTCGGAGTCAGGATAACGCTCGATGAGCGCACGATACGCGGCCTGGGCTTTCTCCGAGCGCTCCTGATCGCGGCTCACCTGGGGAATCTGCCGATAATGGGATTCGCCGATGAGATACTGCGCGTAGGCGGCGTCCTCGCTTCCGGGATGCAGATTCACATAGCGTTCGGCCGCGCCGATGGCGGACTCGTAGCGCCCGGCCTCGAAATGCGAATAGGCGGACATCAGCAGCGAGCGACGCGCCCATTCCGAATAGGGATGGACACGATCGACTTCCTCGAACTTTTCTGCCGCACGACCGTAGGACCCGCTGCCAAGAAGGGCGAGCCCCTCATTGTAGAGGCGATCGGCCGGCTCTTCTTCGATGATCTCGAATTCATCGTCGTTGCCCCGGTTGAAGAGGCTGCAGGCACCTACGGATACGCACATGACGGCGATGAGGGCTCCGCGCAAGGCGCCCTTCAGACGGCCCTGTCCGGTGAGCTTCGCCGATTCCCTACTCATCTGGCCCCCTAACACCACACGATCCCAGATCAGATGCCCGCTCCGGGCACTGCGCGGAACCTACAGCAACTGCGTCGAGCACACCAGCTTGGCTGCCGTGCGAATCGAGCGAATTTGTGGCCGACAAAAGGGCGGAACCAAGGCGATGCCCCGTCCCGGCCCGCAAGCACCCTTTCCGATGAGCGGGCGCGCGAAAGGCGCGTCAGGAAACGTCCGGGCTGTAGGTCGCCACCGGCATGAGCGCCCCGAGATCGGCGAACGCCGCATCGGCCCGCGTCGCCTCGCGAACGGACGGGCCGTAGGCCCAGCACCAGGCGTCCGGATCGGCGAACAGCGCTTCCAGAACGGCGCAATTGAGACGGTGTCCGCCCCGTCGGGATCGATAGGCCCCCAGGATCGGCGCGCCGGCCAAGGCAAGATCGCCGACGGCGTCAAGCGCCTTGTGGCGCACGAACTCGTCGGCAAACCGCAATCCTTCCGGGTTCACCAGCCCGTCGTCGCCGAGCACCACGGTATTATCGAGCGATGCGCCGCGGGCAAACCCGTGCGCCCAGAGCCCTTCCACATCCTTCATGAAACCGAAGGTGCGCGCACGCGCCAGATCCTTGCCGAAATCCCCGCGCTCAAAATCGAAGACATAGGCCTGTCGGCCGATCAGCGGGCTGGCAAAATCGATCTCGATCTCGATGCGACGGCCCTCGAACGGCACCAACTCGCCCTCGGCATCCCCGAGCGCCACCCGAATCGGCCTGAGCACCTTGAGATAGCGCCGCCGGGCCGCCTGCTGACGGAGCCCCACCTCCTCGATCGCCTCAACGAAGGGGGCGGCGCTGCCATCCATGATCGGCACTTCGTCGCCATCGATCTCGACCAACATGTTGTCGATGCCAAGACCGCTGACCGCAGCCAACAGATGCTCCACGGTGGCAACCCGGCCGAACCGCTCATTGCCCAGAACCGTAGCTAGCGAGGTGTCGGCGACGAAGCGATGGTCGGCAACGATCTCGGATTCCGCGCCGCTCCCACGATCGATCCGGGAAAACACAACGCCGCTGTCCGGCGCCGCGGGCTGCAGCCGAATGTTGGCCGCTTCGCCGCTATGCACGCCCACGCCGTTCAGCGCGATCTGCCCCCCGATCGTGGCTTGTGACATTCTGAGGCTTCCCCCGATTTCCCCGATGCGCCATACACCGCCACCCAACTTTGGGGCGGCGCGGTCGGGACCGACACTCAGCAACTGCACGAAGCTCAAAACCAGCCTACCCCCAGACCGGCCTACGCTGAGCGTTCTCGAGACTCGCTGAAGTCCCCCGATTCGTCGCTTCTCTTTTACCGGGCATGGAGAACGGCGCCAAATCACCGTTTTTTACCATCTGTTACGCCCTTAAACACAAACGGCCCGGCAGCTTGCGCTGCCGGGCCGCCCCCGTCTCGCCGGTCGCGCAGGCTCAGTTGGCCTGGCGACGCAGGAAGGCCGGTATTTCGTACTGATCCTCATCCGCGCTATTGGCTTGGCGGCGCTGGGTTCCTGCTACCTGGGGCTGATGCCGGCGCGGTGCGGCGTCGGGGCCCGGCACCGGCTGGGGACGTCTGGCAAACTCGGACACCGGCTCCGGCTGCTGTTGCGGTTCCGTCTGTCCCGTCGCCGATGTCTGAACAGGAGCCGGCCCCTGAGGCGACTGGGCAGGCGCCGCCGGCGCCGGCTGTGCGTCATCGCGCCGGCCGAACATGTCGTTCGCCAAGCGCTGAATCAGGCCCTGGCGGTCACGCGGCGAACGCGCCGGCTGCTGCTGGCGGCGCGCCCGGATCTCCTCCTGCGCGATGGGCGGGAAGTCCTCCACGCGCGGCATGCGGGGCGCCTGACGATCCGGCTGATCGGGCACCGGCGGCACGAACGGCTCCTCGGCGGCCGGCTCGGGCGGCTGAGGCTGAGCCGCTACCGGCGCCTGCGGTTCCGGCGCGGCGGCAACACGCGGCGCCTCCAGCTTGCTGATCTGGACGTTGTCTGCGGTAGCGGCCGGCTGTGGCGCTGGGGCCGGCTGTGGTGCGGGCTGCTGCGGCAGGGCCTGGGCGGCCGGCTGCTGCGGCTGAGGTGCCTGGGGCTGAGCGGGGCGTTCCCCGTCGCCGCGGTTACGCAGCCGCTCGCTTAGCTGGGTGATGGCGGCTTCCGCGGTGCGTTCGGTCACCGTGGCGCCGTTGTCGATCCCGGTGGCCACCACCGAGACGCGGATCACACCGTCGAGGCTCTCGTCGAAGGTGGCGCCCAGTATGATATTGGCCTCCGGATCGACCTCCTCCCGAATTCGGCTGGCTGCCTCGTCGACCTCGAACAGCGTGAGGTCGTTGCCTCCCGTGATCGAGATCAGCAGGCCCTTGGCGCCACGCATCGAGGTCTCGTCGAGCAGGGGATTGGCAATCGCCGCCTCGGCCGCCTGAACCGCCCTGCGCTCGCCGGAGGCCTCCCCGGTGCCCATCATCGCCTTGCCCATGGCCCGCATGACAGCGCGCACATCGGCAAAGTCGAGATTGATTAGGCCTTCCTTGACCATGAGGTCGGTGATGCAGGCCACACCCGAGTAGAGCACCTGATCGGCCATGGCGAACGCTTCCGAGAAGGTCGTCTTCTCGTTGGCGATCCGGAACAGATTCTGGTTGGGAATGACGATCAGTGTATCGACGTGGTGCTGCAGCTCCTCGATGCCGGCCTCGGCCACCCGCATCCGCCGCTTGCCTTCAAAGTCGAACGGCTTGGTGACGACGCCGACGGCGAGAATGCCCATCTCGCGGGCCGCCCTGGCGATGACCGGGGCGGCGCCGGTTCCGGTGCCGCCGCCCATGCCCGCGGTGATGAACACCATGTGTGCGCCACTGAGGTGATCTCCGATCTCGTCGATCACCTCCTCGGCGGCGGCCCGGCCAACCTCGGGCTGGGAGCCCGCCCCGAGCCCCTCGGTAATGGCGACCCCCATCTGGACGATTCGTTCGGCCGAGGAGGAAGTGAGCGCCTGCGAGTCGGTATTGGCGACGACGAAATCGACACCCGTCAGGCCGGACTCGATCATGTTGTTGACAGCATTGCCGCCAGCGCCGCCCACGCCGAACACGGTTATCTTCGGCTTTAGCTCGGTAATATCCGGCATTTTGAGGTTGAGTGTCATGGCATCCTCGCGTCTTCGCAACACTTGACTGTCGGCTGCCCCCTCTACGAGGCACCGGCGTTCCTAGAAGCTTTCCCTGATCCAGTTCCCGACCCTGGCAAAATAGCCGCCCGCCATCGCCCGTCGTCGCGCACCCGGTTCGTGACATTCACGACCGGCGACGGCCGGAAACAGCGCCAGCCCAAGCGGGACCGCGAAGGCAGCGCCCCGCGCCGAATCCGGTAGGCCGTTCGCCCCCAGCGGACGGCCGGTCCGGACCTTGTAACCAAGCACCTGCTCGGCCAGCTCAACGGTGCCGGGAAGCTGGCTCGCGCCGCCGGTCAGCACGGCCCGCTTGCCTGCCAGACCCGAAAACGGGGTCGCGGCGAGCCGATCACGCACCATCTCGAGGATTTCCTCCACCCGGGCGCGAATGATCTCGGTGACAAGCGAGCGCGGGAACTGGTTGCTCCCGCCGGTGCTGTCCTCCTCGCCGACCTCGGGGACCGAGATTGACTCGCCCAGATCAGCGCCGCCGGAAATCGTGCTGCCATAGAGTGTCTTGATCCGTTCGGCCGCCTCGATCGAGGTCGACAGGCCGCGCGCCAGATCCATCGTCACGTGATGGCCGCCGATGGCGATGGCATCACAGCACACAAAGCCACCGTAGGCGAACACCCCGAAGGTCGTCGTTCCGCCGCCCATGTCGATGCATGCCGACCCAAGCTCAAGTTCGTCGGCGACGAGCGAGCCCAAGCCCGCGGCATAGGGCGCGGCAACAACCGCCTCCACATCGAGATGGCAGCGCTCGATGCACAGCACGAGGTTGCGCACGGTCCACGCCTGGGCAGTGACGAGGTGCATGTCGACCCCAAGCTCGCGCCCCACCATGCCTCTAGGGTCGCGCACCCCATTGGCGTCGTCGAGCGAATAGGCGATCGGCAGCGAGTGAAGCACCACCTCATCAGCGCTGACCGAATAGGCCCGGCCGGCCTCCAGCACGCGATGCACATCGGCCCCGGACACCGCCTCTCCGCCGACCGACACACGGGCAGCGAAATGCGAACTTGTCAGCCGGCCCGCGGAAATGCTGGCAACCACCGAGTCGACGGTCACCCCGGCCATGCGCTCAGCGCTGTCGACCGCGAGGCGAATCGCGCGCTCAGCATTCTCCATGTCGACGATGGTGCCCCGTTTCACGCCAGTGGAGCGCTGCTGACCGAGCCCGAGCACCTGCACCGAATGGGAGCGCTGGGGCAGATCACCATGGTCGCGCTGCGGCTTCAGGCGCGCAATCATGCATCCGACCTTGTTGGACCCGATGTCCAATACGGCGAGCGTAGATGCGCGATTGGGCGCCAGGGCGCGCATGCGCGGTAACCAGTCCGTCTGGCGCCGGCTCATGTGTCGCTCCCGTGCGAAGGATGGGGACGACTGGCGGTCTCGCTGTTGCGGCGCTCCATCGCGGATTCCGACAACCGGACGACGAGCCGGTCCGCAAACCGCATGTCCACCATAAGGATATCGCGCGCCAGGAGTCCGCTTTCGGTGTCGATCTGCACCAGCTCGGCCAGCGCAGCGCCAGGATCGGCCTCGGGCAGACGCACCTCGATGCCATTGTCGAGGCGCAGGTTCCAGCGGCGCTCGGCAACCCGGACGGCGGCGCGCACCCGGCCGGCGATGCGAGGATGCTCAGCGATCAGATCAAGCAACTCGCCGGCAGCCCGATTGGCGCCATAGCCGACCACCATCGGCAGCCTCGCATGGCGGCGATGGCGAAGCAGGCCGATGGTCGACCCGCTGTGATCAATCAGCGAAACGATCCCGCCGATCTGCCACAGGGCGAGGGGCTCCCGCTCGCGAATCTCGATCTCGATCGTGCCTGGGAACAGCTTCTTGACGGTCGCGCTCTTCACCCAGTCGATGCGTTCGAGGCGGCGCTGCGCGTTATAGGGATCGAGCGTGACGAGGGAACTTGCCGGGCCGAATTCGAGCGCCGCAAGTATCTCGCTTTCCCCGGTCTCCTTGTGGCCCGAGATCCGGACTTGCTCGATGCCGAAGCCGGCCTGCGCCGCGACGTATCCGACCCCGGCAGTCGCCGCCGAGCCGACCGCCGAACCATGGCCGCCCAGCACCACGCCATAGCTCACCCACATGCCAAGGAAGGCGAGCGACGCATAGACACCGGCGCGGCGTGGCAGCCGGTCGAACCGCAATCGGCGCAGCAACCGCGCGCCCTTCGCCACAACCGCGCTGCGCGAGGCGAACAGCATCTCCGTACGGCGCCCATTCGGCCCGTCAACCTGTCGCCTGCCAACAATCCGCAGTGCCCGCCCTAGCGATTGCACGACGCATCCTCCACCATCCAGCGCACCAGATCCTCGAAATCATGACCCGCATGAGCGGCCATTTCGGGGACCAGCGAGGTCGCAGTCATGCCCGGCTGGGTGTTCACCTCCAGACAGATGAGGCCCGAATCGCCCTCCGCTTGATCGTCGTAGCGAAAGTCTGCCCGGCTCACTCCCCGACACCCGAGTGCTTGATGCGCTCTCAAGGCCAGCTTCTGCACCGTTTGGTAAATATTTGGTGAAATTTCCGCCGGAAGGATGTGGCGAGACCCCCCCGGAGCATACTTTGCGTCATAGTCGTAGAAGGGCGTGGTGGGCACGATATCGATCACCCCGAGCGCGACATCGCCCAGCACCGCGCAGGTCAACTCCCGTCCCTTCACATAGCGCTCGACCACGACGCGCTCACCGAATTTCCAGGCCGGATCGTAGAGTTCCTGCGGCGGATGCTCCTGATCCTCTCGCACGATGAAGACGCCGAAGCTCGAGCCTTCCGCGACCGGCTTGATCACATAGGGCGGCGGGAACACGTGCTGTCGCGCGGCCGTCAGTCGCTCGACGATGCGGCCGTCGGCGACGGGAATCCCCGCCGCCTTGAAGATGGTGCGGCTCTTCTCCTTGTTCATTGCCAGAGCCGAGGCCAGTACGCCCGAATGGCTGTAGGGAATCCCGAGGATCTCCAGCAGGCCCTGAATCGTGCCGTCCTCCCCGAACGGCCCGTGCAGGGCGTTGAGCACGACATCGGGCGCCGCCTTCACCAGGCCCGCTGCGATGTCCCGTCCCACATCGATACGGCTGACCCGATAGCCAAGGCGCTCAAGCGCATCGGCACAGGCATTGCCGGAATTGAGGCTGACCTCGCGTTCCGCCGACCAGCCACCCAGGAGGACGACGACGTGCTTCGTCATGCCGCGACCTTTCCCAGAAACGGCTCAACCTTCACTTCGGCGGGAAAGCAGCCGATGCGCCGAATTTCCCATTCCAACGCAACGCCGGTCGATTCGAAGACCCGCGCACGAACCGTCTCGCCCAGCAACTCGAGATCCGTGGCCGTGGCATCGCCGGTATTGATGAGGAAGTTGCAGTGCTTCTCGGAGACCTGCGCGCCCCCCACCCGCAATCCCCGACAGCCCGCCGCGTCGATCAACTGCCAGGCCTTTTCGCCGGGCGGATTCTTAAAGGTCGATCCCCCCGTTCGACTCTTCACCGGCTGGGTTGCCTCACGGGAGTCGGTAATCTGATTCATTTCCGCGGCGATCACCTCGGGTTCGCCCGGCCGCCCCTCCAACACGGCCTCGGTGAAGATCCAGTCCTCGGGCGCCGAGGAATGGCGGTAGCTCATTCCGAGTTCCTCGACCGGCACCAGGTGGACATTGCCGGCCCGGTCGACCACGCGGGCTTCGACGAGCACGTCGCGCGTCTCGCCACCATAGGCGCCCCCATTCATTCTCAAGGCTCCGCCAATCGAGCCGGGTATGCCGCGCAAGAAGGACAACCCGGCGATCGACGCCTCGGCCGCCGCCCGCGCCACCTTCACATCGGGCACCGCCGTTCCGGTACGGATCCGGCACCCATCCTCAACCGCGATCCGGGAGAAGCCGCGCCCGAGCCGGATGACGACGCCCCGAACCCCGCCCTCACGCACCAGTAGGTTGGAGGCAAGGCCGATCACCTGAACCGGGACGTCGGGGCCGAGGCAGCTCAAGAAATAGGCCAGATCGGCCTCGTCCTCGGGCGTGAATAGCGCGTCTGCCGGCCCGCCCACGCGAAACCAGGTGATCGGGGCCAGGTCGAAGCCGGGCGCCAGCCGCCCGCGCAGGTCAGGCGCACGGTCACGGAGATCCTGGATGACGGCTGCAGCGCTCAAGCGTATCGCTCCCCGGCGTGCAGCCGATTGAGCTCCTCCGGCAAGGAGTTCGCCCACTGGGTGATGGTTCCCGCACCCAGGCAGACAACTACATCGCTGGGTTCGGCGATTTCCGCGATCGTCCCGGCCAGGCTCTGAGATCCGTCCAGCGCCCGCGCATCGCGGTGCCCAAGCCGCCGAATTCCGGCAACGAGCGCATCCCGATCGGCGCCCTCGATCGGCGCCTCGCCGGCCGGATAGACATCCGCGACAAGGACCGTGTCGGCATCATTGAAACAGGCGCAAAACTCATTGAACAGATCAGCGAGCCGGCTGTAGCGATGGGGCTGCATGACGGCGATCACCCGGCCTTGTGTCGCGCTACGGGCCGCATCGAGCACGGCGGTGATCTCGACGGGATGATGCCCGTAATCATCGTAGATCCGCACACCGCGCCACTCGCCGGTAAGCGTGAAGCGCCGCTTCACTCCTTCGAACCGGGCCAATGCCGAACGGATCTGCGCATCCGCAATGCCCAGCCGAAGCGCGACGACGATCGCCGATATCGCGTTCAGCGCATTGTGCCGGCCGGGCATCGGCAGGCTCAGCCCTTCGAGGGTGCGCACCTCGCCGGTTGCCCGCTCGCGAATCCTGACATCGAACCGCCCCCCGCCATTTGCATGGTGAAAGCCCGTCATCTGAAAATCGGCCTGCGGGTTCTCGCCATATGTGATGACTTCGCGATCCTCGATGCGGCCGATGAGCGTCTGCACCTCCGGATGATCGAGGCACATGACGGCAAAGCCGTAAAAGGGGACGTTCTGCACGAAGCTGCGGAACGCCTCGCGCACGGCATCGAAGCTGCCATAGTGATCGAGGTGCTCGGGATCGATGTTGGTGACAACGGCGATCTCCGCCGGCAGCTTCACGAAAGTCCCGTCCGATTCGTCGGCCTCCACGACCATCCATTCGCCTGCCCCGAGCCGCGCATTGGACGCCCAGGCATTGATGATCCCGCCATTGACCACGGTCGGGTCGAGCCCGCCCGCGTCGAGCAGCGCCGCGATCATCGAGGTCGTCGTGGTCTTGCCATGGGTGCCGCCGACGGCCACACAGCTCTTGAGACGCATCAGTTCGGCAAGCATCTCCGCCCGCCGGACCACGGGCATGCGCTGCTCCCGAGCCGCCATCAGCTCGGCATTGTCGCGCTTGACCGCCGACGACACGACGACGACCTTCGCGCCGGCGACGTTCTCTGCGGCGTGGCCAACGGCAACCGCAATGCCACGCGCGCGCAGCCGCCGCACATTGGCGCTGTCAGCGATGTCGCTTCCCTGCACCTGGTAGCCCAGATTGTGCAGGATCTCCGCTATCCCGCTCATGCCGATGCCGCCAATGCCGACGAAGTGGATGGTTCCGGTATCCTGCGGCGATTTCAAACCACTACCTCCTCACCGTTCCTCGACACGGTTTGCCCCTCGGCCAATGCAATGACCGCCGCGGCGAGCGCTTCGGCGGCGCGCGGGCTTCCCAGCTCGCGGGCCGCAATCGCCGCTTCGGCCAACTGAGCGGGCTCGGCAAGGCGCGCCGTCAGTGCGGCGCCGAGCTGGGTCGGGGTGAAGCCCGATTGCGGCATCAGCCAGCCGCCGCCGGCATCCACCATCGCGGTTGCGTTGCGGAGCTGATCGTCGTCGAGGGCATGCGGCAGCGGCACCAGGATCGCTGGCCGACCGATAATCGCAAGCTCTGCCACCGTGCTAGCGCCGGCCCGCGAAATGACGAGATGGGCCTGCGCCATGCGCCGGGGCAGATCGGGGAAGAACGCCGCCAGCTCGGCCGAAACGCCGCAATCGGCATAGGCCTTGCGCACGCCCTCGATGTCCTCCTCGCGGCATTGCTGCACGACGGCAAGGCGCTTGCGCAGCGTCTCGTCGAGCCCGGCAATGGCGGCTGGAACCACCTCGGAGAATATGCGAGCGCCCTGACTGCCGCCGAAGACCAGCAGGCGCACCTTGGCGCGCGGGCCGGGCGACTTGAAATCCGTTGCGGCGGCGGTGACGGCGGCGCGCACCGGGGCGCCCGTCCGCACCACCTTCGCGGCATGGCGGGCGTTCAGCCGCTCAAGCGTGGGAAAGCTCGCCGCGATCGCGTCGACCGGGCCCGCGAGCAGGCGGTTGGCGCGGCCCATCACCGCGTTCTGCTCGTGGATCAGGGTGGGCACGCGCCGCAGCCGCGCCGCGATCAGGGGCGGAATCGTCGGATAGCCGCCGAAACCCACCACTGCGCTCGGCCGGAGCCGGCCGATGAGCTTTAGGGCGCGAAACACCCCAAGCGCCAGCACGGCGGCGGTTCGCAGATAGGCGACGGGTCCGCTGCCGCGAATGGTGTCGGAGGGCACGACATGGCGGTCCCCGGCGGGAAAGTCGCCATCATAGCGGCCGCCTCGGGTATCGGTGACGAGATCGACGCTATAGCCGCGAGCGGTCAGCACCTCGGCCAGCGCCTGAGCGGGGAAGAGATGGCCGCCAGTGCCGCCGGCTGCCAGGAGGATGCGCTGTGCGGTCGTGCCCGTCATGGTCCGCTTGTTGCCGCAGCGCGCGGCGTCAACGGCCCGACGACAACCGGGCTGGCCTGAGGGCGCCGCCGGGTCAGGGCCAGCACGATGCCCATCGCATAGGCCAGCGAGAGCAACGACGAGCCGCCATAGGACAGGAACGGCAAGGTCATGCCCTTGGCCGGCAGCAGGCTCAGATTCACCGACATGTTGATCGCTGCCTGCAGTCCGACGAGCACGATCAGCCCGGTGACCGCGAGCCGCGCAAAGGGATCATGCCTGCGCAAGGCGTGGGTCAGGCCGCGCAGCACGATGAATCCGAACACGGCGACCAGCAACATGCATACCACCGCGCCGAACTCCTCTCCGGCCACGGCAAAGATGAAGTCGGTGTGCGAGTCGGGCAGGCTGAGCTTGACTGTGCCCTCGCCCGGCCCCCGCCCGATCCAGCCCCCGCGGACGAAGGCGTCGGTGGCGACATCGACCTGATACGTATCCCCGGCCGAGGGATCGAGGAATCGGTCGATGCGAAGCCGCACATGGGGCACCATGGCGTAGGCGCCGACAAGTCCGACCACCCCGGTGCCGCCGAGCAATGCGATCCAGAACCAGGACATTCCGGCGGCGAAGAACAGCGCCCCCCACACCAGCAGCACCAGCAGCGTCTGCCCGAAGTCCGGCTGCGGCACGAGCAGTCCTATGAACAGGCCGAGCAGCAGGACCGCCAGCAGGTTGCCGGGCATGTCGGGGCGGCGAATGCGCTCGCTGAACAGCCAGGCGACCAGCACGACGAAAGCCGGCTTGACGAATTCCGAGGCCTGAATCGCGAAGCCGCCAATGGTGAGCCAGCGGCGCGCGCCTTTGACCTCGGTGCCGATCAGCAGGGTCAAGACCATCAGTCCGATCCCTAGCGCAAAGACCATCAATGCGCTGCGTCGAATCTGCCGTTCGCTCATCAACGAAACGCCGATCAGCACGGCAAGGGCCGGCAGAAGGAAAAGGGCATGGCGCTTGACGAAGTGAAAGCTGTCGACGCCAAGCCGCTGGGCAACCGGCGGACTGCCGGCCAGGGACAGTACGAGCCCGCCAAGCAGGAGCGCAATCAGCGTGCCGAGCAGCACGCGGTCGACCGTCCACCACCATTCGCTCAACAGGCCACGATCTGTACGCGAGAACATCAGGCCGCTTCCCCGTCCGCCATGACCACATCGTCGAGCCCGGAAACCAAGCGCCGAAACGCGTCCCCGCGCGCCTCGAAATCGGCAAACTGATCGAACGAGGTGCACGCTGGCGAGAGCAGCACGACCGGCTCGTCCCCGTCCTCCTTGGCCGCCTCCTCGGCGGCGCGTGAGACCGCGACCGCCAGCTCCCCAGAGATCTCGTAGGTCACGCGGCCCTCGAGGGCCGCGGCGAAATCATCGGCCGCCTCGCCGATCAGGAAGGCACGGCGGATACGGGGGAAATACGGCGCAAGCTCGCCGAGGCCCGCTTGCTTCGGGCGCCCGCCGGCAATCCAGTAGACACGCTCGAAGCTTGACAGCGCACGCGACGCGGCCTCCGTATTGGTCGCCTTGGAATCGTTGACGAACAGCACCTTGCCGATGCGTCCGACCGGCTCCATCCGGTGAACGAGGCCGGGAAAGCTGAGCAGGCCCTGGGCCACCGCGTCGCGGTCCACGCGGAGCGCCAGCGCCGAAGCGACAGCGGCCGCGGCATTCTGCCAGTTGTGCGCGCCGCGCAGGGTGCGCACGGCCGAAATATCGGCGATCTCCGTCTCCTCTCCGTGCGCGGCCTCGACGAGCTTGCCCTCGCGGACGAACACGCCGGCTTTCAGGGGCTGGTTGGCAGAGGCTCGCACGAGCGGCCGCCCCTGCCCGGCGACCTGGTCGGCGACGGCCCGCGTCCACTCGTCATCGACCGCAATGACCGCGGTTCCCGCCCGCTCGGCAATGCGTGCCTTGATGGCGGCATAGGCCTCCATCGTGCCGTGACGGTCGAGATGGTCGGGGGCCACGTTGAGCAGCACACCGACATCGGGCTCGAGGCTCGGCGTCAGGTCGATCTGGAAGGACGACATCTCGAGGACGTAAACCCTGCCATCCCCCATGCGGTCGAGGCCCAGCGCCGCCGCGCCGATATTGCCGCCCACCGAAACGGCACGCCCTGCCTTGGTCAGAAGATGCCCGAGCAGCGCGGTGGTGGTGGACTTCCCGTTGGTCCCCGTAACGGCGATGACCGGCGTGTCGGGATGGTACGCCGCCCGTTCGCGAAAGAACAGCTCGGTATCGCCGATGATCTCAACGCCAGCGGCCTTCGCCCGCTCCACCGTCCAGTGCGGCGCTGGATGCGTGAGCGGCACGCCAGGGCTGAGCACAAGCGCCGACAGCCGGCTCCAGTCAAAGTCCGCAAGGTCGCCGACCGTGAACCCTTGGCCTTCTGCAGCGACGACGCGGGGGCGGGCATCGTCGGCGCAGATCACTTCGGCGCCGCCGGCCTCCAGGGCACGGGCCGCATCCAGGCCTGTCCGGGCAAGCCCGAACACGGCGACAGTGCGATTGCGGAAGACGGAGACCGGGATCACGGCCCCTACCTCAGCTTCAGGGTGGACAGGCCGATCAGCGCCAGAACGATGGCGATGATCCAGAACCTCATCACGATCTGCGACTCCTTCCAGCCGAGCTGCTCGAAATGATGATGGATCGGGGCCATCAGGAAGACGCGCCGGCCGGTAAGCTTGAAATAGGCGACCTGAATGATCACCGATACGGCCTCAAGCACGAACAAGCCGCCGACGATGGCCAGCACGACCTCATGCTTGATGGCCACCGCGATCCCCCCCAACATGCCGCCCAGCGACAGCGAGCCAGTGTCGCCCATGATGATGGAAGCGGGCGGGGCGTTGAACCACAGGAACCCGAGGCCGGCGCCAATCAGCGCGCCACATAAGACGGCAAGCTCACCGCTCCCGGAGACGAAGTGGATCTGCAGATAGTCGGCGAAAACCGCGTTGCCGACAAGATAAGCGATCACGCCGAAGGTCCCCGCCGCGATCATGACCGGTCCGATGGCCAACCCGTCCAGCCCGTCGGTGAGATTCACCGCATTCGCCGAGCCGATGATGACGAATGCGCCAAAGACGATGAAGAACCAGCCCAGATCGATGACGAACTGCTTGAAGAAGGGAAAGGCGAGCGAGGTCGAAAAGGGCGCCTCGCCGATCCGCGAAACAGTATAGACAGCGATCGTAGCGATGACGATCTGGAGCAGGATGCGCCATTTCATGCTGAAGCCGTCGGGTGCCGACCGTTTTACCTTCAGGAAGTCGTCGTAAAACCCGATTAGGCCGAAGCCGACGGTGACGCCGAGCACCACCCAGACATAGGGGTTGCCGAGATTGCCCCATAGCAGGACCGAGACCACGATACCGATGAGGATCATCAATCCACCCATGGTCGGCGTGCCCTGTTTGCTCAGCAGGTGCGCCTGCGGGCCATCTTCCCGTATCGGCTGCCCCTTGCCCTGCCGGATACGCAGGGCGCGAATGATCGCGGGACCGAACAGGAACACGACGAGCAGCCCGGTCATCATCGCGCCGCCGGTGCGAAACGTGATGTAGCGAAGCACGTTCAATGGCGGGAAAGTGGCACCGTAGTCAGCGAGCAGATACAGCATGGCTAGTAACACCACCCGCTCTGCCGCACGCGACGCCCCGCAAACTGGTTGCGGTTGCCAGTCACACGCTTCCCATCACTCCAAACGCCAGTCAAACGCAATATCACACTCCCCCTGATCCCGCCGGTCAGGCAGGCGCCTCGGCCGACGCCTCGTCAGCAACAGAGAACCGGGCCTGGAGGGCATCGACGACAGGCCCCATTCGGCTGCCCAAAGAGCCCTTCACCATAACGACATCACCCGGTCTCACCGCGTCGAGCAACGGCCCGACCAGCTCATCCGAGGCTGTGGCATAGTGCCCCCGAAGCTCTATCGCAAGCGCCTCCCACAACGCACGCATATGGGGGCCTGCGGCAAACACCTTGTCGACTCCACACCCGACAAGCGGTTCCGCCAGCGCCCTGTGAAAATCGTCCGACGCCTCGCCGAGCTCGAGCATGTCGCCGAGGACCGCGATACGGCGCCCCCGGTGGCCGGGCTCGGTCTGCCCGAGCAGGTCCAACGCCGCGCGCATGGACACCGGATTGGCATTGTAGCTCTCGTCGATCAGCGTTAGCGCCCCGTCATCGATCCGCAGTTTCAGCCGGGCGCCGCGCCCCTTTGGCGCCCGCAAATCCGCAAGCGACAGGGCGGCCAACGCCAGGTCGGCGCCCGCCAGCCGCACGGCCCCCAACACAGCGAGACTGTTAAGCACCAGATGCCGGCCCGGCGCGCCGAGCTTGTAAGTCACCTGTTCACCCAGCACATCCGCCGTCACGCATGAACAGTCGGGGTGTAGGGCGACCCGGCGGAGAGATATGTCAGACCCTTCACCGGCGCCGAAGCTGACGATGCGCGCACCATGGACTCGAGCGGCAGCGGCCAGTCGCTGGTACTGATCATTGTCGGCATTGAGGAGCGCGATTCCCTCCGGCTCCAGCCCTTCGAAGATCTCCGCCTTGGCATCGGCGATACGCTCCACCGAGCCGAAATACTCCAGATGCACCGGTTCGACGGTTGTAATAACGGCGATATGCGGGCGCACCTGCCGCGTCAGGACGGCGATCTCGCCCGGCGCGTTCATGCCGATCTCAAAGACGCCGAAGTCAGTCTCCTCCGGCATCCGTGCCAGGGTAAGCGGCACGCCCCAGTGGTTGTTATAGGAAGCGGCCGAGGCATGGGTCGGCCCGGACCGCGACAGGGCCAGCCTCAGCGCCTCCTTGGTGCCGGTCTTGCCGACGCTGCCCGTCACGCCGATGATCCGCCCGCCGGTGCGCGCCCGCGCGGCCTGCCCGAGCGCCCGAAGCGCTTCCAGCACATCGCCGACCACGACGAGGCGATCGCCGCCGTGTGTTTCGACCTCCTGCGCCCGCGCCTCGGCGACCACCGCCAGCCCGGCCCCGGCCGTCAGCGCATCATTGACGAAATCGTGCCCGTCGAAGCGGTCGCCGCGAATGGCGAAGAAGGCCTCGCCAGGCGCGATCGTGCGGCTGTCAATCGATATGCCGGGGACGACCTCCGGCAGCATGCCGACAGTCCGCCCTCCCGTCGCGGTGAGCATGGCTTGCACGGACCACAATGCGCTCATGCTACCCGCTCCCCGGCCAGCGCCTGGGCGACCACCTCGTGATCGGAGAATGGGAGGACAGTTTGCCCGACGATCTGGCCTGTCTCGTGCCCCTTGCCGGCGACCAGAAGCACGTCGCCAGCCTCAAGGTCTGCAATGGCCGCCTCGATCGCCGCGCGACGATCCGCGACCTCGATTGCCCCTGAGGCGCCGGCCATGATCTCGGCGCGAATGGCGGCGGGATCCTCGCTGCGCGGATTATCGTCGGTGACATAGACGCGATCGGCGTGGGCCACTGCCGCTTTGCCCATCAGCGGGCGCTTGCCGCGGTCGCGGTCGCCACCGGCCCCGAACACTATGGATAGCCTGCCCTTGGTGAAGGGGCGCAGCGCGACAAGGGCGTTCTCGATCGCTTCCGGCTTGTGCGCATAGTCCACGAAGACCAGTGCCCCGTCGCCGGTGCGGCCAACAAGCTCAAGCCGGCCGCGTGCGCCCGCCAGTCGTTCGAGCCCCTGGAGGACGGAGTCCGCCGGCATGCCGGCAGCGAGCGCCAGCCCGGCGGCAACAAGCGCATTCGAGGCCTGAAATGCCCCAGCAAGCGGCAAGAGGATTTCACGGCGCCCGGCGCCGAGATCGAGGGTGAGGCGTTGGCCGAAGCCGTCGGGCGTCGCATCCAGAAGCCTCACCGCGTCACCCGAGCGCCCGACCCGTATGACCGGGCAACCGCGCCCGCGCGCCACATCGATTACTCTGGCGCTCTCCGGCCTGTCGGCATCAACGATTGCCGGGCTGGCGGCCGGAAGCAGCTCGGCGAACAAGCGGAGCTTGGCCTGGAAGTACGCTTCGGGCGTCGGGTGATAGTCCAGATGGTCGCGCCCGATATTGGTGAACGCGGCGGCCGCGAAGCGCACGCCGTCGAGGCGGTGCTGGTGGAGGCCGTGGCTCGAGGCTTCGAGCGCCAGATGGCTTACGCCCTCGTCGGCGAGATCGCGCAGGACTTCATGGAGGGCAACCGGATCCGGCGTGGTCAGCGCACCGACCCGGCTGCCGGAGGGCGCGACGACACCCACCGTGCCCAGGCTCGCCGCCTCCAGGCCGCCTGCCGCCCAGATTTGCCGCGTGAAGGAGACAACCGACGTCTTGCCGCTGGTCCCGGTAACCCCGACCACCGTCGCCGGCTGCCGGCCGGCGAAGCGCGCCGCCGCCAGCGCGAAGACGCGGTGCGGATTATCGACCTGGATGACGGGCACCGCGACATCCGGCGGGATGTGGCGGCCGGCGAGCACCGCCACCGCCCCCGCGCGCACGGCATCGGGTATGAAACGGGCGCCGTCGACCTGGCTGCCCGGCAATGCGGCGAACAGAAAGCCGGGCGCCACCCGGCGGCTGTCGGCCGTAAGCCCGCTGATCTCAATGGCGCCGGACTGATCCGCCTGGTTACTGCTCCCGCCTATGAGGTCATGAAGCTGCATGGCGTGGCGACCCCTGTGTTGCGAGCGTCGTCATGGCCGGCCGACACGTCGAGGCTAGTAGGAGACCTGGAGTGGACGCGTCATTCCGTCCAGCTCGAACTGCGGGCGCACGCCCAGGATCGGCGCAATGCGCTTGACGATCTTCGAGGTGGTCGGCGCCGCGTTCCAGCCCGCCGTGCGAAAGCCGTGGGTCTCCGGAAGGGCCTTCGGCTCATCCAGCATGACCAGGACGAGATACTGCGGATCGTCGGTCGGAAACACCCCCAGAAAGGATGTCAGCACAGATTGTCCAGTGTATCGTCCCCCGACAACCTTCTCCGCGGTGCCCGTCTTGCCGCCGACCCGGTAGCCCGGGGCGTCGGCCTGCCGCGACGTGCCGTCGGCCACGTTGAGACGCATGAGGTAGCGCATCTTGTCGCTGGTTTCCGGCTTGATCACCTGTCGTGCCAGCTCCTGGGCCTCGGCCCGTGACCGCGGGAAGAAGGTCGGCGGAATGAGCTTGCCGCCATTGACCAGCGCGGCCCCCGCCATCACCGCATGCATCGGCGATACCGAAAGCCCGTGCCCAAAGGAGACGGTCATCGCGGTCAGCTCCGGCCATCTTGTCGGGACAATGGGACGGGACGATTCCGGCAGTTCCGTGGTCAGGCGCTCGAAGAACCCGAGATTTCGGAGAAACGCCCGTTGATTGTCGATACCCACGTCGAGCGCCATGCGGGACGTGCCGATATTGGACGAATAGATGAACACCTCGGGCAGCGTCAGCACCCTGCCCTTGCCGCGGAAGTCATTGATCGCAAAGCCGCCCGAGCGCACCGGTGCGCTGGCGTCATAAGTCGAATTCAACCCGCGCCCCGCATCGAGCGCCATCGCCACGGTGAAGGCCTTGAAGGTCGAGCCAAGCTCGTAGGTACCCGTGGTGACGCGATTGATCTTGTCATCTTCGAGCGCTTCCCGCGGGTCATGCGGATCGTAGTCGGGCAGGGAGACCATCGAAATGACCTCGCCGGAGTGCACGTCGAGAACGACGCCGGCCCCGGCGATGGCGTCGAACCTGTCGATCGCCGAGACGAGTTCGTCGCGCACGGCGTGCTGGACCCGCAGGTCGATGGTGACCTGGACGGGATCCGGCGGATCGGTGCGGGCGAGCCCGGCGGCGTGCAGCGCGCCGAGCCAGCTGTCGTCGATGTGCCGCTCCAGCCCGGCGATACCCTGATTGTCGATATTGACGTGACCGAGCACATGGGAGGCGATCTGCCGGGCCGGATAGAAACGCTGGTTCTCCTCCACGAAGCCGATGCCGGGAAGTCCGAGCCGGTGCAGTGCCTCGCGCTGGCGCGGCGTGATCTCGCGCTTGACCCAGGCGAAGCGGCGTTCGTTTGTCAGCCTTTTCCGCAATTTACCGGCGTCAAGCTCAGGAATAACGGACCGGATCTCCTCGATCGCCTCGTCCAAATCGACAAGCCGGTGGGGCTCGGCATAGACCGACGGGACCCAAATGTCGGTGGCAAGCACCGTGCCGGCGCGGTCGAGAAGATCGGGCCGAGCGTGGCTGACCTCCTCGCCGGGGCCGAGCCGACGAACTATCTCGTCCTCCGGCATGGTGGCAAGCAGGGCGAGCCGGACGCCGATTGCGCCGTACACCACCATGAAAACTGCCATGGCAAAGATCAGCCTGGCCCGCATCTGACCTTCGCCGTCGGCGGGTTTCAATAACGAGGCGATGCGCGTCATGACCGTCATTGGCCAGCCTCTCCCCTTCTGGGGACGACAAGAGCGTCCCCCTCGAACGGGTCGATCTCGACCGGCCGCATCGGCAGGGACTCGATCGTCCCGATCTGCCGCGCGTCCAGCCGCTTCAGGTCGAGGTGACGCTTCGACAGATCCTGGATGCGATCAGGCTGGTTGAGGTAGTTCCATTCCGCCGTGAGCAGTCCGATGCGCTCGCGCTCCTCGGCGATCTGGGCGCGCAGGGAACGCACCTCCTGAGCACGTTCGGCCGACTGGTCCTTGAAGCGGTAGAGTCCGACCGCTGCCACGGTGACCAGCAAGACGGCCAGAACTGCAATTATCCGGCTCACTGAACCCTCCCCACAGTGGGCAATCCGAGGGCGTTTTCGTCGACTGTGCGGGCCGGGACGTCGGTTCGTTCGGCGCCACGCAGGCGGGCCGAGCGGGCACGCGGATTGTCGGCGATCTCCGTTTCGCCGGGCCGTATCGGACGACGCGTCAGGGCCTGGAAGGTGGGTCGTTCGGCCGTCGTCTCCGGTCGGTGTCGTGACACGCCGCCGCCCCCGCTTCGCTCGGCCAGGAATCGCTTGACGATCCGGTCCTCCAGCGAATGAAAGCTGACCACGGCGAGCCGCCCACCCGGCCTTAGGACCCGCTCGGCCGCCCCCAGCCCGCGGGCCAACTCCTCAAGCTCGCCATTAACGTAGATCCGCAGTGCTTGAAAGGTCCGTGTGGCGGGATGGATAGGGTCGCGGGAGCGACCGACCGCTCTTTCCACGATCGCGGCCAAAGCCGAGGTGGTTTCGATCGGCTGGTCGGCGCGGGCGCGCACGATGGCACGTGCCACCGCCCGGGCACGCCGTTCCTCTCCCAGCATGCGAATGATGCGTGACAGCGCGGCCTCGTCCGCGGTGTTGACGACATCTGCTGCAGTAGGCCCGTCGTCTCCCATGCGCATGTCGAGCGGACCGTCGTGACTAAAGGAGAAGCCGCGCGCCGGATCGTCGATCTGCATGGAAGAGACGCCGACGTCGAGAGCGACGCCATCGGCGGGTGAAAACCCGCGCGCCTCGGCGAGCACGTCGAGCTCGGAGAAAAGGCCGTCTACGAGGACGAGCCGATCAGCATAGGCTTCGCGAATCCGGCGCCCGGCCGCCAGCGCTGTCGGATCGCGGTCAATCGCCATCACCCGGCAACCTACATCGAGCAGAGCCCTGCTGTAGCCGCCGGCGCCAAATGTGCCGTCGATGTAATGACCCTCGCGGCGGGGAGACAGCACCTCCATAACTTCATCGAGGAGGACGGGAATATGGCGGGCCGGTCCGCCAGCGGCAGTTTCCGAAGAAATGCCGCGGCCCGCCATCATTCCCCTACTCCACTCGATTGCCCCGCCATTCCCGACGGTACGCTGCCCAGGAGCTGTTTCAGCTCGCGCACCCGGGCTCTGGCCTCCTCCTGGCGCGCGACGAATTGCTCCGGTTCCCACAACTGAAACTTGTAGCCGAGCCCAACGAAGGTGACCCTGTCGGTGATCCCGGCATGTGCCCGAAGCCGGTCGGAAAGCATGATGCGCCCCTCTCCGTCGGCCCGCAGGACCTCGCTGTCGCCATAAAGCGCGGCCGACAAATGATCCCGCTCTTCCGAATAGGGCGGCAGCTGTTCGACCAGGCTGTTGATCTCCTCCACCAAACGGTTGCCCCCCGCATCGAGGGCAGGAATGCCGAGCGCCGGATAGACATAGACCCCATCGAAGCCATCCTTCGCCAGCAAGGTGCGAAACGATGCTGGCACCGAGACCCGGCCCTTGGCGTCGAGCCTGTTTGTGAAGGTGGACACGAACCGGTCCATGGCACGCTCCGCCCTTCGGTCGCCGCCTTGCAGGAAGCCGGAAGCGCGATCCATCGGCGAGGGCGCGGAAGCGCCGCATCGCTTCCTTGAAGAAGGGCCGGAAGTGGCCTCTCTCCCGGCCCTTCCCATCCCCCGCCAGATAGATCGTCCCATCGCGACTGTATGGGTTCTTATGGGTTATCATGGGCGTCAATGGGGGTCAATGGAAATGACTGGGTTATCTCCTGTGTAGCTTGTTAAGGTTGACGAATTCTCTACACGGTCGATTGTCCAAGACAGGAACAGCAAAAACGCGAGTAATCTCATATTTTCAAAGACTTGGGGAAGGTGCGCCATCCCCGAAACGCCCCTATCCTCGGCAGATGGCCGGCCGGGAGCATGCGCCTCGGACATGAAAGGAGAGATTGCGGCTGCCGCACAGCTCAACTATCGGCAGTCAGTGCGCTGTCAAAAGTCGAGGCCTCGCCGCGAGCGGCCCGGAATCGTAAGAGTCAGCCTGAACGCAATGCGTCGGCCCCCAACCGCCCGATTGGGATCGTGTCCCACCCACCGGGTCTCAAAGCCAGCGTCCTATTGCGACACCGCTTCCTGGATCCGGATCACGTGGCCCGCAAGATAGAGCGAGCCGCAGATCAGGACGCGCACCGCCTCGCTCGGCGAAAGGCTGGCAAGCGCTTCCTCGACGCTGCCGGCAACGCGCACCGTTAGCCCGGCGCGCCCGGCATCATAGGCCAGCTCGACGGGATCGAAGGTGGCCTCCACATCCGGGATCGGAATTGTGACGACCTCGCGCGCCAGCCCCTCGAAGGGCGCGAAGAAGCCGGAGGCATCCTTGGTGTTGAGCATCCCCGCCACGACAATGAGCGGCCGGGGGTTTCGCTCCTCCAGTTCCGCCATGGCGGTCGCCAGCGCTTCGGCCGCGGCCGGATTGTGTCCGCCGTCAAGCCAGATCTCGGCGTCGGCGGGCGCCCAGTTGACGACCGGGCCGCCGCGCAGCGGCTCCAGTCGCGCCGGCCAGTCCACCGATTGGAGACCCGCAGCGATCTCACGCTCGCTTACCTCGGCGGACATTGCGCGCAAAAGGGCGATGGCGGTCCCGGCATTCTCGATCTGGTGACGTCCCGCAAGTCGCGGCAAGGACAGATCCATCAGGCCGCGCTCGTCCTGGAAGGTCATTCGGCCGCGCTCCTCGCCGGCGATCCAATCCTGCCCCGAGACGCAAACGGGGGCGCCGAGCCGCGCTGCCTGTTCCTCGATCACCCGGCGCGCCTCGGGCCGCTGGGCGGCAAGAACGCAAGGCACGCCGGGCTTCACGATCCCGGCCTTCTCGAACGCGATCAGCTCGATGGTATCGCCCAGATAGGCGGCATGATCCATCGAGACCGGGGTTATCGCAGTGGCAAGCGGGCGGTCGATCACGTTGGTGGCATCGAGACGCCCACCAAGCCCGGTTTCCAACAGAAGGAAGTCGGCCGGATGGCGCGAGAAGATCAGAAAGGCGGCAACCGTGGTGATTTCGAAAATGGTTATCGCTGCGCCATCATTGACCCGCTCGCATTCCTCAAGCGCCTCGGCGAGCTCGACCTCGGTGACCAGTGCCGACCCGTCATCGGCGGCAAGCCGCACCCGCTCGTGAAATCGGACCAGGTGCGGCGAGGTGTAGACATGCGCGCGCTGACCGGCTGCCTCCAGCATGGCCCGCAAATAGGCCAGCGTGGAGCCCTTGCCGTTGGTGCCGGCGATATGAATGACCGGCGGCAAGCGGTGATGAGGATTTCCCAGCGCGGCGAGCAGCCGGTAAACGCGATCAAGCGACAGGTCGATCTTGCGCGGATGGAGCGCCATCAGACGGTCGAGTAGGACGTCGGAATAAGCCATCAGTCGGATTCCGTAATGGGTGGCGAACCGGCCGCCGGCTCAGTCTGCGGCCTCGGCGGAAATCTGGCCATGCCCTGAGCCTTCCTCGTCCACGACCGGCTCAGCCGTCACGACCGGCTCTTCGGCGAGCGAGGGGGCTTGCATCATGATACGGCACAGGCGGCTCAGGGTCGCCCTGAGATCGTGACGGTGGACCACCATGTCCACCATTCCGTGCTTTTCGAGATACTCCGCCCGCTGGAACCCCGGGGGGAGCTTCTCCCTTATGGTCTGTTCAATCACGCGCGGCCCGGCGAAACCGATCAGGGCGCCCGGCTCGGCGATCTGGATGTCGCCGAGCATGGCATAGGACGCCGTAACGCCACCCGTCGTCGGATTGGTCAGCACTACGAGATAGGGCAACCCCGCCTCGCGCAGCATCTGCACGCCGATAGTGGTGCGCGGCATCTGCATCAGCGACAGGATGCCCTCCTGCATGCGGGCGCCGCCCGAGGAAATGAACATGATAAAGGGGGTCTGACGCTGCGCCGCTGTTTCCATGCCAGTGATGACGGCCTCGCCAGCCGCCATGCCGAGCGAGCCGCCCATGAAATCGAAGTCCTGAACCGCTGCGGTTACCGGCAGGCCATCGAGCGTGCCATAGCCAAGGCGCACCGCATCGCTCCTGTCGGTCTTGGCCCGCGCGGCGCGCAAGCGCTCGGTGTAGCGGCGCTCATCGCGGAACTTCAATGGATCGGCCGGCACCTCCGGGGTCTCCAGATCGACATACTCGCCATTGTCGAAGAGATGCTTGAGCCGTGCCGCCGACGGCATGCGCATATGATACCCTGATCCCGGCACCACATGGAGATTGGCCTCAAGGTCGCGGTGGAACACCATCTCGCCCGTTTCCGGGCATTTCACCCATAGGTTCTCCGGCACCTCGCGCTTGCGCCAGATACCCTGGATCTTGGGCCGGACGACGTTGTTGATCCAATTCACGCGAATTCGCTCCGTTATTGCGCTGCGGTGGCTCGGGCGCCACGCACACCAGCGGCGAGACCGGCAACGAGATCCGTGACCGCCCCGACGGTAGCTGTCGTGGCGCGGCCCTCCCCGTCCAACGAACCACGCAGCGCCTCAACCAGTGCCGAGCCGACGACGACACCGTCGGCGCCGGCGGCGATCGCCGCGGCCTGCTCCGGCGTCTTGACGCCAAAGCCCACAGCCACCGGCAATTCCGTATGGCGCTTGATACGCGCCACAGCCTGCGACACCGCCGCCACATCGGGCGCCTGCGTACCGGTGATGCCGGTGATGGACACGTAATAGACGAAACCCGAGGTATTCAAGAGCACCGTCGGCAGCCGCCTGTCGTCGGTGGTCGGCGCAGCCAGCCGAATGAAATTGAGTCCGCGGCCCATGGCCGGCAGGCACAGCTCGTCATCGGCCTCCGGCGGCAGGTCGACCACGATGAGGCCGTCCACCCCGGCCGCGTTTGCCGCGTCGAGTAAGCGGTCGGACCCGTAGGAATAGATCGGGTTGTAATAGCCCATCAAGACAATCGGTGTGACATCGTCGCCTTGACGAAAGGCGTTCACCATGTCGAGCGCGCGCGCCAGCGTCTGGCCGTTCTCAAGCGCACGCAGACCGGCCGCCTGAATCGCCGGACCGTCGGCCATGGGGTCTGAGAACGGCACGCCGATCTCGATAATATCGGCCCCGGCAGCCGGCAAAGCGCGGAGGATCTCAAGCGAGGTGTCATAGTCCGGGTCCCCGCCCATCACGAAGGTGACGAGGCCGGCGCGGCCCTCTCGAGCAAGTTCGGCAAAGCGCTTATCGATGCGGCTGGTCACAGGTCCCACCCCATCATCCGGCCGACGGTGAAGACGTCCTTGTCGCCGCGGCCGCACAAATTCATAACAATGATCTCGTGACGCTTCATGGTCGGGGCGAGCTTGATTACCTGGGCCAGGGCATGCGCAGGCTCAAGCGCCGGAATGATCCCTTCGAGCCGGGTGCAGAGCTGGAACGCCTCCATCGCCTCGTCGTCGGTCACCGGCACATAGCTAACGCGGCCGGAGTCCTTGAGCCAGGAATGCTCCGGCCCGATGCCGGGATAATCCAGCCCCGCCGAGATCGAATGTCCTTCCAGGATCTGTCCGTCGCTGTCCTGCAACAGATAGGTCCGATTGCCATGCAGGACCCCCGGCCGCCCAGCGGTAAGCGAGGCGCAGTGTTCGTTGCCCTCAAGGCCGCGGCCGCCCGCCTCGACGCCGTAAATCCGCACATCGGCGTCATCGAGGAAGGGGTGAAAGAGCCCGATGGCGTTCGAGCCGCCGCCGACGCAGGCGACCAGCGCATCGGGCAGTTTGCCCTCCTGGGCCATCAACTGCTCGCGCACCTCGGTGCCAATCACCGACTGGAAGTCGCGAACCAGCTCCGGATAGGGATGCGGGCCGGCGGCGGTTCCGATGATGTAATAGGTCGACTCGACATTGGTCACCCAGTCGCGCAGCGCCTCGTTCATCGCGTCCTTGAGGGTGCCGGCGCCCGAGGTGACCGGCACCACCTCAGCCCCCAGCAGCTTCATGCGAAAGACGTTCGGCTTCTGCCGTTCCACGTCGGTAGCGCCCATATAGACGACGCAGGGCAGGCCGAAGCGGGCCGCGACGGTGGCCGAGGCCACGCCGTGCTGACCCGCGCCGGTCTCGGCGATGATCCGTGTCTTGCCCATGCGCCGGGCGAGCAGGATCTGGCCGAGGCAGTTATTGATCTTGTGCGATCCTGTGTGATTGAGCTCGTCGCGCTTGAAGTAGACCTTCGCGCCGCCAAGGTGCTCGGTCAGCCGCTCGGCGAAATAGAGCGGGCTGGGGCGCCCCGCATAATGGGTCGATAGGTGTTTGAGCTCAGCCCCGAACGCCGGGTCAGCCTTGGCCGCATGCCAAGCCTGTTCGAGTTCAAGAATGAGCGGCATCAGCGTCTCGGCGACGAAGCGCCCGCCGAACATCCCGAAATGCCCGCGCTCGTCGGGACCTGCGCGAAAGGTGTTGGGCTGAGGCGCGCTCACCTAGACAATCCTTTCCTTCTCCGCCACGGCCTCGACCGCCGCATGGCCTACCGAGGCCTTGCGAACTTCGGCGATGAACCGCCGCACCGCCTCGGGGTCCTTGACGCCCGGCGCCGACTCCACCCCGGACGAGACGTCGACCGCGTAAGGCCGGGCAATTCGCACCGCTTCGCCGACCGTTTCAGGATCCAGCCCGCCGGACAGCACGAATGGCACAGTGAGGTCAAGACCGGCCAACAGGGTCCAGTCGAAAGCGCGTCCCAACCCGCCAGGACGCGTGGCGCCCTTAGGCGGCTTGGCATCGAACAGTATGAGGTCGACGGCCCCGGCGTAATTGGCCGCGGCAGCCACATCCTGGGCGGTGCGAACGCCCAAAGCCTTGATGACAGGGCGCCCGTATCGGGTGCGCAACTCTGCCGCGCGAGCCGGGCTTTCGCCGCCGTGCAACTGCAAGAGGTCGGGTTCGAGTCCCGCCATGATCGCGTCCAGCGTGCGATCGTCAGCGTCGACTGTGAGGGCCACGATCCTTGCCTTTCCCCGCGCCGGGGCGGCCAACTCGCCGGCCCGCGCCACGGTGACATTGCGCGGGCTAGGCGGAAAGAAAACGAAGCCAAGCAGATCGGCACCGCTGTCCAGCGCCGCCGTGAGGCCACACGCGTCGGTTAGTCCGCAGATTTTCACCCCGATGGACATTGGCCGGCAGGTCTCCCTTCGCCCGCGATAGGTAAAGCGCGCGAAACCGGAAGTCTACGGTCAATCCATGACAGCAGTGGGCGCTGCACGTCGGGCCGATGGCTCAGCGCTGATCGCTCAACGCCGCCGCAGGCGCCGTCGCGGGGCCCTGCCGTGCCGCCCGGCGCGCTTCCTCCTCTGCACGCCGGCGCCAGCGCTCGGCCTCGCGATGCTCCTGCCGGGCCTGACGCCGCCACCGTCCTTGACGCAGCCATGCGCCCACTCCACCCAGCAGCACGCCGAGCAGCAGAACCGCGAAAATCAGAACGAAAAGCGGCAAAGACAAGGACATCGACGGCTCAGCGCCCCCGAAGGGATCGAGCGAAACCGTCACCGCGTGACGGTTGGCCAGCGAGAACGCAACAAGCACCACCGCGACCGGCAACAGGATGACGACTTGCAAGACGCGGCGCACCATTCCGTCTCTCTGGCAATCCCCTACCGGGGTGTCGAGCGATTCGTCACTCGCTACAAGCTACCGCCATTCAGCCGTTCGCGCATCTCCTTGCCTGTCTTGAAGAACGGCGCGTGCTTCTCGTCGACCTTAACCTTGTCGCCGGTACGCGGATTACGGCCTATCCTTGCCGGACGATTCTTGACCGAAAACGCACCAAATCCCCGCAGCTCTACACGGTCGCCCCGCTCAAGGGCGCCGGTAATCTCATCCAGAATCGTGTTCACAATCAGTTCAACATCGCGTTGATACAAATGCGGGTTGGCCGCAGCGATCCGCTGCACCAATTCTGACTTTATCATAAACGCCCCCGTAATCTATTATTCTTCAAGTACTTGAGGGTGCCAGACAGACACCAGACCGTCAAGTCCAACCCCCCCGGTCGCCAGTCTCCGTTCAACTGTCTGGGCGAACGCCTCAAGGCCCACAACCCGAGCGAGCCAGGCCACCGCTCTGCCCGACCCAATCCCGCTGATAGAGCTGGAAGGCCGCCAGTTCCGAATGGATGTATCCCGGTCGATGTCATGGGTCTCGGCAAGCCAGTCGCGGGCTTCGTCTTCGCCACCCAGTGCATCGACAAGCGCTGCGGCCAAGGCCTGGCGGCCGGTCATGACGCGCCCATCGCCCACGGCTCGAACCTGGTCCGGATCAAGCCCGCGCCGTTCCGCGACGAGCCCGATAAACCAGTCATAGGAGTCTTCGACCATGCCGCGCAGCATGGCGCGCGCCTCCTCACTCGTCGGCTCGAAGGGCGAAGGCGCCGCCTTTAGCGGATCGCTCTTGACGGACTCGACCTCCACGCCGAGCGACTCCAACAGATCCCGCACGTCGGCCCACTGCATGACGACGCCAATCGATCCGGTAATCGTATTCTGTCGTGCGACAATATGGTCGGCGGCGAGCGCCACCGCATAGCCTCCAGAGGCCGCCACGGTTTCGAGCTGGGCGACGACGGGCTTTTCCTCGGCAACCTTGCGGATTGCGTCGTAGATCGCCTCCGAGCCGGCGGTCGTCCCGCCCGGGCTGTCGACCACGACCACGAGGGCGCGCACCGAACTGCTCTCCGCGATCCGGCGCAGCATCTCGATCTGGCCGCGACCGCCGGTGATGAGCCCGGACATCTCGACCCGCGCGACATGCGTCGGTCGCGGATCAAAGATTGTGGCCCCGGCAGCCGCGAGGCCGGCAACCACAGCGACGCCCGCCAGGATGATGGCCAGCACACGCCAAAGCGAGACCCGGCGACGCAGACGCCGTCGCTCAACGATCTGGTCGGCGTCGAGGGCCATCCTCCTTGAGCCTCCGCTTCAAGCCAGCACGGGGCTGCCCGGCGCGCCCGTGGCAGCCACGGCTAATCGGACTTCTTGTCTGCCTCGCTCGCGTCGCCCTCGACAGCATCCTGCTCACTACTGTCGGCAGCATCGGAGCTGACCTCCTGTGCCGCGCTGGCGGTCTCGGCTTCGGGCTCGCCGCCATCGCTCTGCTCACGCTGGCGCAAGGCCGCACCGAGTATGTCGCCAAGCGAAGCGCCGGAGTCGGTCGAGCCGTACTGGGCCACCGCCTGCTTCTCTTCCGCGATCTCCAGAGCCTTGATCGACACCGACACCTTGCGCGCCTTGCGGTCGAACTGGGTCACCCTTGCATCGACCTTCTGACCCACCGCGAAGCGCTCGGGGCGTTGCTCGGAGCGGTCGCGCGCCAGATCGGATCGACGGATGAAGGCCGTGAGATCGGTGCCGACGAGTTTCACCTCGATGCCATTGTCCCGCACCTCGGCGACCTCGCAGGTCACGACCGCCCCCTTGCGCAGATCGCCTGTTTCCTCCGCCGCGGCGAAGGGATCGCCCTGGAGCTGCTTGACGCCGAGCGAAATGCGCTCCTTCTCTACATCGACATCGAGCACTACGACGCGGACCGCGTCGCCGCGGTTGAATTCTTCGATGACCTGCTCGCCGGGACGGTTCCAGTCGAGATCCGACAGGTGGACCATTCCGTCCACGTCCCCATCAAGACCGATGAACAGCCCGAACTCGGTCTTGTTCTTAACCTCACCCTCGACCTCGCTGCCGACGGGATGATTGTCGGCGAACTCCTGCCACGGATTGGCAAGCGTCTGCTTGAGGCCGAGCGAGATGCGCCGCTTGACCGGGTCGACCTCGAGCACCATGACCTCGACCTCCTGGGAGGTCGAGACGATCTTGCCCGGATGCACGTTCTTCTTTGTCCAGCTCATCTCGGAGACGTGGATGAGCCCTTCGACGCCCGGCTCGAGCTCCACGAAGGCACCGTAGTCGGTGATGTTGGTGACCCGCCCGGTGAACTTGGCGTCCACCGGATATTTGGCCACGACTCCCTCCCAGGGATCCTCCTCGAGCTGCTTCATACCAAGCGAGATCCGCTGGGTCTCGTGGTTGATGCGGATGATCCGCACCTTCACCGTCTGACCGACGGCGAGGACCTCGGTGGGATGGTTGATGCGCCGCCACGCAATATCGGTAACGTGCAGCAGCCCGTCGATCCCGCCGAGATCGACGAAGGCGCCATAATCGGTGATATTCTTGACCACCCCTTCGATGATCTGCCCCTCTTCGAGGCTCTGCACCAGTTCCGAGCGCTGTTCGGCGCGGGTTTCCTCAAGCACCGTGCGCCTTGAGACGACGATGTTGCCGCGCCGCCGGTCCATCTTGAGAATCTGGAAGGGCTGCGGCGTGTTCATCAGCGGGCCGACGTCGCGCACCGGGCGAATGTCGACCTGACTGCGCGGCAGGAAGGCGACCGCGCCATCGAGATCGACGGTGAAGCCGCCCTTGACCGAATTGAAGATCTGGCCTTCGACCTTTTCTCCCGCCTCGAAAGCCTTTTCCAGCCGCTCCCAGCTTTCCTCGCGACGTGCCTTGTCGCGACTGATAACCGCCTCGCCGAGCGCGTTCTCCACACGCTCGAGATAAACCTCGACCTCGTCGCCAACCTTGAGGCTGCTATCGCGGCCTGGCGCACCGAACTCCTTGAGCGGTATCCGCCCTTCTGTCTTCAGCCCGACATCGACGACCGCCATGTCCTTTTCGATGGCGACCACGCGCCCCTTGACGACAGAGCCCTCCTCGAGGGTGGATTGGGTAAAGCTCTCTTCGAGGAGGGCCGCGAAATCTTCGCGCGTGGGTGACTGTTCACTTTCGCTGCTGGCTACGGCCACGATGGTTTACGCTCCTGCTGCGTTCTCGTTACCCGGCCGTTCGCACGGCGCGGGGCTGGTGTCCTTGCTTACCTGGCATGGTCACGATGCCCTTGGCGGCACTGAGATCCGTCCAGGCGGTGAGTCCGTCTCCGGAAAAGTGCGGGGCGGCCCAAGGCGCCCGGCGCCAAACGCGACCCATGCCGGAAACACGAACAGGGCACGCCCAAAGACGCACCCTCGCCGATCTATGCTCACGAGCCGTCGATCATTCTCACGGCGGCTCGAACCGCCGCTTCTATATCCAAGTCGGACGTGTCGAGCAAGAGCGCGTCGTCGGCTGGCCGAAGCGGTGCCACGGCCCGCCGCATGTCACGCTCGTCGCGTTCGCGGATATCGGCGAGCACTCTTTCATAGTCAACCCCTAGGCCGGCCGCCGAGAGTTCAGCGAAGCGCCGCCGCGCCCGCTCTTCGGCACTGGCGGTAACGAAAAGCTTATGGTCGGCGTCGGGACAGACCACGGTGCCGATATCGCGCCCATCGAGCACCGCCCCAGGTGCCGCTTGGGCAAACCGGCGCTGGAACTCCAGGATGGCCGCGCGCACCTCGCCGTCGGCGGCCACGATCGAGGCCGCTTCACTCATCTCTGGCCCGCGCAGCTCCTCTGCGTCGAGGCTGCTGTAATCCAGCGAGCGAGCCGCGGCGCGGCGACAATCCGGATCCGAGGTGTCCCCGCCGGCATCGAGCACGTTTCGAGCGACCGCCCGGTAGAGCAGACCGGTATCGAGATGCCTGAGGCCGTAATGCGCCGCGAGCCGCCGGGCAAGCGTGCCTTTGCCCGAGGCCGCCGGTCCGTCGACGGCGATGATCATGACACCGGCTCCAGCCGGGCGCCGAGGCCTGTCATGAGATCGACGAAGTCGGGGAAGCTGGTGGCGATCATGGAGGCGTCGTCAATGGTGACCGGCCGCTCGGCGCCAAGCCCCATGACCAGGAAACTCATGGCGATGCGATGGTCGAGGAAGGTCTCGACCGTGCCCCCGCCGGGAACGCGGCCGCCGGTCCCCTCGACGATCAGATCATCGCCCTCGATGCGCGCGGCAACGCCATTTGCGGCAAGGCCCGAGACAATCGCCGCCAAGCGGTCCGACTCCTTGACGCGCAATTCGGCCAGCCCCCGCATCACGCTGGTGCCTTGAGCAAAGGCCGCCGCGACGGCCAGCACCGGATACTCGTCGATCATCGACGGCGCGCGCGCCGCCGGAACGTCGACCCCTGACAGGGGACCCGCGACGACTTCTATATCGGCAACCGGCTCGCCTCCCAGGGTGCGAAGGTTGGTCTGGCGGATGGTCGCTCCCATCTCGCTCAGAGTGTCGAACAGCCCGGCGCGCGTCGGATTGACCATGACCCGCTCCACCGCAAGGCGCGAGCCCGGCACGATCAGGCCGGCAACCACCGGGAAAGCCGCGGACGACGGGTCGCCCGGCACCGTGATGTCGCGCCCGACAAGGTCCGGCCGGCCGATGAGCGCGATCCGGCGTCCGCCATCCGACTCCTCGCCCATCTCCAGCTTGGCGCCGAAAAATTCCAGCATGCGCTCGGTGTGGTCGCGTGTCGCCTCCGGTTCGATCACCGTGGTGACGCCCGCCGAATTAAGCCCGGCCAGCAGAATGGCGGACTTGACCTGTGCCGAGGGCACCGGCAGACGGTAGGTGATGGGGATCGGATCGCGGGCACCCTCCAGCGTCAACGGCAATCGTTCCCCCTCGCCGGTCACGACGCGGGCGCCAATCTCGCGCAACGGCGTCAGCACGCGCCCCATGGGGCGCTTCCTCAACGACGCGTCGCCGGTGAAGCTTGCGGTCAGGCCGTGTCCGGCCACCAGCCCCATGATCAGGCGCGCCCCGGTACCGGCGTTACCGAAATCGAGCGCGGCATCCGGCGCCAGCAATGCCCCGACACCCGTGCCGTCGATTGACCATACACCACTGTCAAAGCGCTCGATCCGCGCGCCCATGGCGCGCATCGCCGCCCCCGTCGCGAGAACGTCGTGCCCCTCCAATAGGCCGGTCACCTTCGTGCGGCCCCGCGCAAGACCGCCTATGATGAGTGCGCGGTGTGAGATCGACTTGTCGCCGGACACCTGAATGCCCCCCGCGAGCGCGGGCCCGGGGAGGGCCCGAAGGGGCATGGTGCGCTGATGGGTGTGCTGTTGCACAGGGGTTATCACCGTCGGTATGGCCCTTGATGGAAGATATCGGTGTTGAGTGCGCGGCACGTAGCACATGGGCCGCCCGCCGTCATCCGGACAACGCCTCTAGGTCGGTCGGCACCACATAGACTGAGTTTGTGCGGATTCCGCTTTGACACTCTTTGATCGACCGACTATGTGCAGGCCGATTCCGCGTCGGGGATGCGGCACGCCCCCGGATATGCCTGTCAGCAAGACGAGTGACCCGAGATGGCCAAACCAGAGCTGGGGACAAAGCGTTCGTGTACTGAATGCGGCGCGAAGTTCTATGACCTAAACCGCGATCCCATGACATGCCCGAAATGCGGCGCCACCTTCGACGTGGCGAGCTTGGTGCTAACGCATTTCGCGACCACCAAGCCGGCCGAAGCGCCGGCGGCCGAACCTGCAGCCGAAGACGACGAGGTCGAGGAGACGCTGGTCGGCCTGGAAGAAGCCGACGCCGAGGAGGCCGAGACCGGCCGAGCAGAACCCGACATCGCCGATGACGACGTCCCCGATCTGGAGGATAGCGACACGTTGGGAGAGTCGGACAAGGGCGAGAGCTTTCTGGAGGATGAGGAAGACGACGATGACGACGTTTCCTCGCTGATCGAGGGAGATATCGACGACGAAGAGGATTGACGCCACGGGCCGTGCCGCCCATGTTGCCATCCTCACCGGAATATCCTAAAGACCGTCGCGGCGGCGACCCTGTGGGGCCATAGCTCAGTTGGGAGAGCGCTTGAATGGCATTCAAGAGGTCGGGGGTTCGACTCCCCCTGGCTCCACCACCCCCACTCGCCGCATCCGCCCAGTGAGCATCCACGACAAGGTGGATAGCCAAGCGGACGAACCTCCGGCGCCGTGTCAATTCGACAGGCAGCATTCTTTCTGAGACAATTACAGGAATTGACCGCCGTTCTAACCAGATCCGGCGAACCGGCCTACTCGGCCGCGTCGCGGCGGTGCCCCAGGCGCCGGGCGAGATCGACCACCAGATTCGCCGCCGCCTCGGCGATCACTGTGCCCGGCGGAAAGATGGCCGCGGCGCCGGCCTCCATGAGGACTGGCTGATCCTCCGGCGGGATCACGCCGCCGACCACGATCATCACATCGCCACGGCCTTGCGCCTCCAGCTCGGCTTTCAGTTCGGGCACGAGCGTGAGATGGCCCGCGGCAAGCGTGGAGACCCCGACGATATGCACATCGTTGTCGACCGCCTGCCGGGCGACTTCGGCCGGGGTAGCGAAGAGCGGCCCGATATCGACGTCAAAGCCGAGATCGGCGAAGGCCGACGCGATGACCTTCTGTCCCCGATCATGGCCGTCCTGACCGATCTTGGCCACCAGAAGGCGCGGACGGCGCCCCTCTTCATGGGCGAAGGCTTCGACCAGTCTGTGCACCTTGGTCACGGCATCATCCATCTCGCCGACCTCCTGTCGGTAGACGCCGGAGATCGACCGGATCTCGGCCTGGTGGCGGCCCCAGACGGCCTCCAGCGCGCCGGCGATCTCGCCAACCGTTGCCTTGGCGCGCGCCGCGGCGACGGCACGCTCCAGGAGATTGCCCGCACCGGTCTCCGCCGTGCGCGACAGCGCCGCCAGCGCGGCGTCAACCGCCGCCTGGTCACGCTCGGCGCGCAACCTCTCGAGCTTCTCGATCTGGCGGGTGCGCACCGCCGAGTTATCGACCCGCAGAAGTTCGATCCTGGCATCCTCCTCGACGCGCCAGCGATTGACGCCCACGATGGTCTGACGCCCTGAATCGATGCGCGCCTGGGCGCGCGCTGCCGCCTCCTCGATCCTCAACTTGGGCAGCCCGGATTCGATGGCCTTGGCCATGCCGCCGAGGCCCTCGACCTCCTCGATATGGCTCCAGGCGCGTTGGGCGAGATCATGGGTCAATCGCTCCACAAAGTGGGACCCTCCCCACGGGTCGATAACCCGCCGCGCGCCGGCCTCGCTGGCGAGAACGATCTGGGTGTTGCGCGCGATGCGCGCCGAGAAGTCCGACGGCAGGGCGAGCGCCTCGTCGAGCGCATTGGTGTGGAGCGACTGGGTATGCCCTTGCGTCGCCGCCATGGCCTCGATGCAGGTGCGCGAGACATTGTTGAAGACATCCTGGGCGGTGAGGCTCCAACCCGAAGTCTGGCAATGCGTTCTCAGTGCCAGCACCCGCTCGTCCGCCGGGTCGAACGGCTTCATGAGCTTTGCCCAGAGCAGCCGCGCCGCCCTTAGCTTGGCGATCTCCATGAAGTAATTCATGCCGATGGCGAAGAAGAACGAAATCCGGGGGGCGAAGCTGTCGACGGTCAGCCCGGCATTCACGCCCGCGCGGACATACTCGACGCCGTCGGCCAGCGTGTAGGCGAGCTCGAGGTCCGCCGTCGCCCCGGCCTCCTGCATGTGGTAGCCGGAAACGGAAATCGAGTTGAACCTCGGCATGTTCTCCGCCGTATAGGCGAAAATGTCGGAGACGATCCGCATCGACGGCTCGGGTGGGTAGATGTAGGTGTTGCGGACCATGAACTCCTTGAGGATGTCGTTCTGAATGGTCCCCGACAGTTTCTCGGACGCCACCCCCTGTTCTTCCGCCGCGACGATATAGAGCGCCATGACCGGCAGGACCGCACCGTTCATGGTCATCGAGACGCTCATCTTGTCGAGCGGGATTCCGTCAAACAGGGTGCGCATGTCGAAAATCGAGTCGATGGCCACGCCGGCCATGCCGACATCGCCCTTCACGCGCGGATTGTCGGAATCGTAGCCGCGATGGGTTGCCAGATCGAAGGCGATCGACAGGCCCTTCTGCCCGGCGGCGAGGTTGCGCCGGTAGAAGGCATTCGACTCCTCGGCCGTCGAAAACCCGGCATATTGGCGGATGGTCCACGGCCGGGTGAGATACATGGTTGGATAGGGACCGCGGAGGAAGTGCGGGATGCCGGGAAAGGAATCGAGAAAATCCAGGCCAGCGCGATCCTCTGGCCCATAGGACGGGGCGACGGAGATCCCTTCCGGCGTGTCGATCGGCGCTTCGTCGCTCGGCTGACCGACCCGTGCGGGCAATTCAAGATCGATATCGGAGAAGTCCGGTATCCTGCTCATGATGACCTGGCGTCTCCTGATGGCTTTGCCCCAAGCGCCAGCCGGGCATGAAGCGCCTCCAACTCCGCGAGGATATCACATCCCTCAGAAAGCAGCACATCCACCCCTGCCTCGCGCAACAGGGCTTCCTCTCCATCCGGAGGGCGGACGCACAGGACGTGGCGCGCGCCGGCCATCTTGAGCCAGCGCGCCGCCTCGGCAACAAGGTCCGCCCTGCCCTCGCCCGGACAGAGGCAGGCAACGCCCGTGCCGCTGTTGGCAAACTCGCGGGCGATCTCGCTTGCATCGCTGCCACCCGCCCCGGATACCGCCGCGATACCGCCTACCGCTAGGAGGTTCTGCGCCCAGCGCGATCGCGTCGCAAACTCCGCCTCGGTTCCCAGATTGGCGAGAAAAATCGAGGGTCGGCTGCCGCCGCGGGCACGATGCGGCTCGGCGGCATCGCGCAACCGCTCGAAGGGCTCCGCGATGCGCCACCATGGCGCCGCTTTCGACCGCTCCCATTCATAGCCGATGGTGGCCAGCAGGTCGGCCATGGTCGCACCCTGTTGGATATGAGCAACAAGGGCATCGAACCGCTCACCGTTGCCAGGCTCCGGCAGCGCGACCCGCTCACCGGAGCTGTGTATCTCATGCGGCTCACAGCGCAGCGTTTCAACCGGCAGTTCTTCGAGCCAGGGATATTCCGAAACACCCACGACAGACTCGACACGCCGTGCCGCATCGGCCATCCGCCGGCTTCTTGCGTCGAGGACCTCGGCCTGGAATCGGCCGCTACGCACCGCGGCGATAATACCGCCTTCCCGTTCGATCTCGCGAAACCGCGCCCAGGCACGCTCGGCAAGCGCCTCGGTCATCGCCTCGATATAGCCGGACCCGGCGCCAGGATCGGACACATCGGCCAGCCCGGCCTCGTGCAGCAGGACAAGCTGGAGATTTCGAGCGATCCGCCGCGCGAAGGCGTTCGGTAGGCCACGGGCTTGCGTAAACGGTAATGTGAGCACGGAGTCGGCGCCGCCAAGCCCGGCCGCCGCCGTTGCCACGGTTGCGCGCAATATGTTCACCCACGGATCGTAGCGGGTCATCATGCGCCACGAGGTTTCGGCATGCAGCCTCATCGTCGCATCCGGCAGGCGCGCCATTTCCGCCACGCGTGCCCAAGTCAGACGCAGCGCCCTCAGCTTGGCAATGGTGAGAAACTGGTCAGCGTCGGCTGCCAGGGTGACGGTGACCATCCCAGCGGCGTCCTCGATCGCGACACCGCGCGATTCCAGCATGCGCAAATGCTCCAGTGCCGAGGCCAACGCATAGGCCAGCTCCTGCACCTCCGTACCGCCGGCGGCATGAACTGCGCGTCCCTCCCCCACAAACACCGGAAGGCGCAGCCCGCGTTTCAGGAGGCCGAACACCATGTCGGCCCCCCAATTGCCCGCGATCTCGTAGGGCACCACAAGACGACCCCCGGAAAACAGCCCGTTGGCGGGATCGGATTCGGCAACGACATCGATCCTGGCGGGATCGGCTCTCCGACGCTCCACCAGCGCGGCGACGAGCCCCACGGCCTGACGCACCTCGTAACCGCCGTCGAGCCGAAGGGGGACCGTCTCGAGATCCACCCCGTCCAGCAACCGGTCGAACTCGTTCAGATTGGTGACGCCGACACCGTATCCGTGGGCGGCGGCGCTGCCGGGAAAAACGATCTCCAGCCCCTCGGCGCCCCCCTCGATATCACTTATGGCGAGAGCATTCGCCTCTTTGACATCGGGATGATCGACGCGTTGAAACACCCGCCAGCGTCCGCTACGGGCCTCCACCGCCCGACCGGGATGGCGTTGGGGGTAAAGCGGCTCGACGGGGATATCGTCGCGGGTTCGCGTTACGAGCGCTTGCGGCCCGGACGGGTCCTTGACGATGCGCTCCACCAGCGCTGCCCAGGCGGACATATCGCTCCGGGGAAAGTCATCAAATCTGAGATCATTCATTGTCGGATCAACCGGGGCGGGGCATCGAGTCTTCGCAACCAGTTTCGTCGCCGCCCGTCAAACGAACTGACTCAGTCCTGGAATCGACCGGATGACGTGGTTCACGGTCTCCTCGTCGGCCTGTTCCTTGGCGTATACAACGAATTCGCGGGTCGCGGCCTGCATCTGAGTCATGCCCAACCCTGACGCGGATAACGCGTTGAAGGCGGCCATTGCTCCCATCGGACCGGTGAAGCTGCCATCGAACGGCGACTCGACCTTGCGTGCCCCGGGCAACTGCGCCATTAGCGTCTCGACCTCGTCGCGCGGGCCGGCATCCTTGAGGAACCCGATGACGATTGCGATCGTCCGGCGCGCCTGATCCTCGTTCAGATCCGCCTGCTCCATGAGCCGAGAGACCAACTCCTGCATCGGGAGACCTCCAAAGACAGTCCGGCATTCTGCATTTCGCACCACCGGGTGGCAAGCAACGCCGCGTCGGTCGCATTGCTGCAATGGCAACAATCCGAGACGCTTTCAACCTCCATGCGCATGGCACACCATCCGCCCCGGCTGCGGTGGCCGATATGCTCGGACGGACTGGCCAACGGGACTGGCCTCGACTACACCTGCCGGCGAGCGCAGCTCCCGCGCTCGATCGTCAAGAACAACGCTCAGCAGGCATCGCATGACCCGGCTCGACAGCATTCTCCACCATATCGACAGTGGCATTGAGGACAGCCTCGAACGGCTGTTCCAGCTCTTGCGCATTCCCAGCATTTCAACCGACCCTACCCATGACGACGACTGTCGTGCCGCCGCCCAATGGCTGGCGGACCAGCTCACGGCGCTGGGCTTTGCTGCCTCGACACGGGAAACGGGCGGCCAGCCGATGGTCGTCGCCCATGGTGGACCCGAGCGCGGCACCGCGGCGCCGCACCTTCTGTTTTACGGTCACTACGACGTCCAGCCCCCGGACCCGCTCGAGCAGTGGCAAACGCCGCCCTTCGAGCCGGGACTGGCCGACGGGCCACGCGGCAAGCAGATCATCGGGCGCGGCACCTCGGACGACAAGGGCCAGCTCATGACATTCATCGAGGCCTGCCGTGCCATCATCGGCGAGACTGGAAGCCTGCCCCTGCCCGTCACCATACTGATCGAGGGCGAAGAGGAGTCGGGCTCAAAGAGCCTTGCGCCCTTTCTCAAGACCCACGCCGAGGAGCTAAAGGCCGACATTGCGCTCGTCTGCGACACGACGATGTGGGACCCTGACACGCCGGCGATCACCACCATGCTGCGCGGACTACTGCTGGAAGAGGTGATCGTGACGGGGCCGTCGCGCGACCTTCATTCCGGCATGTATGGTGGCGCGGCCCGCAACCCGATCCGCGTTCTCACCCGAATCCTCGCCGATCTGCACGGCGAGGACGGTAAGGTGCAGATACCGGGCTTCTATGAAGGCGTATCCGAGCTTTCCGAGCAATTGCATCAGCAATGGGATGGCCTTGGCTTCGACGACTCCGCCTTTCTTGAAGAGGTTGGCCTGTCCCTGCCGGCCGGAGAAGCCGGACGGAGCGTGTTGGAGCAGGTCTGGGCCCGGCCGACCTGCGAAGTGAATGGCATCATCGGCGGCTATACCGGCGCCGGCACCAAGACCGTGATTCCCTCACAGGCCTCGGCGAAGCTGTCCTTCCGCCTCGTCG
>SKQW01000354.1 GCA_007118805.1 Rhodobiaceae bacterium | reverse complement strand
GGTGGCCGGCGGGGTCATGGCGGCGACGCCGATCCAGACCCAGATCTGGAACCCCAATACCGGCCAGTGGGAGAACTACGATCCCCGCCGGGCCATGCGCTACTACGAGATCTATGGACGGATCCCGGAGCAGTTCGAACGCCAGATCGTCCCCTTCCGCACAGCGCAGGAGCCCGGTACCATCGTCATCGACGCCGACAAGCACTTCCTGTATTTCGTGCTGCCGGACCATCAGGCCGTCCGCTACGGCATTGGCGTCGGACGCGAAGGCTTCGGCTGGGCAGGCATTGTGCGCGTCGCCCGCAAGGCGGAATGGCCGCGATGGACGCCGCCGCGCTCGATGGTCGAGCGCGATCCGCGCGCCGCGGAATTCGCCGACGGCATGCCGGGCGGGCCCGACAATCCGCTGGGCGCCCGGGCCCTGTATCTCTACGAGGGCGCTCAGGACACCATCTATCGGATCCACGGCACACCGGAGCCCTGGTCGATCGGGTTGAACGTTTCGTCCGGCTGCATCCGGCTGCGCAACGAGGACATCAAGGACCTCTACGAACGGGTCGAGATCGGCGCCAAGGTGATCGTGCTCATGCAGGGCGCCGCGCTCTACCGTGGCATGGGCGAACAGGCGGCGGTGTCGCGCCAATGAGCCGCGCCCGCGCCGGTCAGGCAATCCGGCCGGCGCCAGATATGGAAAACCGAGAACGGGGGAAGGCTATGAGCCAGATCAGCACATCGACTGTGGCGGGCTGCTGCGCCGTCCTGGCAATTGCGGTGCTGGCCCAGGGCTGTGCCGGCGAGGCGACCTCGACTGGCGCCCAACAGCCCGAATTCCGCACCGCCGTGGCAACGGCGCCCGCCGACCTCCAACTCGCCTGCGCCGGCGAAGTGGCGGAAGTCTTCGAGGTATCGGAGGCGCGAGTCTTGCCGATCGCTTCGGGTGTTGAGGAGGACGAGACCTATACGGTCGTCGTCAACGCCGATGGCACCCATGCAATCTGCGCGATCGATCAGGATGGCGTCATCCTCTCGGTGGAGGAGGCGTAGGCGTAGCGTCGGTCAGGGCCGGGATACGAAGCGCCCGGGAAAAGGCTGTCCGCTTCTGATGGCGCAGGGCTCCCGCGTCGGCTTGGTGCGCGGACGAAGCATGATCGGAACCGGCGGCACGGCCCCGAGAGTCGTGCCGCCAAGAGCCCGCAGCATCCGCAGCGAGCGATCTGCCCCGCGTTCAGTAGACGTACGGTTCCAGATAGGGGCAAAGCCGGACTTCGCCGCCATAGGTCACATAGGTGCCGGACTCCCAGTCGAATGACCGGAAGCGCTGTGCGCACCGCCGTGCTGCCGCTTCCAATTCCGCCTCATAGGCGGCCCTACCATGCCCTTGTGCCCGCTGCTGGCTCATGATGCTGCCGAGAATGGCCGCGCCCAGGCCAATGGCAACGCCGGCGCCGATATCGCGACCACGGCGCGACCGCCGGCTGCTGCGAGACCGTTGTCCGCGTCTCGGGCTGGCGCCACGCCGGGGGCTGACGCCTCTTTGGCGCGCGCCCCGTCCGCGCCGCGCGCCGCGCCGCCGCTGCCGCTGAGCGATATCGACGGTCTCGCCCGCCTCGAACGCGTCGGTGCCGTCGCCGGCGATGGTGAACAGGCCCGGCGTCTGTAAGCTGAACGCTGCGCCCGCGGCGCCCCAGCCTTCCCCCGAATGCGGCTGATGCGCCTGCGCCCCGCCGGCACCAAGTCCGATCGCGAGTGCCGCCGCAGCGACAAACCCCGCGAGCTTCGAATAGATCGACATAACGTCCTCTCCGTTAGCAATCCCGCATCATACGCCCTCAGGGATTATTCGCAAATCTCCACCGGGCCTATCGAGATGCAGGCGCCACGGCGGCCGCTCCAGCCAAGGACGCGATCACACAGTCCCGGGTTGCGCCGACGGAAGCTACGGCTGCGACGGCAGCGGCGCCGCAACTCGCGGGCACGCCAACGCCGACCGCCTCTCCTGCGGCTACGACGCCTGCGACGCCGGCGACGCCTTCGACGGCGGCGCCCACGACTACGCCGCCGACGGCGGCGACGACGCCTGTGTCTCCCCGCCAGATCGAACTCCTCGTCCTCATCCGTTTCATCGTCGAGGACCGCTGCCTCTGCTTCCTCGGCGCTGAGCAGTGCAGGGCCAGCCAACGCCAGTGCCCCGACCAAGCCGACCCCGGCCAGGAAGTCGCGCCGCGATACGTGCGTTTCTTCGCGCTCGCCTGAGATCGTGCGCTTCAGGCACTCTCGAAACCGATTCCAAAACATGGCTGCACCTCTGTTCGCGCTCGCCCCCTAAGCCGGCAGCATGTCGCCACTGCCCGCACTCAATCTGCCCTTCTAGCCGACAGGGGTGGGCCGGCGCCCCGTCTAAACAGACGGGGGCACATGCGACACCGGCGTGCGTGGGGCAGTCCGCGCGTTGGAGTTAGCCAAGCGCCATCGCCATCGGTCCGGCAAGAACCAGGGCCACTAGATCAGCCTGCCGGTTGGTCTCGGTCTTCTGAAAGAGATTTCGCATGTGATAGGCGATGGTGGTTTGTGAGACGTTGAGCTGGGCGGCGATATCGCTAAGGCGGTTGCCTTCGGCGAGCCGAAGGGCGATGTCCGCCTCGGTCGGGGTCAGGCCGAACAGGCTGGCCAGCACGTCCGCGGGCACATGGGGCCGGCGTTCCGGATCGGACACCAGTACGATGGCCACCGGATCGTTCGGGTCTCCGTCGCCCATCGGTCTTGACAGGGGGCAGACGAGCAGCAGCAGATCGCGGCGTCCCGACGGCCGCGTAAAGCGCAGGCAGGCGACATGTGCCTCGCCGTCCTCGGCGGAGGACGGCGCCCGTCTGATCGCTTCCTTAAGGTCCTGCGTCTCGGCGGCACGCGCCGAGCCCAACGCCGTCCCCATGAACAGCCCGTCCGCCTCCGAGCTCAGGGTGCGCGCGGCACGGTTGGCGAAGACGACGTTCGCTTGCCGATCCAGAAGGATGATGCCGAGGGCGACATAATCGAGGGCCTGCGATACCGCGGGCAGCGCATCGCGCCTGGCGTCGCGTTGGAGGCCAGCGAGGGCAGCGCGCAATTGATCGAGGTCGCGGGCGGCCCGGGCCTTGATCCGGGCTACCTGTCGCAGGCGCGCATCGATCGTCGCCAGCATGATGTCGAAATCGACCGGCTTGACGAGATAATCGTCCGCCCCCGACAGCTTGCCCTCGACCACCTCGCGGGGATCACCGAGCGCGGTGAGGAAGACGAACGGCACGTCGGCCATCTCGGGATGCTGATCGCGCAGCACACGCAGGATCTCGTAGCCATTGCGATCCGGCAGGTTGATATCGCACAGAATTAGGTCGGGCCGCGCCGTGGCCAGACGGTCGAACGCTTCAATGGCATCGCGCGCTTCGAGCACTCGATAGCCCGCCTCGGCAAGTTCCTCGGCGAGGTCGGCGCGAAGGTCGTCCTCGTCCTCGACGCACAGTATGGTCGCCCCTCCATCCTCCGGCGCCTTTCCGTAGGGCATTGCGGCCATCGCCAGTATCCTGTGCTTGCTGCCGGTCACGCGGCCGGCTCATGTTGCCTCGCCGTTGGCGCGCGCGGCAATCGGAGCGTGAAGGTTGAGCCCTGTCCTTCCTGCGTCTCCACCGTCACGTCTCCGCCCTGCAGTCGGGCGAGTTTACGGGCAAGATGGAGACCGATCCCGGTTCCGGGCGTTCCCTTGGCCGTGGTTGCCCGGATGAAGGGCTGGAAGACTTGAGACAGCTCGTTGGCGGGGATGCCGACACCCTGATCGTGCACCGAGCAATAGACAGCCTCTTCGTCGGCGCTCACCTCCACCTCGATGGGCGCCTCTGGCGGCGAGTATTTCTCGGCGTTCGTGAGGAGATTGCTCATCACATGCTCGATCAGGACGGGATCGCAATGGGCAACCGTTGCCGGCGCACCGCTACCCTCGGCAACATGCAGGCGCAGCTCCCGATGCGGTGCCCCCTCACGCTGGCGCTCGCAGAGCGATTCAACCAGGGCTGGCAGCGCGCAGCCCCGCGCCTTGACCTCGATCTGCCCGGTCTCGAGCCGCGCCGCGTCGAGCGTGCCGTCCACCAAGTTGGCAAGCCGGGCGATGGCCTGGCGCACCCTGCCCGCCCGCTCGGCGATCTCGGCCACTGTGGCCTTGGTACCCAGCCGCACGAGGCGCTGCATGCTGGAATCGATCACCGCCAGCGGCGTGCGGAACTGGTGCGAGACCATGGAGGCGAAATCGCGGTAGGATTCGCCGACCTCGCGCTCACGTTCAAGCGCGAACTCGAGCTCGCGCGCAGTCTCCTTGTAGCGCGTCACGTCGGCCAGCCGCATCACCGAGCCGCCATCCGGCATCGGCTTGACCGTCATCTGCACCCACCGCCCATCCGGGAGCTGAAGCTCGCGCAACACATCTCCATCGGGCTCCGGCGCCGGGTCGTCCTCCTGGGTGCTTGCGAAGCGCTGAGCCCCGCGCAGGATATCGGACACGGTCGCACCGGCATTGAGCGTGTGGTCGTCATCGGGCAGCAGATCGCGAAGCTTGCGATTGGCCAGCACCAGCCGGCCCTCGGCGTCGAATGCGGCGAAGCCGTCGGGCGCGGTATCGATCGCCGATACGAGCTGGCGCTGGGCGTGCTCCAGATCACCGGTCCTGTCCCGCACAAGCTGCTCCAGCCGATCGCGGTGGCTCACGCCGTCCGACGGGGCGCCGTGACGCTCGGTCCTGTCCCGCACGAAAGTGATCGCGCCGACGATTTCGCCGTCGCTGCGCAAGGGGAAACAGGCCAGACCGAGCGACACCTCGTCCTCGTCGCCGCGCGGCAGCCAGTCGGCCCGTGTATCGACGTGAACCTCCTCGCCGGCCACACAGCGACGCAGCGCCGCCTCGATGCGGGGTTCGGCGAACAGCGGGGCCGCAAGCCCAATCGGCCGACCGACGCACTCGCCGGCTGTCACGCCGAACAGGCGTTCCATGGCCCGGTTCCACGACGAGCAGTTGAGGTGGGGGTCGACGGTCAGGATGCCCTCGCCGCTGGACGCGGTCAGCCGCTGGGAGAATTCCATCTCGCGGCGCAGGGAGGCCTCGGTACGCCGGGTCTGTCTGAGCGACAGGACAAGCCGTGCCGACAGCAAGCCCCCGGCGACCAGAATTCCGAGTACAGAGGCGATTATCTGCCAGACCGTGTTGCGGTGCTCGTCGAGGCGCCCGCCCAGGGCGTCCCACTCCGCGACCATCGCCGCATTGGCCGCCCGTCCGGCGAAGGCGTTAAGCGGCGCAAGCGTGTCGTGGATTTCCGTGGCCGTATCGTCCGCGCCTGGCGCCATCTCGCCGACCAACACGTCGAGCCGCTCGGCGGAATCCAGTGCCTCCGCGAAGGCGTCGGCGAGGCCGAGCCGCTCAATGAAGCGGATCTGCGGTCCCTCCTGCATAAGATTCAGCCGGCTCAGCAACACATCGTGGCGTATCGCCAGATCGACGCCCTCTGCGCCCTGCGCCAAGCGCGCGGCGTCGTTGTCGAGGCGCAGGCTCGCCGCGTGCGCCTGATAGACCACCCACAGCATGTTCTCCGTGGCGTCGATGCGCATGTCGCGGCCGATCTCGCCGAGCCGGACGAGCGCGAAGGCGAGGAGGACGGCGAAGGCGGCGATAACGCCGACATTCAGAGCATAGGAGAACAGATTTCGGCGTTTGCGGTTCACTGGATCTCGATCTGCACGAGCTGCCAGACCCAGCGATAATCGTAGCGGATGTCCTGCAATTCGGTGTGATCGTCGCGCGGATAGACGATCCACAAGGGTCCCTTGTCCCGCGGCGTTAGCTTCTCGCCATCCATGCGATAGGCCGCGAGCACATCGAAGCGCTCGAAATCCGAATAGGGGATATCGATGACATAGTCATTGAGCGCCGTCGCCGTCACCGTCTCGCCGTCGGCCCCGAGGGCGTCCAGCAGATCGCGTACCAGGAAGCCTTCAAAGACGTTGACCCCGTCCGTAACGACCGTCCTCGTCTCAAGTCTGTGATGCGGAAGGGCCTTCAGCATGCGCAGGTCGAGCTGGGCCTCATCGGGCCCATTGACACGCTCGATATTGCCGGTGACCCGGAGCACGATGTCCCCCTCAGGCTCGGGCAGCTCGCCGGTCCACGCCGTGCTTGCGACCGCGCCCCAAGCCAGCAGCGCCCCGGCGAGAAGTGTGCCCGCTCCACCGGCGCCCAGCCTCCAGTCGATGCATCCGCCCGTCATGGCCGCCTCCTGTTCCGGAGCGGACCGCCACGTTTGAACTTGCTGTCCGGTCCTCCCGCAAGCTGCCCGAGCCTTGGGAGGGGTTAGCTTAACGTAATGCGCTGCGAGGGCCAAGTCTCGGAAAGTGACCGCGACAGTGCAGGGCGCCGGGGAAAGCACTGGACGCCGTTTTGCCAAAGGATACTCAGATCTACATATCTTTTCTTCGGCAGGTTGATAGACTGAAACAGGGCGACCATCCAAACAAAGCAACCCGTCTGACGATCTTTGTGCCGATTGTTTGTCGCAAGCGAAGCAACCTGATGTTGCAACGCCGCTACCGGTCTGCTTCTGACATCGCCGACGCGCGCGGCAGGCGGGGGTGCGGGCACCAGCATGCGCCGGCCGGGCGCCTGCCCCCGGCGCCGTCAGGCGAGCGCGCGGGCAAACAGCGTGGCGAAGTCCTCGGCAGTCGCCGCACGCGGATTGGTCGGGGTCGAATGGTCCTCGAACGCCCATTGGGCCAGCGGCGCCACCTCCTCCCGGGACACGCCCATTGCCGACAGGCTCGCCGGCAGGCCGAGGTCGCGGTTCAGCCCTTCGATGGCGGCGGCCAGATCGGCCTTGGGCGCAAGGTCCATCGCCTCGGCAAGACGGGCATATTTGCCGCCGACATGGGCCTCGTTGAAGCGCAGTACATGCGGCAGGATCACGGCGTTCAGCGTGCCGTGGTGAAGCGGGTTCGTGGAGCGCCCACCCAAGGCATGGGACATCGAGTGCACGGCGCCCAGTCCCTTCTGGAAGGTCAGGCCGCCTTCCAGCGCCGCCATCATCATCTGGTAGCGCGCCTCCAGATCCGATCCATCCTCGACGGCGCGGCGCAACCAGCGGGCCGCGCGCGACAGCCCGTCCAGCGCGATCGCCTCGGCCGGGGGATTCACGCGCGGACTGAGATAGGTCTCGATGCAATGGGTCAGCGCGTCCATCCCTGTCGCCGCGGTCAGCCCCGGCGGCAGGCCGAGCGTCAGCTCGGGGTCGCAGATCGCGACATTGGGAATCAGATGGGGCGCGATGAAGCCGAGCTTGCGCCCGTCATCGAGGGTGACGAGAGCGGCCCGTCCGACCTCGCTGCCGGTGCCGGCGGTGGTGGGAACCGCGATGACCGGCGGCTGGCCGGCTCCGATCCGGTCGATGCCGCCATGGATCGCGGCATACTGCGACAGTGGCTCGGGATGGGTCGCCAGAAGTGCTGCCGCCTTCGCCAGGTCGAGCGGCGAGCCGCCGCCAAGTGCAATGATCGAATCGCAGCCGGCCTCCTGGAGCCGGTCGCGGGCGGCGCGCGCTGCGGCCTCGGTCGGGTTCTGCGGGGTGTCGCTGAAGATCGGCGTGTCCTTCGGCAGGCCGCCCGCCTCGATGACCGTGTCGAGCAGCCCGGCGGCGACGATACCGCCATCGGTGACGATGAGCGGCCGGCTGACCCCCAACTGCGTCAACTCATCGGCTAGCCCCCGGATCGCGCCGAGTTCGAAGACGATCCGGGTAAGGTAGGTGATCACGTTCATGGCTGCCCGCCGCTCCTCTGCCGGTTTCCCCGCCGGAGGTATGGACGAACCGGTGGCAGCTGATCAACTCCCATCCAGAATTGGACTGACCTACGCGGGATGGGTCAACCGAGCCAGGCGAGCGTCGCCAGCACAAGAAAGAGCCCGACGACAACGCCGACGGGCAGGGAGATGGCGGCAGCAGCCAGTCCGGCAGCAACCGCCCGCAGCACCTGCCCAGCTGACCGCCGGTGCTTGGTTCTGTTGCCCTGGCTCCGTAGCTGCGCTTCCACCGGGGTCGGCGGCACCCCCTCCGTGACAAGCGAAAGGTCGCGCACTGTGGTCAGCAGCACCAGGGCCACGATAACAACTGTCAGGACAACGATAGTCGCTGTCATGGTAAGCAACTCCAATCGCCGACGCCCGCTCCGTCCAACCGAGGAATGCGAGGGTCGGCAGTGATAGTCCTGACATGAAGGATCGCCTCTGACGTCCCTCGACGCGTTGATATGGCGCAACTGGGTCGGCGCACCGCCCAGCCGGCGCCCTTGAGCCAGATCAAGGTGGTTACGCGCCGATATGGGCACATGCTCCTGATTGGATTTGCATCGCTTGGCCTGAGAGATTTTTTCTGATGCCCGCCGCGGCAATTGTTACCCGTAACCGTCAGCTGGCGATCGTCGACGACGATCCTGGCGCCCTGCGCGCGCTCAGCTTCCTGCTGGAGCTCGACGGCTACAGGGTTCGCGCATTCAGGAGTGGTGCGGAATTCCTCGAAGCGGCGTGCAATGATCGGCCGGACTGCCTCGTGGTCGACCAGAACATGCCCGCGATGACGGGCCTCGAGGTCGCCGAGCGGCTCCGTGGGTTGGGCGCGACCATCCCGGTCGTCATGATTACGGCAACGCCGAGCGCATGGCTCGCCCTCAGGGCGAAGGAGCTGGGTATCCACGGCATCGTCGAGAAGCCGATCTTCGGGGCCGAGCTCGCAGACGCCATCGAGGGCTGCCTCGGCAAAGCCGACGGCGCGGATCTCCGGCCAGCCGGTAAAGCGCCGGATTCCGAGTGATCCCGGCGCGACTTGACGGGCCACTCAAGGCTCGTCGGATCGTGGGTGGATCGGGCTCTGATGCTCGCTGCATGCGCCATGCAGAATTTGCATCGCTGCTCCGCCCTTCCCGGTGATATGGGTTTGCCGAACCGGCAGCCACGGGGCCTCGTTCGGCGTGACATCCGCGTCTCGACCAAAGTCCGGCGAAGTGGCGGGCGATGTTGAGTCGCCCTATGCATGGCTGCGCCTGATCGCCTCTCTCGCCCTGGCCACCATTGGGGGGATAGGGCTGTGGTCGGTGGTCGTCGTTCTTCCCGTGGTCGAGGCGGAGTTCGGCACGGCGCGGGCGGGGGCCTCGCTGCCCTACACCTTCCTCCTGATCGGCTTTGCCGTTGGCAACATCCTGATGGGGCGGCTGGCCGACCGGTTCGGCATCACCCTGCCGCTATGCATCGGGGCGCTGGCCCTGGCCGCCGGATACATCGCGGCAGGACAGGCTCAGAGCATCTGGCAGTTCGCGCTCGCCCATGGCCTGATCATCGGCCTGTTCGGCAGTTCGGCCACCTTCGGGCCGATCATTGCCGACATCTCGCGCTGGTTCACCCGCAACCGCGGCATCGCCGTCGCCGCTGCCGCCTGCGGCAACTACCTCGCCGGCGCCATCTGGCCGCCCATCGTCCAGCACTTCGTTGAAACGGCAGGCTGGCGCGAGGCCCATATGGGCATCGGGATCTTCTGTTGCGTGACCATCCTGCCGCTCGCCCTGCTGTTGCGGCGGCGCCCCTTGGCGGACCAGGTGGGGCGCCCCGTCCACGGAGCGCAGCCCACGCCTCAGGTGAGCGCCGATCCGCCGACGCCGGTCGTGGCCGCCCCCGGCCTGCTTCAGTCCATGCTGATCATTGCCGGGCTGGCCTGCTGCATCGCGATGGCCATGCCGCAGGTTCATATCGTGGCCCTATGCGTCGACCTGGGCTTTGGCAGCGACCGCGGCGCCCAGATGCTCTCGGTCATGCTGGCCACGGGCGTCGTCAGCCGGCTGGCCTTCGGATGGATGGCCGACCGGATCGGTCCGCTACCGACGCTGCTCACAAGTTCGGGCTTGCAGGCCCTCTCGCTGCTCCTGTTCCTGCCCTTTAACGGGCTTGCGCCGCTGTTCCTGGTCTCGGCCCTGTTCGGGCTCGCCCAGGGCGGCATCGTGCCGACCTATGCCATGATCGTGCGCGAGTATTTCCCGCAATCGCAGGCCGGCGTGCGGATCGGCATCGTGCTCTCGGCAACGATGATCGGCATGGCCATCGGCGGCTGGATGTCGGGAGCGATCTACGACGCCACCCGGTCCTACGATCTGGCCTTCGTGAACGGCTTCCTGTGGAACCTGCTCAATATCGCGATTGCCGTCAGTCTGCTGCTGTGGCTGCCGCGGCGACCGATCTTCCGGGCCCAGCCGGCCTGATTGCCGGCCAGCGGGCCCCGGGCATCATGTACGGCGGTCGACCATCTTGCGCTTGATTTCCGCGATCGCCTCGGCCGGGTTCAGACCCTTGGGGCAGACCTGAGCACAGTTCATGATGGTATGACAGCGATAGAGGCGGAAGGGATCCTCCAGATCGTCGAGCCGCTCGCCGGTCGCCTCGTCGCGTGAATCCTCGATCCAGCGATTGGCCTGGAGAAGCACGGCGGGGCCGAGATAGCGCTCGCTGTTCCACCAATAGGACGGGCAGGCCGTCGAGCAGCAGGCGCACAGGATGCACTCATAGAGCCCATCGAGCTTGGACCGGTCCTCGTGGCTCTGGCGCCATTCGCGTTCAGGTTCGGGCGTGGCGGTCTTCAGCCAGGGCTCGATCGAGCGAAGCTGGGCGTAGAACAGCGTCATGTCGGGCACGAGATCCTTGACGACCTCCATATGCGGCAGCGGATAGACCGTGACCGGCCCGTCGATCTCCTCGGTCGTCTTGATGCAGGCCAGCGTGTTGAGCCCGTTTATGTTCATCGAGCAGGAGCCGCAGATCCCCTCGCGGCAGGAGCGCCGGAAGGTCAGCGTCGAATCGATGTTGTTCTTGATCCAGATCAGCCCGTCGAGGATCATCGGGCCGCAATCGTCCATGTCGACGAAGAAGGTGTCCATGCGCGGATTGCCACCTTCATCCGGGTTCCAGCGATAGACCCGGTATTCGCGCAAATTCGTCGCCCCCTCGGGCTTCGGCCAGGTCTTGCCCGCCTGGACGCGAGAATTCTTGGGGAGTGTGAGCTGGACCATTAGCTCTCCTTTGAGCGCTTAGTACACCCGCGCCACGGGCTTGATATACTGAATCTCGTTGGTCAGCGTGTAGCCGTGCACCGGGCGGTAGTCGACGCGCACCTCGTGCGTGGCGTCGTCGGCCCAGGCGAGCGTGTGCTTCATCCAGTTGTCGTCGTCGCGATCCGGGAAGTCCTCACGGGCATGGGCACCGCGCGACTCGGTGCGGTTGCCCGCGCAATTCATCGTCACCACCGCCTGGGCGATCAGGTTGTCGTATTCCAGGGTCTCGATCAGATCTGTGTTCCAGATCAGGGAGCGGTCGCTGACCCGGATATCGTTGCTCGCCTGCCAGACCTCGCCGATGAGGTCGCGGCCCTCCTCAAGGATCTCGCCGGTGCGGAACACGGCGCAGTTCGACTGCATGACCCTTTGCATGCGAAGCCGTAGCTGCGCCGTGGAGGTGCTGCCGTCGGCGTGGCGGAAGCGGTCGAGACGGCTGAGCGCAAAGTCGCCGGCGCCGGCGGGCAGTTCCGGCTGACTTTCCTCCGGGTGGAGGGAATCGGCACAGCGAATTGCGGCGGCCCGGCCGAAAACGACAAGGTCGATGAGCGAGTTCGAGCCGAGGCGGTTGGCGCCATGAACGGAGACGCAGGCCGCTTCGCCGATCGCCATGAGGCCGGGCACCACGTGATCCGGATTGCCGTCCTTCAGCGTCAACACCTCGCCGTGAAAATTCGTCGGGATGCCGCCCATATTGTAATGGACCGTCGGCAGGACGGGGATCGGCTCCTTGGTGATGTCGGCACCGGCGAAGATCTTTACCGACTCTGTAATGCCCGGCAGGCGCTCGTGCAGTACATCGGGCGCCAGATGGTCGAGATGCAGATAGATGTGGTCGTTGTTCTTGCCGACGCCGCGCCCCTCGCGGATCTCGATGGTCATGGCGCGTGAGACCACGTCGCGCGAGGCCAGGTCCTTGGCGTGCGGCGCATAGCGCTCCATGAAGCGCTCGCCCTCCGAATTGGTCAGATAGCCGCCCTCGCCGCGCGCCCCTTCGGTTACGAGGCATCCGGCGCCATAGATGCCGGTGGGATGAAACTGCACAAACTCCATGTCCTGGAGCGGCAATCCCGCGCGCAGCACCATGGCGTTGCCGTCGCCGGTGCAGGTGTGGGCGCTGGTGCAGGAGAAATAGGTGCGGCCATATCCGCCGGTGGCGAGGATGGTCTTGCGAGCGCGGAAGCGATGGAGCGAGCCGTCCTCCATGCATAGGGCGACCACGCCGCGGCAGGCGCCCTCCTCGTCCATGATCAGGTCGATCGCGAAGAACTCGATGAAGAACTCGGAATTGTAGCGCAGGCTCTGGCCGTAAAGGGTGTGCAGAATGGCGTGGCCGGTACGGTCGGCGGCCGCGCAGGTGCGCTGCGCGGTGCCTTCGCCGAAATGGGTGGTCATGCCGCCGAACGGTCGCTGGTAGATCTTGCCCTCCTCGGTCCGACTGAAGGGCACGCCGAAATGCTCCAGCTCATAGACCGCGGCGGGAGCGTTGCGGCACAGATATTCGATGGCATCCTGGTCGCCGAGCCAGTCGGCGCCCTTGACCGTATCGTACATGTGCCAGCGCCAGTCATCCTCGCCCATATTGCCCAGCGCCGCCGAGATCCCGCCTTGAGCGGCCACGGTGTGCGATCGCGTGGGGAAGACCTTGGTGATGCAGGCCGTGCGCAGGCCGGCCTGGGCACAGCCCAGTGTCGCCCGCAACCCGGCCCCGCCGGCGCCCACGACCACGACGTCGAATGTATGGTCGGTCATCGGATAGGCACGCCCGTTGACGGCCGGGGCGGCGTCGCCATTCTTGCCGTTTCCGGCCATCATCTGCCTCCCAGCATCAGCATGAGAAGTGCACTTACCCCGACCAGGCCGATCAGGGCGCAGAAGGCCGTGTTGGCCATCAGGAGCAGGTATTTGGGGATCGGCGCATGCACATAGTCCTCGACAATCACCTGCATGCCGAGGCGCATATGGGCCGCCGCAACCAGCACCACCAGCATCATCGGGATCGCGATCCAGAACGACGACAGCGTCGCCGCGACCCGTGCGTGATCGGCCCCGGTCAGGGCCACCACAACCATGAGGAAGAAGACCACCAGTGGCACCAGGGCAACCGAGGTGACCCGCTGGCGCCAGAAATGCTCCGTCCCGTCTCGGGCCGAACCGAGGCCGCGCGCGCGGCCGAGCGGTGTTCTCATCTGCTGGCTCATCTCGTCGGCCTCACATCACCAGATATCCGACGCCCCACACCAGTATCGTCAGTACCGCCGAACCGATAATGGTCGCCCAGGACATGGCGTTGGCGGTAGGCAGATCAAAGCCATAGCCGGCGTCCCACACAAGGTGGCGGATCCCGCCCAGCAGGTGGTGCAGGAGCGCCCATGTGAAGCCGAACAGGATCAGCCGGCCGATCCACGACGCGAGAAAGGCGCTGACGACCGCGTAGTATTCGGGCCCGGCCGCTGCTGCTGCTAGCCACCATGCCAGCAGCGCCATGCCGATATAGAGCGCCATGCCGGTAACCCTGTGCAGGATCGACATGACCATGGTGATGATCGGCCGGAAGATCTGGAGATGCGGCGACAAGGGCCGCTCCACCGGTCGGTTCGCGCTTGCCATGGCTCTCGCCTTTCATTGGCGCCGACAATTGCCTCGGTGTCCCGGGGCAAGTGCCACACGGAACTGGCGCTTTCTATCGCGCTGCAGCAAGATAGGCAACGCGCTCGATGCAGCCCGGCTATGCCCCCGATGCGCCGGGCCATCGGCGAGGGGCCGGGATCATCAGCTTTTGCCATCGACCTCCCGTGCCGCGATGGCGTCCGCCAAGGCGACGGTTCGCCTGGCCATCTCGGCATGCAGCGCCTCGACCATTTGCCCGTCGAGGCTGATGGCGCCCCGGCCGGCGTTCTCCGGGCGCGCAAACGCTGCAAGGATGCGCCGCGCCGCCGCCTGCTCCTGCTGCGATGGCGAGAAGACCTCGTTGGCTGTGGCGACCTGGCTTGGATGGATCAGCGTCTTGCCGTCCATTCCCAGCGCGCGACCCTGCTGACATTCTGCGCGCAGCCCCTCGGTGTCGGAAAACTCGTTGTAGACACCGTCCAGAATATCGAGGCCGTGGGCGCGGGCAGCGAGGACACAATTGGCAAGGTGGCACACCATGCCCGGTCGGCCCGGTGCGGCCCCCAATCGCAGCTCCTTGGCGATGTCGTTGGTGCCGAGCACGAGGGTAGCGAGGGGGCCGTCCGGATCTTCGAAGGCGGCTATTTCCCGGATGTTGAGTAGGGCGCGTGGGGTCTCGATCATTGCCCAGACCTCGATCGGATCGGCGTCCGCCATGCGGATGGCGGCGCCGACGCGGGCCAGCTCGGCCGGACCGTTCACTTTGGTCAGGACGATGGCATCGGGGCGCGCTTCGATGGCGGCTGACAGGTCGTCATCCGCCCATGCCGTGTCGAAGCCGTTGATCCGGATGGCGACTTCGCGATAGCCGAAGCCGCCAGCGCGCACCGACTCGCACGCGATCCGGCGCGCCTCGGCCTTGGCCTCGGGCGCGATCGAATCCTCAAGATCGATGATGATGGCGTCGACGGGCAGCCCGCGCGCCTTTTCCTGGAGCGCGGCGATTGCTGCCCGGCATGAAGAGGGCGCTGCGCCGGGGTCTGATCGCGGTCTGCGTCACGAGGTCGTCCCCCTCGGATGGAATGCCGGCACACTAGCCGGCGCCGACATGCTGTGCCAACCTTGCGCCGCTTCGAGCCAGGGAAGGGAGGATCGGATTGGCGGACGAGAGCTACGACGTGGTCATTATCGGCGGGGCGGCGGTGGGCAGCGCGATCGCCTGGTTCCTTGCTGCCGAAAGCGACTTTTCGGGCAGCGTCGCGGTGATCGAGCGCGACCCTACCTATGAACGCGCCGCGACGACCCTGTCCGCCGCCTCGATCCGCCAGCAATTCTCCACCCCGGAGAACATCCGCATGTCGCGCTTCGGCCTCGACTTCTTCCGCCGATTGACGGACCGCTTCGGACCCGATGCCGACATCTCCTTCCGCGAAGGCGGCTATCTTCTGCTGGCCACCGCGGCCGGGCGCGCGGTGCTTGAGCGCAATCACCAGATTCAACGCGCCGAGGGCGCCGATGTCGCGCTTTTTGAACCTGAGGAGCTGGAAAAGCGCTTCGACTGGTTCTCCGCGGAGGGGGTTGCCCTGGGCTCGCTGGGCCTGTCGGGCGAAGGCTGGTTCGACGCCCATGACCTGTTGCAGCTGCTGCGCGGCGGGGCGCGGAAGGCGGGCGTGACCTATATTGCGGCGGAGGTCACCGGGATCGACCGGTCGGGCGGGCGGGTGGACGGCCTGCGCCTGTCCGACGGGCGCCGGATTGCCTGCGGCACCCTGGTCAACGCGGCCGGCCCGCAGGCCGGGCAGGTGGCTGCGCTGGCGGGCATCGAATTGCCCGTAGAGCCGCGCAAACGCTCGGTTTTCGTGTTCGACTGCCGCGATCCGGTCGCCGGCCTGCCGCTATTGGTCGACATCAGTGGCGTGTGGTGCCGGCCGGAAGGCGAGTTCTTCATCACCGGCATGTCGCCGCCCGCCGAGCGGGACGAACCGTCGGACGAACTGGACGTGGACTATAGTCTCTTCGAGGAGACGATCTGGCCGGCGCTGGCCGGACGGGTCAAACCCTTCGAGGCGATCAAGATGGTGCGCGCCTGGGCCGGCCATTATGAATACAACACCCTCGACCAGAACGCCGTCATCGGGCCGCATCCCGAGCTTGGCAATTTCATCTTCGCCAACGGCTTCTCCGGCCATGGTCTGCAGCAGGCGCCGGCCACCGGCCGCGCCGTCGCCGAGCTGATCACGCATGGCCGGTTCGTCACCCTCGATCTGTCGATCTTCGGCTATGGGCGCATCGCCGAGCGGCGGCCAGTGCGCGAGCTGGCGGTGATCTGATCGGATGGCGCGACTCCTGACCATCTCCTCCTGGGTGGCGCGTGGCCATGTCGGGAACTCGGCGACGACGTTTCCGCTCATGCGGCTCGGCTTCGACGTCTGCGCCATGCCGACGGTCGTGCTGGCGCATCACCCCGGCCACGCGCCAAACCCGGCGCGGGTCGACATGCCCGATCTCCTGCCGATGGGCACCGACATCCTCGCCTCGCCCAGCCCGCATCCGGTCGATGCGGTGCTTGTGGGCTATATCGCCGTGTCGCCTCAGGTGGCGCCGATCGCCGGCCTCGTGGCCGAGGCACGCGCCCTCAAGCCGGGCATTCCCGCGCTCGTCGATCCGATCTGCGGCGATGACGGTGCGCTCTATGTCGACGAGGCCATCGTCGCTGAGATCGGCGCCACCCTGCTGCCGCTGGCCGACATCGTCACCCCGAACGTCACCGAGCTCGCCGCCCTGACCGGGCGGCAGGACATCGCGGCGGCGCCGGATTGGCCCGTGGAGAAGATCGCCGAGCTTGCGCGAACTGTCCCGGTGCCGGCGGTCGTGGTGACCTCGGTCGTCACCGGCGAAGGCCGGATCGGCAATCTGGTCGTTACCGCGGAGTCGGTTCACTGCGTCGATGTGCCGCGCATCGACGGGCCCAAGATTCACGGCACCGGCGATGTGATGGCCGGCCTGATTCTCGGCAAGACGCTGTTGGGGCACGCGCTGGTCGATGCGACCGCATTCGCGACGGGCGCGATCCACGATCTGCTGGCGGCATCTGCCAGTGCCGGCCGCGACGAACTGGCCCTCGCCTCGGCGCAGGAATGCCTGCTGCATCCGCGGACCAAGGCGGAGATTACGAAGGTCTGAGCCCCCGCGCTCCTTCCGGCTCCCGGTCAGGTTGTCGGCGCCCGGCCGGAGTCAGCGCTCACAGATTCGGCTTGATCGCGAATTCTGTCATCGGCCCGCTGGCAACAGTGGGCCGAACCGCGCGAATGAGTTCAAGGCGCGGCGCGTTCGGGCAGAATGCCCGGAAGCTGCGGCCCGCCGTTCCGCGCCCCAATTCGCGCCGGCAGCGGCTGAAGGCGTGGCATCCATTGCAGGCAACAGCCAGATCGCGCAGCGTCTCGGGCTCGCTGCGAAGCAGCCGGCGCCAGTCGATCCCGACAGCTTCCATCATCCGCTCAAGCACGTTCCGGGTCTCCGGGTGCCGGCGGATTAGGGCGGGAAGCTCACTGGGCGTCAAACCGACGTCATGGAGCAGGCGCTCGGTCTGATCGGGGCCAAGCGCGTTCAACTCTTCCCGCAGGCGGGCACGCGCCCGGCGGGCTTCCGCACGCTCAGCCAGCCACTGACGGAAACGGTGCGTGAATGTCCGAACGTTCAGCATGGCGAATCTCCTGCATCGCAGTATTTCGTCGAAACTGACCCATTCACCGCCGCGCGTCCTTGATCTCGCGCAAGCGCTGGCTGATCGGAGGCGCCTGGCGCCGGGCCTGACCAGCAACGGCCCGTAGACATCCACGAAGAGGTCAAAGGCGCCGGCATCGCGGCCGGAGTCAGCGTGATCGGGAGGCAGCGGTAAATGGGTTCTGGTAAAGCACGTCGTGGCTCTCGACCCCCTCCTCGATGACGCAATCGGCGAGCGGGTGGGCAACGCAAAGCAGGATATAGCCAGCCTGGGCCTGACGCCGGTTCAGCGCCGTGGCGCCCGGTTGGCGGACCTTGCCCGATAGGAGCTTTGCAGCACAGGTGATGCAGCCGCCATATTTGCACCCGATGGGGAGCTGGATGCCTGCCCTTAGGGCGGCTTCATAGACCGTTTCGTTTTCGGCGACTTCCAGTTCGGCCCCGGCATTTGCCAGCGTGACCCTGAAGCGCTTCGCCATTGGATGACTAAATGGCCTGGTTCAGCCGGGGCTTCCAGAACGGCCTGAACAGCTCGATCTTCGGGCAGCGGTTCATCACGACCTTCAATCCTGCATCTTCCGCGATCTGCGCAGCCTGGTCATTCTTCACGCCGATCTGGCCCCACAGCACCTTTGCCCCGATCTCAACAGCCTTCCGGGCAATGTCGGGAAGCTCTTCGGAACGGCGAAATACCTGAACCATATCGACAGGCCGGTCGATCTCTTTGAGAGAATGACAAACCTTGAGGCCCCGGATCTCGGTCACATCGGGGCGGGGATTCACCGGGATCATGTCGTATCCCGTCTCATGCAGCACCCGCAAGACGCCGTAGCTGAACTTGGTCTTGTCCGGGGAAGCGCCGACCATCGCGATGGTCCTGGTCGTTCTCAGGATCTCGGCCAGGTACTCGTCCGGATAGGGTTCGTCGTGGTTCATATAGGTCATAGCCAAATATCCGATGTGCAGTCGCCGCCCGGATACCGGGTCTCGTGACAACGGGAGGGGCCGTTCGGCTCTGTGCCGAAATCCACCACAAAGTCCGGATTGATCGACATGCCCCCCGTCTCCGTGTCGCAGTCGACCATCAACAGGCACCCACCCTTGGTCCGCATCTGCGGATAGAACTGATTGTCCCAGGTGCTGAACAGGCTGGTCGTCACATATAGACGCTTGCCGTCGAGCGACAGCTGGATCATTTGCGGGCCGCCGGTGATTTCGATTCCGTTGACCTTGGGCGCCCGGCCCAGAAGCCCGCCCATCCAGACCTGCCCTGTCAGCTTCGGATTATGCGGATCGCGGATGTCATATTGGCGGATGTCGCCGTGCAGCCAGTTGCAAAAATAGAGGAACCTGTCGTCCATGCTTACCAGGATCACCGAGATCACGCCGGGAACCGGGATCGGCCATTCCGGATGCGGTTCGTTCTCCACGTCGATGACCTTCTCCCACTGCCATCTGCCCGCATCATCCTTCCAGAAATGGATGATGTTGGCGCTGAGGGCGGCCCCGACGAAGCCGTGGCTCGAGGCCGGCTCATGGTGGAACCGCACCTCCAGGGGGATCAGGCCGTCCTCGCCCAGATAGAAGGTCTCGCGCGGCTTGCGCTTCTCGAAATCCCAGAGATGAATCTCGCGCCCGTATTTGAGGAGCCCGACCTCCTCGAGATCGAAGCCGGGCAGGAAGGTGTTGGGGGCCGCCCATTCGGAAGAGACCATGACGTTGTGGCGGGGCTGGTACCAGAAATCATAGCCGAACTTGATGGCTCCCATTGAGTCTTCCCACCGGCCGACGATCTCGAAATCCTTGTTGAGATGCAGGTAGCCGCCCGGTGCGTTCCCCTGCGCATCGCCCAACATCGAGATGATGATGTCGCTGCCCAGGCAGTGCACGGTATGGGGTGCGCTGAGGTTCGTCCTGGCCTTGATCTCGTCTCCCGAGATGACCTTGTGCAGGCGCGGGGCACGCGGATCGGTGGCGCAGTCGAGGATGTGGATGTTCGACGATCTCACGCCTGGAACGAGGAGGTAGCGCCGCTCCATGTCCGCGTCGTGGAAGCAGGAGGAGCAGGCATTCCAGCCGGTGTGATGCAGCTCGTCGCCGATCCCCGGCATTTCGCAGCGATGGATGACCTGGCTGTAGGTCGGGCTGTCGGGATCGACGTCAATGGTGGCCAGATAGTCCGGCTTCTGGATGCCGGTCCCCACATAGATCGCAACGGTATAGAGCAGCGTCTCGCGCGGCGCCTTCATGGCCTCCGCAGGAGACGCGTAACCGGGGCCGCAGCACGCCGAATTGTCGTTTTCGCCCATGCGTTCCCTCTCCATCACAGCCAGATCCGGCGGGCGCTTGCGACCTCGCCATTAAGATAGGACACAAGGTGCTCGCTCAAGTCCCGCGCGTCATCCGCGGCGCCATCGATGAGCGCGGATTTGCGGCGGCGCAGGAACTGCATGCCCATGAGATAGAGGCCCGGCGAATCGACCACGCCGCCATCGTGTCGAATCTGCCCCTTGCGGTCGAATACGGGGACATGCAGCCAGGAGAAATCGGGCCGGAAGCCGGTGGCCCAGATGATCGTGCGAATGCCTTCGGCCCAAAGGTTCATGGTCAAAGGCGGTGCCTCCGCCACCTCGGTGGGCGGCAGGCGGTGGGGCGGCTCCACCTGACCGTCGAGGTCATTGTCGCTTGCCCAGTCGTCAATCGTGGTGAGCAGCCTGTTCATCTTGAGATCAGACATGGCGCAGAGATTGCGCAGCGCGCCGGAGAACTGCGCGGTGCCCCCGCTGATGCCCGCAAGACGTCCGACCAGCCTGACGCCGATTGTGGTCAGCGCATTGAGATCGAGGGTGACCCGCATGGCAGAGCCAGTCAGCTGCAAGGAGGGGACGCGACGAGCGCGCTTGATGTCGTCAACCTCGTCGTAGCGCTGCAATTACCCACCCCCTTGCCAACGGGCCGAAAGCCTGAATCCATGGCGGCATGGATCGCGGTGATTTGCAGCGGCTTTCGAAGGATGAACTGATCGACCTTGTGCTGCGGTTGCAGCGT
>SKQW01000086.1 GCA_007118805.1 Rhodobiaceae bacterium | reverse complement strand
GGTCGCGCCCTGCGATCCGTCGCCGACCGGCTCCTCAACGTCGCATGCGCCATGCTCAAAACCGGAACCATCTTCAATCCCATCACCGAAAAGCCCTCTTGCTAAACGGTGGGGAGTCCCCTCCGTCCCATCTCCGGAACGCCACGACCAAAGACGCGGCCAGGTGATGGGCGCGTCCTCGGGAGCAAGCTCCCGAGGGGCGGTCTACAGGGTCAGCCTCGATGGCGACGCCGGTCCGACGCTGGGCCTGGACTCCGGGAGCCGGCGCACCGAGAACTCGGTGCGCCGGCAGGCCCGAGGACCGCGGTCGGCATCTCAGGACCGCCTTGAGATGCCGCCCTGCGCTTCCCGGTTCATGAGGCCTTGGCGCGTGGTTCGCTGAGTGCGCGGGCCCCGACATGCTGGATCACCTCGGCGGCGAGGCGGCCGCCCTCAGCACCGAATTCGGTCGGGCTGGCCCCCTCGAGCAGGCGCTTCAGGAAGCCGGCGGCATAGGCATCACCCGCCCCGGTGGTATCGACCACCTTGTCGACCTGCTGCGGTGCGACCGTGGCCCGCAGATCGCCCTCAAGGACGGTCGAGCCGCGTTCGCTGTGGGTGACCGCCGCCAGCGCCACCGTCTCCTGAACGTAATCGAGCGCGGCGTCGATATCGGTCTGGCGGGCCAGCGCGCTGGCTTCGGCTTCGTTGGCCAGCAGGATGTCGCAATGCTGGTCGACGAAGCGGCGCATCTCGTCGAGATGGCGCTGCACGCAGCCGGCGTCGGACAAGGTGACCGCGATCTTCGCGCCGGCCGCCTCGGCCCGGCTGACGGCCTCCGCGATGAGCGCAGCGCCCTCCGGGGCGTCCCAGAGATAGCCCTCTATGAGGATGATATCGCAGGAAGCGGGCACCTGCTCCGCCACATCGGCCGCGTTGAGCGAGACGGCCGCGCCGAGAAAGGTGCACATGGTGCGCTGCCCATCGGGTGTAATCATCACCAGCGCGCGCCCGGTCCCCGTCCCGTCGCTGCTTCGTGCCAGGCGCGTCTCGACGCCCAGCGAGGCCAGGTCATGGTCGAAGATGCGCCCGAACGTGTCCTCGGCCACCTTGCCGACATAGGCGCACGGAACGCCATTCATCGCCAGATGCGCCACCGTGTTGGCGACGCTGCCGCCGGAGCTCTCGGTGGCCGGTCCGAGGCTGTCATAGATCGACCAGATCTGGTCCTGCGAAACCAGCTCCATCCCGCCCTTTTCGAGGCCGAGCCGTTCAAGGGTGGCATCATCGACATTGACGAGAACGTCGACGAGGGCATTGCCGATGCCGACGAGTTTCGGTCTGCGTTCGCTCATGCTTGGTCCTCTGGATCTGCTCTAGGTTACGCCGCCGGCCTGGTGGTCGCGGCGTCACCGAACGACATGGCGGCACCCCGCCATCGCCGCCCGGTGGACTGGAACGGGCCTCGGGGCCACCCGACGCCCGTTCCGTTCGCGTCAGTAGCGATAGTGCTCCGGCTTGTGCGGGCCGTCCGCCGGAACGCCGATATAGGCGGCCTGCTTATCGGTCATCCGGGTGAGCTGTGCCCCCACCTTCTCCAGATGCAGCGCCGCCACCTTCTCGTCGAGCGCCTTGGGCAGGACATAGACCTGCTTGTCATACTCGTCGTTGCGCGTGAACAGCTCGATCTGGGCGATCACCTGGTTGGTGAAGCTCGCCGACATGACGAAACTGGGATGGCCCGTGGCGCAACCGAGATTGACGAGCCGGCCCTCGGCGAGCAGCGTGATCTTGGTGCCGTCGGGGAACTCGATCTCGTCGACCTGCGGCTTGATGTTGGTCCACTTGAAGTTGCGCAGGCCCTCGACCTGGATCTCCGAGTCGAAGTGGCCGATATTGCAGACGATGGCGCGGTCCTTCATGTCCCGCATGTGATCGACAGTGATGACGTCGACATTGCCGGTGGCGGTCACGAAGATGTCGCCGCGCGGCACGGCATTCTCCATGGTGACCACCTCATAGCCCTCCATCGCCGCCTGCAGGGCGCAGATCGGGTCGGTCTCGGTGACCAGCACCCGGCAGCCGGCGCTGCGCAGGGATTCGGCCGAGCCCTTGCCGACATCGCCATAACCCGCGACGACGGCGACCTTGCCGGCCATCATCACGTCGGTGGCCCGGCGGATCGAGTCCACCATGCTCTCGCGGCAGCCATACTTGTTGTCGAACTTCGACTTGGTCACCGAGTCGTTGACGTTGATGGCGGGAAACAGAAGCTTGCCCTGCTTGGCCATCTGATAGAGCCGATGGACGCCGGTCGTGGTTTCTTCGGTCACGCCCTGCACGCTCTTGGCGATCTGCGAATACCAGCCCGGCTTGAGGGCGAGCCATTTGCGGATCGTGGCGAAGAGGACGCGCTCCTCCTCGTTCTGCGGATTGTCGAGCACCGAAGGGTCGGTCTCCGCCTGCACGCCGAGATGCACCATCAGCGTGGCATCGCCACCATCGTCGAGGATCATGTTGGGCACGCCGCCATCATGCCACTCGAAGATGCGGTGGATGTACTCCCAATACTCCTCCAGGCTCTCGCCCTTATAGGCGAAGACCGGAGTGCCGCTGGCGGCGATCGCGGCGGCGGCATGATCCTGCGTGGAGAACACGTTGCAGGAGGCCCAGCGCACCTCGGCGCCGAGGGCCTCGAGCGTCTGGATCAGAACCGCCGTCTGGATGGTCATGTGGAGCGAGCCGGCGATCCGCGCCCCCTTGAGGGGCTGCGAGGCGCCATATTCCTCGCGGGTCGCCATCAGGCCCGGCATCTCCGCCTCGGCCATCTCGATCTCCTTGTTCCCCCACTCCGCGAGGGACAAGTCGGCAACGACGTAATCCTTAAAGTCTGCCTTCTCGGCTGTAGCAGTCATGATGTCTCTCTTCTTGATGAACCTGTCATATGAGGCGCGGTCGGTATTTCAACACCGCGCCGGCAGGCCGCCTGGCGCCGCCGCGGCCCTCTCGGCTGGTCCGGAGCGGACCGTCAGAGGCGTGCCGTGGCGCCGCAGTCGCGGGCCGCTGCCGTCTTAGTCATGGGCGCGGCGCGGGAGCCCATCGCCCCCGCACGCGCCTCTTGCGCACTTATTCCGCGGCTTCGGCGCTGCCGCCAAAGGCCTTGGCCAGATCGTTGGCGATATCGGTGCGCTCCCAGGGGAAGCCGCCATCGACCGGGTCGCGCCCGAAATGGCCGTAGGCCGCCGTCGGCGCATAGATCGGCCGGTCGAGCTTGAGATGGTTGCGGATACCGCGCGGGGTCAGGCGCACCCGGTCGCGCAGCACCATCTCGAGCCGTAGCGGATCGACCTTCCCGGTGCCGTAGGTTTCGATATAGAGCGCCACCGGCTCGGCCACGCCGATGGCGTAGGCAAGCTGAATGAGGCACTTGTCAGCCAGCCCGGCGGCGACCACGTTCTTGGCCAGATAGCGCGCTGCATAGGCAGCCGAGCGGTCGACCTTGGACGGGTCCTTGCCCGAGAAGGCACCGCCGCCATGGGGCGCGGCGCCACCATAGGTATCGACGATGATCTTGCGGCCGGTCAGCCCGCAGTCGCCGTCGGGGCCGCCGATCACGAAGCGACCGGTCGGATTGACCAGAAGCTTGTCCTCGGCAACCTCCCAGCCGGCCGGCAGCGCCTGCTGCACATAGGGCCGCACGATCTCGCGCACCTTGGCCTGGTCGATCGAGCCATCGTGCTGGGTTGACACCACGACGGCGTCGACCGCGACCGGCTCACCATCCTCGTAGCGCAGCGTGACCTGGCTCTTGGAGTCGGGACCCAGAAGCGGCTCCTTGCCGGCGTGGCGGGCCTGAGCCATAAGCTGCAGGATGCGATGGGAGAACACGATCGGCGCCGGCATCAGCTCCGGCGTCTCGCGGCAGGCGTAGCCGAACATGATGCCCTGATCGCCGGCGCCCTCGTCCTCGTCGCTCTCGCCGTCGACGCCCATCGCGATGTCGGCCGACTGCTCATGCAGCTTGACCAGCACCTCGTTGTCCTTCCAGTGGAAGCCGTCCTGCTCGTAGCCGATGTCGCGCACAGCGTTGCGGATGCGCTCCTCGATGGTACCGAGCACCTCATGCGGGCCGCGCACCTCGCCGGCCACGACCACGAAATTCGTCGTGGTCATGGTCTCGCAGGCCACCCGCGATGCCGGATCGGCGGCCAGATAAGCGTCGACCACCTCGTCGGAAATCCGGTCGCATACCTTGTCCGGATGCCCCTCGGACACCGACTCGCTGGTGAACATCCAGCTTCGCTTTGTCATTGAAAGTCTCCTTTTCGTTCGAATTGGTGCGCTGGCCGACTGGGCCCGCGCAGTGCGGTCCGCCATGTAGACGAGAAATGGAACGGGATGCGGCCGGGCGGTCAAGCCCGGCCGCTCATCCGAGTGTCAGGGTTTGCGGAAATGCAAGATACCCCAGGCCATGTAGCCGCTGTCCGCCGCCTTGACCCAGTTTTCGAGCCCCACGAGCATGCGGTCGAGATACTCCTTGCTGGAGACCTTGACAAGCTCGTCATAGTTCCGCGTCAGCTCCTCGCGGACCCGCGCATAATGATTGCGCAGGTTGGGCGTAAGATCGTCCAGCTTGACCTCCTCGAAGCCGAGCTTCTTGGCGGTCTCCCTGTAGAACTGGAACGAGCCGAGGCTTTGCAGATGAATCCGGTCATAGACCGGCTGCAGGACGCCTTCCGGGCAGTCGTCGGCCTGCATCGGATCGGTGAAGATCAACTCGCCGCCGGGCCGCAGAAGGCGGAACGCTTCGCGCAGGACCTGCTCGCGATCTCCCGAGTGCAGGAAGGAATCCTGCGACCAGACCACGTCGAAAGCGCTGTCGGGCTCCGGCACGTCCTCGAAGGTGCCGTGCGTCACCGAGATCAGATCGGCGAGCCCCTGCTCCTGGTTGAGCATTCGGTTCTTCTCGTTCTGGGTCTCGCTGATGTTGAGGCACTCGACCGCGCAGCCGAACCGCTTCGCCAGATGGCGGGCCGACCCGCCGTAGCCCGCACCCAGATCGATGATCTGGCTGGTCGGCTTGAGCGGCTTGAGCATGTCGGCCATGCGCTTGACCGTGGCGTGGCTCGCCTCCTTGATGTCGCTGCTCACATCGTAGAGCCCGATGTGAATATCCTCGCCGCCCCAGATATTGAAGTAGAACTGATCGGCGTCGGCGCTGTCGTAATAATTCTCGGTGACAGCGTAGACATCGTCTTCCGCGTCCGGGGTGCGGACGAAGTGCTTGCTTTGTGGGTGGATCTTCTCGGCAACGTGAACCAGGAAGTCCGGCTCATTCTCCTGGAACGTCTCCTGGAAGTCGCCATAGGTGCGCACCCGCTGAAAGCCCGCTTCGAACAGAAGCCGGCGCATGTAGTTCTTGCGCAGCGGGAACATGTTGAGCGTGTACTCGGACTGGTCAGGGAAGCTATATTTGAAGCGGGCCAGCCCCTCATCGACGTGGTCGGGCTCGGCTGATACCTGATCGCCGCAATAATAATACTTGTGCTTGGACGAAAAGCCATCGTCGAGAATCGAATCGTAATTGCGCTGGTCGATAATCAGCACGCCGTCATGCTTCAAGGCGGCGTAGAATTCGGCCAGGGAACGGCGCCGGTCGGTCTCCTCGAAGAGATGCGTGAACGAGTTGCCAAGGCAGATGGCCGCGTCGTATTTGCCCTGAATATCGCGATTGAGCCAGCGCCAGTCAGCCTGGATGAGCTTCAGGATGATATCGCGCTGCTTGGCGTTCTCGAACGCCTTGGCGAGCATCGCGGCGTTGCCGTCAGCGCTGGTGACGTCGAAACCCGCCTCCAGCAGCCGCACGGAATGAAAGCCCGTGCCGCAGGCAACATCGAGAACCTTGTGCTTGTTACGCGCGCGCAGGATATCGACGAAGAACTGTCCCTCGCTCTCGGCCCGCGCATCCCAGTCGATAAGCTCGTCCCACTTCTCGACGAACCCCTTCACATATTCGGCGCGGTAATGATCCGTATCCCGCACGGCGAGCGGGTCGTCGCCATAGACCTGCTCCTTGGCTTTCAGCTCGGGATTCGATCCGGTCGCTGTGGTCGTCGACATAGTTTGCGGTCCCTTTTCTCGTTTCTTGCCCATCCATGGGACGGGCACGCGCCACCCGACGGCAGCGAACACGCCGCGCGGGTCACGCATGTTGATCTTTTTCCACCGACCGTCTTGCTCACTTGCGCCACGCGAGAGCGCGGCGAACGGCGAAAGGCTCGCCGGAGTTGCGTCCGATAGACAGCCCGGACGCGCAAGAAACGGTCAGCAGCGGGCCGACAGAAACTTCGAATGAAGCGGCCTGAGTGCCTGACTGCGGCAAACGGCAGCCAACTGCTCTGCCAGCACCGCGTCGGCCCGTGTCCGCGATGCGGCGCTCCGAACCAACGGGCTACATGTTAGCGCCAGAATCTCAAAGTTTAAGGTTCAAAAGCATTTTTTTTCGTGTTATGAAGGAGGGTTTGCCGCCTTCGAGGTGGGCGCAGGCCGGCTCCGCGAATGCGCCGGCTGAGCATCCGCAGCTAAGCCTGTCATTCCATGTGCTTGAGTGACAGAATTCGAGTGCAGGCCGGCGATCGGCCGGCCCCGCCCGCCCGC
>SKQW01000028.1 GCA_007118805.1 Rhodobiaceae bacterium | reverse complement strand
GTGCGCACTCTCCATCTCGGTGACGAACGCGCCGTCCTGCGTGACCGTGTAGCGCGCCACACGTTCGGTGAAGTTCGCGCCCTGGCGCGGCGCGATGCCCTCGAAAGTGAACTCGTAGCCGGCAAGCTCGGTCGATTCGCCGGGCTGGAGGGCGACCACCGCCTCGCTCTCCCAGGCGGTGACGGCGACGATGCCAATCACCGTCACGCCGACGCCGGCATGGCCCAGCATGGTGCCCCAGGCCGAGCCCGGCAATCCGCTGATCCGCTTCCAGCTCTCGGCAAGGCTGGCCCGGAACAGCTTGCCCCGCTCGGCGATCTCCGACAGCGCGCCGAGGATCAGCCAGGCGCCGAGCCCGATCCCCAGCGGTGCCAGGACCGGCCCGTCGAAGCGGACGGCGTAGACCGCCACGACGATGACGAGCGACAGCGCCATCGCCGCGAACAGCCGCTGGGCGGCGCCGTAAAGATCGCCGCGCTTCCAGGCCAGAAGCGGGCCGAACGGCACCGCCAGAAGGAGCGGAATCATCAGCGGCCCGAAGGTAGCGTCGAAAAAGGGCGGGCCGACGGAAATCTTGCGGCCGGTCACCGCTTCCAATGCCAGCGGATACAGCGTGCCGACCAGCACCACACCGGCTGCCGTGGTCAAAAGGAGATTGTTGAAGATCAGCGCGCCCTCGCGGCTGATCGGGGCGAACAGGCCGCCGGACTCAAGGGTGCGGGCGCGGATCGCGAACAGGGCCAGGGCGCCGCCGACGGACACCATCAGGATCAACAGGATGAACAGGCCGCGATCGGGATCGACGGCGAAGGCATGCACCGATGTCAGGACACCAGAGCGCACCAGGAAGGTGCCAAGCATCGACAGCCCGAAAGTGAGGATGGCAAGCAGCACCGTCCACACCTTCAACGCATTGCGCCGCTCCATGACGAGGGCCGAATGGAGCAGCGCGGTGCCCGACAGCCAGGGCAGGAAGGAGGCGTTCTCCACCGGGTCCCAGAACCACCAGCCGCCCCAGCCGAGTTCGTAATAGGCCCAGTAGGAGCCGATCGAGATGCCGAGCGTGAGGAAGGCCCAGGCCAGCAGGGTCCAGGGCCGCACCCAGCGCGCCCAGGCGGCATCGACCCGCCCCCTGATCAGTGCGGCGACGGCAAAGGCGAAGGTGATCGAGAAGCCGACATAGCCGATATACAAGAGCGGCGGATGAACGGCGAGGCCGATATCCTGCAGCAGGGGGTTGAGGTCGCGCCCCTCGATGGGGGCCGGATCGAGCCGCCCGAACGGGTTGGAAGTGCTCAGCACGAAAAGCAAGAAGACAGCGGTGATCCAGGCCTGCACGGACAGCACCGTGGCCTTCAGGCGTTCTGGCAGATTGCCCCCGAACAGGGCGACCAGCGCACCGAACAGCACCAGGATCAGGATCCACAGGACCATCGAGCCCTCGTGGTTCCCCCATACGCCGGTGATCTTGTAGATCAGCGGCTTGGCCGAATGGGAGTTCTGCCAGACATTGATCACCGAGAAGTCGGACTGAACATAGGCCATGGTCAGCGCGCCGAAGGCCAGGCCCACAAAGGCGAGCTGGGCGAGCGCCGTGGCGGGCGCGGTGGCCATCAGGCGCTGATCGCCGCGCTGGGCACCCCAGATCGGCAAAGCCGACTGGACAAGGGCCAGCGCGAAAGCGAGCACCAGCGCGAAATGACCGATCTCGGGCACCATCAGTATCCGCCCTCTTGCGTCTGCGCGCCGCCGCTACCATAGGACTCCTCGGCCTCGTCCATCCAGTGGCCCTGCGCCTTGAGGGCGTCGGCCACCTCGCGGGGCATGTAATTCTCGTCGTGCCGGGCCAGCACGGTGTCGGCCACGAACAGGCCGTTGCCGTCGAGCGCGCCTTCGGCGACGACGCCCTGGCCCTCGCGGAAGAGATCCGGCAGGAGCCCGGAATAGGTCACCTCGATCTCGCTGACCGTATCGGTGACGGCAAAACGCACCTCGGTCCCCTCCCCGTGCATCACGCTGTTCTCGGCCACCAGCCCACCAAGCCGGAACCGCTCGCCCGGCGGCACCTCGCGCTCGGCCACCTCTGAGGGACTGTTGAAGAACACGATGGAGTCCTGAAAAGCGACCAGCATCAGGCCGATGGCCGATGCCAGAACCACCCCGGCAGCGGCGATCAGTGTCAGCCGGCGTTGCTTGCGGGTCATGTCCGCTCCATCGTCAAGAATCCAGCCCAAGTTCGCGCGCCGCCGCATCGATGCGCTGCCGGGCGGCGGCGTCGTCCTCGAAATGGCGCAGCGCGCCGGTGATCGCCTCGTGCGCCTTGTCGGTCTCGCCCAGCACCACATGGGCGCGGGCCAGTTGCAGCCAACCGTCGAGATCGTCGCCATCCTCGGCCAGGCGCGCGGCGAGCCCTGCCACCATGCTGGCGATGAACGCGTCGCGGTCGTCCTCGCTCATCTCCGCCGCCGCGGCGACATCGGCCGCCGAGGGGCCGGCCGGGGCCGCCTCGCCGATAGAATCGCGGGCATCCGCCAGCCGCTGTTCGGCGACGCCCCGCCACGGCGCATCGGCCGGCGCATCGGCAAGCAGCGACTGCCAGCGCTCCACGGCCCCCTGCCAGTCGCCATCCTGCTCAGCAGCCATCGCCATATAGAAGCGCGGCTGGGGCGCATCCGGGCTTTCCGCGAGGGCTGCCTCGAAGGCATCGCGCGCCTCATCGGTGATCAGCCCGTCGGAGGCCAGGACGACGGCTTCGCCATAATTCGCCTGGCGCTCGGGCGTGGCGCCATTCAGCCGGATCACGTTGCGCCAGGCCCGCGCCGCATCGCCGTAGCGGCCGATGCGCATATAGACCGGCGCCAGCACCTCCCAGCCGCGCCCGTCCTCGGGATCGTCCGCAAGGTGACGCTCAACCCGCGCGATCATCACGTCGACATCCTGTTGATCGGCCGGCGCCTCCATGCGGGCCTGCAGAGGCTGGCCGGGAAGATGCGGATTGCCGAAAGACAGATAGAGCGCCAGCGCAACCGACGGCACGGCGACAACCACGGACCAGGTCGCCGCGCGCAGTCGCGATGTGCTCGCCGCGGCCGGCCTCGGGGCCGCTTTGTGCCGGGAGTCGGCTGCGATCACCCGGCGCGCCACCTCGGCCCGCGCGGCCTCGGCCTCCGGGGCCTCGATGATGCCGCGCGCCAGGTCGCGGTCGATCTCGGCGAGCTGATCGCGATAGATCGACAGATCCGGCTCGGCGGCGCTATCCGCGACCGCCGCCGGGCGCGACAAGGGCACCAGCACAGCCAGCACGGCAACCGCCGTCAACCCTGCGAACACAAGCCACAAGACCATCGGAAACTCCGGTGCGCTACCTAACTCGTAACCGACCGTGAGAAAACCGGCAAACGGTCGCAGCCCGTCCCGACACGCTCTCCTGGCGACACGTTTTCGTGAGGTAGGCGCCTAACGCACAACGCGTTGGGAATCAGGTACCGCGCCGGCGGGGCAGACCAGCGTGGCAACACATAGGCCAGCGCGCATGGGCATTGCCTGACGGCATAGCGCGCCCACCTTCGTCGGCGAAGGTACCTTGGCTGCCAGGGTGAGGTGGCAGCGCCCGATCGGCCGTCAGCGTGCGTGACCGGCTAGCGCGGCGACACCTCGGGCCGCTCTCCGGGGACGTCGGGCCAAGGCCCATGTCCCCGGAGCGATCCAGCCCTGTCAGTGTTCCGCGTGCTGCGCTCAGATGGGCTCCCAGGTCCCGTCCGGCTGACGGCAAGCGGTGCCGCGCGCGACTTCCGGCTGCCCATCAATATAGATGGTGTGCGTGTAGTCGCGGCAGTCGTAGCCCCCGCGCTCATATGCATCGCCCGGAACGACTTCGCCATAGACGTTGGCATCGGGGTCGCGCCAGACCACGGGCGCATCCGGCGGGCCGTATTGGAGGGCACGATATTCGGCCTCCATCGCCCGGCGGCGGTTCTGCTCATCGAGATGCGCGCCGATCGCCGACCCGATCAGGCCGCCGGCGACGATCCCCGCCGCGGTGGCCAGCGTGCGGCCGCGGCCGCTGCCGATCGTGCTGCCGACGAGACCGCCGGCGGTCGCCCCAACGATGGTCCCCATCGTCTGCTGTTCAGTTCCCGGTGTGCAGGCCGAGACCGTCATCCCGATCGCGGCGACCGCACCAATCATCATCATTCGCATTGCGGCGGATTTCCTCCTCGATAGTACCCCAAGCAAGGCATGCGCCTATGGCTAACACGCAATTGGCTGCAATCCAATCCCGGGCAGCAAGCGTCGAAATCGGGCAATTCGATGGCGCCGCTCAGGCGGCCGGCAGCTCCAGCTGCGCCTTGAGCCCGCCCAGCGGGGATTCTGTCAAGTCCAGGGTGCCCTGATAGAGCGTGGCAAGCTCGCTGACGATCGACAGGCCGAGGCCCGAGCCGGGCTTGGTCTCGTCGAGCCGGCGCCCGCGGCGAAGCGCTTCCTCGCGCTCGGCCGCGGACAGCCCCGGCCCGTCATCCTCCACCACGATCCGCAGGCGCGCGGTGGCGTCATCTGCCCTGTTGCATTCGACGCGGACATGGCGCTCGGCCCACTTGCAGGCATTGTCGATGAGATTACCGATCATCTCCTCCAGATCCTGCCGCTCGCCCTGGAACCGCAACCCGTCCGACACCGCGACATCGAGCTCGAGATGGCGATCGGCATGGATCTGGCGCATCGCCCTGGCGAGGGGGTCGACCACCGGGGCGATCTCGGTCACCGCGCCGAGCGCCCGTGCCCCCGCGACCATGCGCGCCCGGTCCAGATAATAGTCGAGCTGATGGCGCATCACCCCGGCCTGCTCGGCAACCTTCTCGGCCAGCGGGCCGGCGCTGCCGCGCGCCTCGTTGGTGATGACGGATAGCGGAGTCTTCAGCGCGTGGGCGAGATTGCCGACATGCTGCCGGGCGCGCTCGACAATCTGCCGGTTCGAGTCGATCAGCGCGTTGAGCTCGCGCGTCAGCGGCGCGATCTCTTCAGGATAGTCGCCTTCAAGCCGCTCCTTGCGGCCTTCGCGTATGGCGGTGAGCGAACGCCCGACATCGCGCAATGGCCGCAGCCCAAGCCGGACCTGCACCACCGTTATGATGACGAGCCCGCCGCCGAGGATCGCGAACACGGTCACCAGATTGGTGCGGAATTCGGCTAGCGCGCCATGCGGCACCGCCAGATCACCGGCCACCACGAAGCTGAACGGCGCCTCGCCGTCGCCGATCAGCACCATGCGCTCGATCGCCCTGAGGGCGCTGCCTTGCGGCCCGTCAATGGTGGCGACGCGCCGGAACTCGTCATCGAACGGCGCCTCGTCCGAGCCGGGCAGCACCAGCATCTCGCCCGCAAGCGAGGGCGAGGTGACCGCACCTTCGGGCGCATCGGCCTGCATGATCTGCCAGTACCAGCCCGAATGCAGCGACATGAAACGCCCGTCCCCGGCGTCGGGCAGCGCGGCCAGGCCGCCATCCTCGGCGAATTCCGTCGTCGCGATGACATTCAGCAGCAAGATATCCAGGAAAGCCTCGTGGCCCCGCTCGGTGCGCAGGCGATGGTCATGCATCAGGAAGGCGCCCGCAGCGGCCAGGGCGAGCAGGCTCCAGACGGCAGCCAGGACGAAGAGGCGGAAGGACAGGGAGTTCGTGTGCAGGCGCACCTCCGGCAAGCCTAGCTGCCCACAGGCGGGGAAACGCGATAGCCGAGCCCGCGCACCGTCTCGATGGCGTCGACCGCCAGCTTCTTGCGTAAGCGCCCGATGAAAACCTCGACAGTGTTGGAGTCGCGGTCGAAATCCTGATCGTAAAGGTGCTCGATAAGCTCGGTGCGCGAGACCACGCGGTTCTGGTGGTGCATGAGATAGGCCAGCAGACGATACTCATGCGAGGTCAGCTTGATCGGGTTGCCGTCGACGGTCACCCTGGACGCCTTGGTATCGAGCCGGATCGGCCCGCATTCGATCTCGCTGGAGGCGTGCCCCGCCGCCCGCCGCAGCAGCGCGCGCACCCGGGCCAGCACCTCCTCCATGTGGAAGGGCTTGGCCACATAGTCGTCCGCGCCGGCGTCGATCCCGGCCACCTTGTCGCTCCAGCGGTCGCGCGCGGTAAGCAGCAGCACCGGCGTCTTGTGGCCGTCGGCCCGCCACTGCTCAAGGACCCGAAGACCGTCCATCCGGGGCAGACCGATATCGAGGATCACGGCATCATAAGGCTCGGTATCGCCCAGGAAATGGCCCTCCTCGCCGTCGAAGGCGGTGTCGACGACGTAACCGGCCTGGTTGAGCGCCGTCACGAGCTGACGGTTGAGATCCTCATCGTCCTCGACAACGAGCAACCGCATCGGCCTACCTCCTGAATTGCCTGCCGGTCAGCCCAGCTCGATGACCACGCGCTCCCGGCGCGGCGGCTTCTCCCCCGAGCGATCGGGGATCAGAATGGTGAACTCGCACATCTGTCGGCCATTCTGCTGGAAGGTCCGGGGCGCCCCGATGACCTCGCCGCCGCGCTGCTGCGCGGCGGCCGCCGCCGCCGAGGCGCAGCCCGCCTGGGCGAGCTGAACCGGGCCAGCCGCCTGCCCCGCATGGCTCGCGCCGAGCAAGACGGTGGTGACAAGGATAGTCGAGGTGATGAGGTTCCGCATGAGCCGCACGCTAGTCGAGTGGG
>SKQW01000145.1 GCA_007118805.1 Rhodobiaceae bacterium | reverse complement strand
TCTCTATTCCAGCTTCTCCAGAATAGCTTCGGAACAGCGTGCGCCGATGCTAGGCAGAAATCAATCTGCTCGCTGCCAAGTCGGGCGATCGATAGCTGGAGGCATCCGCCCGCAGCCGAGATTCAGGCTGAGGCTCAACCGTTGACGGTGGGCGCTGGATCTGATTGAATGTTCCTGTTACGTTCTAGTTTCATAATCGGCCCTCCAGGCAGGGACCAATCGCCATGAAGCTCTACTGGTGCCCCGGCACGCGTTCCTTCTCGGCGCTATGGCTGCTTGAGGAGGCGGAGGCCCGTTACGAGCGCGAACTGATCGATATTCGCGCCCAGATGCAGGACACGGACGATTTCCGGCGGATCAATCCAATGGGGAAAGTGCCGGTGCTGGTCGACGGCAAGGCCGTCGTCAGCGAGCAGGGTGCGATCTGCGTCTTCGTCGCCGACCGGATGCCGCAGGCCGGGCTCGCGCCGGCGCCCGAGGACCCGCTGCGCGGCCCCTATCTCAAATGGCTGTTCTTTGTCGGCAATTGCATCGAGCCGGCCTACATGCAGGCCCATCTCGGCTTCACGGCGACGAAATCCCAGGCGGCATGGGGCAGCCACGGCCTCGTCGTCGACGTGCTCGACGGCGCCTTGCGGGACGGGCCGTGGATACTGGGCGAGCGGTTCTCGGCCGCCGACATCATGATCGGCTGCGCGGTGTGGTTCGGCCTCGCCTTCGGCCTGCTCGAGGAGCGGGACTCCTTTCTCGCCTATCGCAAGCGCTGCATGGCCCGGCCCGGCTTCCAGCGCGCCGATCGGATCGAGAAGGCGGGCGCTTAGGCGCCGCGCGGGCTGGCACAGCTACTCGAAGTCGAGGCCGAAATCGAGGCTAGGCGCGGAATGGGTAAGCGCGCCCACCGAGATCAGGTCGACGCCGGTCGCGGCGATAGCCCCGACGGTGTCGAGCATGACGCCGCCGGACGCCTCGAGGATGGCGCGGCCCCCGGTGCGCCGCACCGCCTCGCGCAAATCATCGAGCGCGAAATTGTCGAGCATGACGATGTCCGCGCCCGCCTTGAGCGCGCTGTCGAGCTGGTCCAGCCTGTCCACCTCGACCTCGACCTTGACCATGTGCCCGGCATGGCGCTGCGCCGCCCGCACCGCTGCGCCGACACCGCCGGCGGCGGCGACGTGATTGTCCTTGATGAGCACCGCATCGAACAGCCCGAAGCGATGGTTGCGCCCGCCCCCGCAGCGCACGGCGTATTTCTCCAGCGCCCTGAGGCCCGGCGTCGTCTTGCGGGTGTCGATGATCGCCGCCGAGCTGCCCGCCACCGCCTCGACATAGGCCTGGGTCAGCGTGGCGATGCCGCTCATCCGGCCGAGGAAGTTCAGCGCCACCCGTTCGCCCGCCAGAATCGCGCGGGCCGGGCCGGAGATGCCGGCGACGACCGCGCCCGGGCCAACCGCCTCGCCGTCCGCCACCTGCCGCTCGAAGGCGACCTCGGCGCCGGCCTGCCTGAAGGCCTCTCCGGCGAGGTCGAGCCCGGCCACGATACCGGCGCTGCGCGCGGCGATGACGGCGCGCGCCGAGGCATCGGCCGGCACGGTGGCGGCGCTGGTCAGGTCGCCGGCCAGGCCAAGGTCTTCGGCCAGGGCGCGCTCGACCGCCTCGCGGATAAGCCGTGGGTCAAGAGTAAAGGCTGTCATCTCAGGCCATCATCCTAATCGGCGCGGGCTCGCCCGCCGGCCGCGCCAGTGCGTCGGCCTGGCGGCGGGTCAGGAAATAGCGGCGCGCCGCCTGCGCGTCGGCGTCGGGGAAATCGGACCGGTAATGGGCGCCGCGGCTCTCCTGGCGCCGCAGGGCGGCAACGGCAATGAGGCGCGCCGTGGTCACCATGTTGCGAAAGGCCGGCGACGGGCTGCCCGAGCGCTCGATCGCCGCCAACTCGGCGAGCGCTGCGCGCAGGCCACCGGCTTCGCGCACCACGCCCACCCGGTCGCTCATCGTCGCCCGCAGGCGTGCAACCGCCCCGTCATCGGGGAACAGGCCGGGCCCGCCGCTGTCCTCGGCCGGGCGCACCGGCGCCGTCGCGGCGGCGGGAAATAGCTGGCGGATGTCGCCCGCCACCCGCGCCGCGAAGACCACCGCCTCGAGCAGCGAGTTGGAGGCCAGCCGATTGGCACCATGGGCCCCCGTCGCGGCGACCTCGCCGCAGGCCCACAGGCCGTCGACGCTGGTCCGCCCATTGGCATCGGTCAGCACCCCGCCCATGTGATAATGCGCCGCCGGGGCAACCGGGAGCGGCGCCCGCGCCGGATCGATGCCGACGCGCTGGCAGCTCGCATACACTTTGGGGAAGCGATCGGCGAACGCCTCCCCGATCGCCTCCCGGCAGTCGAGGAAGGCGCCGCGCCCCGCCTGCACCTCCTGGAATACGGCCCGCGCGACAATGTCGCGCGGGGCCAGATCGCCATCGCGGTGGACCGCGGCCATGAAGCGCTGGCCTTGCCCGTTGATCAGCGTGGCGCCCTCCCCGCGCAGCGCCTCGGTTGCCAGCGGTGCCGGATCAAGGCCGACGGCAAGGGCGGTGGGATGGAACTGGACGAATTCGAGATCGGCCAGCGTGGCGCCGGCATTGGCGGCGACCGCCACGCCTTGACCGCGCGCCTGCGGCGGGTTCGTGGTCAGCCCATAAAGGGCGCCGACACCGCCGCTCGCCAACACCACCGCCCGCGCCGGCAGGAAGATGTCGGGCGCCTCATCGCCGGCCCGCGACGGCTGGGCGAACGCCCCGGCGACGTGCCCGTCCTCGATCCGCAGGGCCTCGACCGAGTAACCCTCGATCAGGCGAATCGATGGTTCGGCCCGCACGGCCGCGTCCAACGCCGCCATGATGGCGCGCCCGGCAAGGTCGCCGCTGACCCGCAGGATACGCCGGCGCGAATGGGCCGCCTCGCGCGACAGGGCGAACTCGCCTTCGAGGTCGCGGTCGAACGGAACACCGAACGCGAGGAGATCGCGGATGCGCGCGCGCCCCTCGGCGGCGATCATCAAGGCAATATCCTCGTCGACGATCCCGCCGCCCGCGGCAATGGTGTCGGCGGCATGGGCCTCCGGCGAATCGCCCTCGGCCACTGCCGCGGCAATCCCCCCTTGCGCCCAGGCCGAGGCCGAGCCTTCTCCAATGGGGGACGCGGTGACGAGGGTGACCGGGCGCGGCGCCAATTTGAGGGCACAGAACAGCCCGGCCAGCCCGCCGCCGACGATGACCACGTCATCGCAAACCGTCGGCTGGTCGGCGCTGGCATCGGACATGAGGCGGGGCTCGCTCGGCCGCGACGGCGTCAGGGGGGCCTTCGGCGCGCCCGCCTCAGCTCTTCAGATTGATCATGCGCTCGACCGCGCGCCGGGCCCGCTCGGCGATCAGCGGATCGACCGTGACCTCCTCGCGCATCTCCACCAGGCTGTCGAGCACTTTGTCCAGCGTGATCCGCTTCATGTGCGGACACAGATTGCACGGCTTGACGAAATTCACCCCCGGCGTCTCGGCGGCGACGTTGTCGGCCATCGAGCATTCGGTGACCATGACGACGCGGCTCGGCCGCTCCCGCTTGACCCAGTCGATCATCTTGGCCGTCGAGCCGGTAAAATCGGCCTCGGCAAGAACGTCCGGCGGGCACTCTGGATGGGCGATGATGCGGATCGTCGGATCGCCCGCCCGATAGGCGGCGAGCTCCTCGCCGGTGAACCGCTCATGGACCTCGCAATGGCCCTTCCAGGCGATGATCTCGACGTCGGTCTGGCTCTGGACATACTTCGCCAGATATTCATCGGGGAGGAAGATCACCCGCGCTGCACCGAGCGACTCGACCACTTCGACGGCATTCGACGAGGTGCAGCAGATATCGCTCTCGGCCTTCACCTCGGCCGAGGTGTTGACATAGGTGACCACCGGCGCGCCGGGATAGGCCTCCCGCATGGCGCGGACGTCGGCCCCGGTGATCGAGGCGGCGAGCGAGCACCCCGCCTCCATGTCCGGAATCAGCACCGTCTTGTCGGGATTGAGGAGCTTCGAGGTCTCGGCCATGAAGTGAACGCCGCACTGCACGATGATCTCGGCGTCGGTCTTGGTCGCCTCGATGGCCAGTTGCAGGGAGTCGCCGACCACGTCGGCCACCGTGTGGAAGATCTCCGGCGTCATGTAGTTGTGCGCCAGGATCACCGCGTTGCGCTTGGCCTTGAGCTCGTTGATCGCCTTGACATAGGGCGCGAAGAAGGGCCACTCGACCGGCGGAATCACCGATTTGACGCGCTCATAGAGATGCGCGGTCTCCGCCGCCACCTCGGGGGTGAAGTCGAGATCCGGCGCCGGCAGCACGCCGTGGCGCTCACCCGCCGTGGACGGGCTCTCGATAAGCTGGTTCAGTGCCTGGCGTGTCATCGCCTCCTCCTTATACTCCAATTGAGTATAACCACCCCCGAAAAAAGCGGGACGGCGGCTCCCGCCGATCCCGACCTTTTGTTCAAGATGAATATAAGGGACTCGAGACCAACTTTCCAACCGCCACTTTGTCGCGCTCCCATGCAGTAGTCGCATAGCTACTGTCCCGAATTCGAACTTCGCTGCCATTCGCAACAGTCTCCGCACGAATTTCGGATTCGACAAGGACACTGGCAACTTTATGAATCTAATGTGGTTTTTGGATTTGGAGTTCGTTTCAGAGCCTGCTGCAAGCCTGGTAACGAACTTCAAATCCACCACACTAGTCGGCGTCTATCACCCATCGGGGATGCACAGAGCATGCCCTCCCCCTTGTCATGCGAAATCCGTATCTCTCCGATCAGCGATATGAATTTTTCCGGCGCCCTCGCGCCGGATAATATGCGGACCAACGCGGATCGGCCGCGCCAAAGGAAGGTCGCATGAGTTCCCAGCAAACCAGCATGGCCTGGCGCACCACCGCGCTGATCGTCGTGTGCGGCTGCCTGATCTCCATGATCAGCTTCGGGCCCCGCGCCTCGCTGGGCCTGTTCCTCATGCCCCTGTCGAGCGAGCGCGACTGGAGCCGCGAGGTCTTCGCCCTGTCGCTTGCGATCCAGAATCTCGTCTGGGGCTTCGGCCAGCCGGCCTTCGGGGCCATCGCCGACCGCTACGGCGAGGTCCGGGTGATCGTTATCGGCGCGCTCCTTTACGCCGCCGGGCTCGCCCTGACGGCGGTCGCCGACGCACCGCTCCTGATGCACCTGGCCGCCGGCGTCCTGATCGGCCTCGGCATTGCCGGGTCGGCCTTCGCCCTCGTCATCGCCGCCTTCGGCAAGCTGTTGCCCATCGAGGCCCGCTCCTGGGCCTTCGGCATGGCCATGGCCGCGGGCTCGCTCGGGCAGTTCCTGTTCGCGCCGATCGGTCAGGCATTCATCTCGTCATTCGGCTGGCAGAACGCGCTTTATCTGCTCGCCGCGATCATGCTCGTCGTGCCGCTGCTGGCGCTCGGCCTGAGGTCGCGCGCCGGCGCCGCGCCGCCCGACATGGGCCCGCCCCAGAGCCTCGGCCAGGCGCTGGGCGAGGCCTTGCGCCATCGCAGCTACAATCTGCTGGTGACCGGGTTCTTCGTGTGCGGCTTTCAGGTCGCTTTCATCACCGTGCATATGCCGGCCTATCTCGCCGATGTCGGCCTCGACCCGAGCTATGGCGCATGGTCGCTGGCGATCATCGGCCTGTTCAACGTGATCGGCGCCTATTCGGCCGGCGTGCTCGGCGGGCGCTGGCCCAAGCGCTCGATCCTGTGCTGGATCTACGCCCTGCGCGCCCTCGCCGTTGCCGTCTTCATCCTCACCCCGATCAGCCCGGCCAGCGTCCTGATCTTTTCCGCCGTCATCGGCCTGCTCTGGCTGTCCACGGTGCCGCCGACCTCCGGGCTCGTGGCGGTGATGTTCGGCCCGCGCTACCTCGGCACGCTGTTCGGCATCGTCTTCCTGTCGCACCAGCTCGGATCGTTCCTCGGCATCTGGCTCGGTGGCGTCTCCTATGAGCGGCTCGGCTCCTACGACCTGTTCTGGTGGGTCTCCATTGTCCTCGGATTCGCCGCGGCCATCGTCCATTATCCGATCCGCGAGGCGCCGGTCGAACGCCTCCAGCCGGCGCAATAGGCCCTGGCTCTTGAAGCCCGGCCCCATTGTGGGCGACAAGGGCGCGGCACAAGAGCCAATCACAGGGAGCGGACGATGGCGGACAGGTTCAAGGCGATCCTTATCTCGAAGGAGGGCGAGAAGGGCCAGAAGGCGGAGGTCACCGAGCTCGGCCCCGACGACCTCATGGAGGGCGACGTCACCGTCGCCGTCGAGCACTCCACGGTGAACTACAAGGACGGGCTCGCCATTACCGGCAAGATGCCGGTGGTCCGCCGCTTTCCCCTGATTCCCGGGATCGACTTTTCCGGCACCGTCACCACCTCCGACAGCGCCGAGTTCAAGCCCGGCGATGCGGTGATCCTCAATGGCTGGGGCGTCGGCGAGGGCCATCACGGGGGCTATGCCGGCATGGCAAGGGTCAAGTCGGACTGGCTGATCCGCCGCCCCGACGCGCTGTCCAGCACCCAGGCCATGGCGATCGGCACCGCCGGCTATACGGCGATGCTGTGCGTGCTGGCGCTGGAGGATCAGGGGGTGACGCCCGATTCCGGCCCGGTCCTCGTCACCGGCGCGGCCGGCGGCGTCGG
>SKQW01000055.1 GCA_007118805.1 Rhodobiaceae bacterium | reverse complement strand
CATTATGCTCATGGTCCGTTCCTTCCTCTTTTGAACACCGACATCCTACACAGGCGTCGGCGGGAGGGGCGGGCCATCCATAAAGGGGGGCAGCCATGCAGCTACTGTTCGACAACCGGCGGCAGGCGTTGAAGATGCGGGTCTTCCTGTGGGCGTCTTTCGCGTTCGCGGCGCTCTTTGTGTGGATGGGCTGGATGCTCTTTGAGGAGCTGACCGCCGACCCTGACGTGCCGCTGATCATGGCGCTGGCCGCCGCGCTCGCGGTGGTCGCGCTGGGGGCGGCGTTTCCCGCTGGCATGGTGATCTTCACGTCGCGCTACCCGCTCCGGATCGAGCGCGACGGCGACCGGCTCGCCCTGTGGACCATGCCGCCGACTGGGTTCGGCGCGCGCAGGCGCGAGCTGGCGCTGAGCCAGATCGAGGGCAGCCGCTACCATCACGGCCGGATGTCCACCCCCCGCCAAAGGGTCAATGCGCCGTGGATCACCCTGCAGGTGAAAGGCCAGCGCATCCCCTTGGTACTCGATCTCCAGGCCGAGCATATCGACCAGGAGGCGATCGCCAAGCTGGCGCGGGAGGGCGCGCGCGACTAGCGCGCCGACCCCGAGCGCAAGCGGGGTTAGTGCTGCGCCACTCCTTGCGCGAGCATGAGCGGAAGGGGAAAGCGCCTGCCACACACCGCTCATTCCCGCGAAAGCGGGAATCCAGCTTGGGCTGTGCCGCCGAGGTAGGGCGGGCAATGATGGGCGCGGCGGAAGCCATAGGTTGTCATGGCTGGGCGCCGTTCCGAACATTCACGCGGGCGTCGGAACCTAGGCGCCGCCGCGAAAAAGCCGTGGATGCCCGCGACGGCGCGCGGGCATGACGGAGGAGGGGGCGGCGCTCGGGCCCTTCATTCTCTTCGATGGTGGGGCCAGTCAGCCCTGGATCCCCGCCTGAAGCGGGGATGAGCGGTTGGGGGAGAGGTCGCGCCGTGTGTCATCGAGGCTGGAGATTGCTTGAACCGCCGTTTCTGGATTCGCCGTCGCGGGGATGCGCGGCATGTAGGGCGCGTCAATAGGGTGCCGATACCGGGCCGAGATTGACGTAGACGCTCTTGCGCTCGGAATAGAAGTCGAGCGCGGCAAGCCCATTTTCGCGCCCGATGCCCGACCTCTTGCTGCCCCCGAAGGGCATGGCAATCGGGGTCTCGTTATAGCTGTTGATCCAGATGGTGCCGGCCTGGAGGCTGGCGGCGACACGATGGGCGCGGGAAAGATCGCGGGTCATGATGCCGGCCGCCAGGCCATAGGGCGTGTCGTTGGCGCGGGCGATCGCCTCCTCCTCGCTGTCGAAGGCGAGCACGCTCATCACCGGACCGAAGATCTCCTCGCGCACGATCGCCATGGAATCGGTGCAGTCGGCAAAGATGGTCGGCTGCATGAAGTAGCCTCGCGCCAGAGGCCCCTCGGTGATCCGCGCGCCGCCGGTGAGCAATCTGGCGCCCTCCTGGCGTCCGGCGGCAACATAGCCGAGGACCTTGTCGAGCTGGGGCTGGCTGATGAGCGGCCCCATCTGGGTCTGAGGATCGAGGGGATCGCCGATCCGTATCGCCTCGGTTCGCCGCACGACCTGTTCGAGGAAGGCGTTGTGCAGGCCGCGCTGCACGAAGACCCGGGTGCCGTTCGAACAGATCTGGCCCTGGGTGTAGAAATTGCCCAGCATGGCGGCGGAAACCGCATCGTCGAGGCTGGCATCGTCGAACACGAGAAGCGGTGACTTGCCGCCGAGCTCCATGGTGACGTGTTTGAGCGTGCCGGCGGCCGCGGCCATCACCGCCGAGCCCGTCGGCACCGAGCCGGTCAGCGAGATCTTGGCGATCCCCGGATGGCGGGCGAGCGCCTCGCCGACCTCGCGCCCGCCGACCACCACGTTGACGAGCCCGGCCGGCGCGCCGGCCGCCTCGATGAGGCGGGCAAGCTCCAGCGCGGTGACCGGAGCGAGCTCGCTCGGCTTGAAGACCATGGCATTGCCGGCGGCGAGCGCGGGTGCCGTCTTCCAGGCGGCGATCTGGATCGGATAGTTCCAGGCCCCGATGCCGCCCACCACGCCAAGCGGCTCGCGGCGAGTATAGGCGAAGGCGTCGGGGCCGAGATCGATATGCTCGCCATGGATCGCCTGGACGATGCCGCCGAAGAACTCGAAGCAGTCGGCCGCCGAGTCGATGTCGGCTTCGGGGACCTCCTGGATCGGCTTGCCGGCGTCGAGCACCTCAAGCCGCGCCAGCTCCATGCGGCGCTCGCGCAGGAGCTGCGCGGTCCGCCCGAGAATGCGGCCGCGCTCGGCGGGGGCAATCGATATCCATGCCCGCTGGGCCGCGGCGGCCGCCGCCACCGCGGCGTCGACGTCCTGCGGCCCTGCCGCGCTGACTTCAGCGAGTTGCTCGCCGGTCGCGGGATTGAATGAGGCGAACGGACTGCCGGCGCCGGCGGCGGGCTTTCCATCGATATGATTGAGGAGCCGTGTGGGAATGGTCATTCGGTGCGGTTCCGGCTGCGGGCGGTGGAGGGCGGCATCCTAGCCGGTATCTCTCCAAGGATAAAACGCCTGGCCGGAAAGCGCAGAATTTACTGCAACTAGAGAGTGTATATAGAGCTTATGACCGCATGAAGCACTGTGAGCCCCGCCTTGCGTATCCGCTCTCTCGGCACCCGGCAGCATCGCAAATCCGGGCCAAGAGCGTATCGGCAACCTGTTGCATAGGATTATTCGACACCCGCAACCGACTGTGTGGCCGTCAACCGCGACGCCATTTCGACAATCCTGTCGGCATTGGCGTCGATTCCGTCCTCGGTTTCGACCAGCAGGGCAGGGCAGCCGATATCGTGGCAGCGCGCGTATAGGCGGCGGAACTGGTCCCCCATGTTGCCGCACTCGCGAATAAGCTGGTTGCGGTCAAGCCGACGATGGGTCGCGTGAAGCTTGCCGCCATTTTCGTGCCGCAAGGCAATCCGGTCGGCGACGGTTGCCGGGTGCCTGGCCAGCACAAAGATCGTCACGCGCGCCCCGATCACGGCCTTCAGATCCGCGTCGGATAGCCTCAGCAGTGCGGCGCTGAAAGACTGAACGATCCCTTCATCGAGGAATATGTCCGCGTCGGCGGATTGGGCGGCCATGTCGAGCAACAGCTTGCGAGCCCAATAGCGGGTCTGCTTGAGCTTTTCCGAGGGCGTGATCGGCATCTTGCTCGCTTCGCTAAGCTTGGCGCGCAGGAGGTCGAACAGGCGCTCGTCGCCGGCGATGTTCTTCGGCTCCTTCAAATCGGCGCGCTGCAGGTAGCGCCCCGGCAAGCGTGGCAGCGTGGCCTCCACAAGCGTGGTTTTGCCAACGCCGGGCGGGCCGGTCATTTCGAGGAACAAGCGGCTCATAGGGCGACATCTAACCCGATCAGGCGCTGGTTGTGAACCGGCCCGGCACGTTCTCAGAAGCTTCACTTGGCATTGGCCGCCTGGCGCGCCCCGATTGCCAGGAAGTCCGTCAATGTGAGCCCCGATGGCGAGGTCGAGACAAGGCGCGAGGAAGCCGGTTTGGGGCCTGGCCCCCGCACCCGCGTCCGGCGATGCGCCGCCGCGCAGACGGCGCCGGATGCCGACCAACGGCCCTCTTGAGGCTGCGCGGCGAACAGGCTAGATAGAGGATGCCTTGTCTTGAAGGCGTCGGAGCGTAGCGCAGCCCGGTTAGCGCACTTGTCTGGGGGACAAGGGGTCGGGAGTTCAAATCTCCCCGCTCCGACCACTACTTAGCCAGATTTCCACAGTCCTGTTTTGCAGATAGGTTTGCAAATTCGTTCCACCGGTGCTGGGTGGCAGGTGGACAATTTGGAGTTGCGGACCTGGCCAAGCAGGTCGTCGCGGGTTGCCCGCCGCGGTCATGGCGACAATGCGCAGGCCGGGTACCGTCGCTTCTGCTTCGACCGGCTCACCGAAGCGCGATGGCCACGATCAGAACGGCCAAAATCCCTATGAGGTTAAGCGCGATCACGGCATCTGCGGCAAACGACTCCTCGCGTCTGAGATAGCGCACGAGCAGGCTGCGGCGCAGCCGCTGCCAGGACGGTTCGGCCTCGCTCTTGCGTCTTTGCCGCCATTCCACCCAATGGCGCTGCCAGATCGCGATCATCCCCTCGCCAAGCCGCAAGCTGCGCCCGATCGGCGCGATCAGGTCGCCCTCGGGTACAGAGGGAAGGCTGAGCCAGCGCCGACCCGCAGCAAGGGCAGCCACGGACAGGGCAAGGCCCGTTGCGATCGGCCACAGGGCGCTCCATAGGGCGGCGGGATCGGCCAGCGCCGCGAGAGCCGGACCGGCCAGCGCCGGCAGCCAGGCGGCGGCAAGGCCGGCCACGATCAGGAGCGTCCAGGGAACCCAGAGGCCGGGCGCCGGCACCGGCGCCTTGTCCGGGACCGCCATCATCCGGGCCATGAAGCGGAACATCAGGAGCGTCGTGCCGAGCGCGGCAAGCCCGAGCAGGAGCGCGATGGGTAGCCAGTCGAGCCCGTAGGCGGTCTCCTTGAGTAGCAGCTTGGCAGCGAAGCCGCTGGTCAGCGGGGCACCGGCAAGGGCCAGGGCGGGCACCGCGAGCGCCGCCAGCACAAGGTTGCGGCCCCGGCCGGGCGCGGCATGCTCGACCACCCCGACGCCGAGAAACAGCGCGCCCTTGGCGAGGCCATGATGCAGGCAGTAGACGGTGGCGGCAAGAAGCGCGGCCGGGGCGGCCTCCGGGCTGGAGGCGGCAACGCCTAGCGCGATCATGATGAAGCCCATCTGGCTGATGCTGGAATAGGCCAGCACTGTCTTAGGCCGGGTCTGGCAGAGCCCGATGGCTGCGCCGTAGAAGGCGTTGAGTAAGCCGCCGAGAATGAAGGCCGTGGACAGGCCGTCGAGGGCGACGAGGCCGACCGGCAGGAGCCCCATCCAGCCGAGCACGCCGGCCTTGATCATGGCGCCGGACAGGATAGCACTGGCCGGCGTCGGGGCGGCCGGATGGGCGAGCGGCAGCCACATGTGCAGCGGCACCGCGCCGGCCTTCACGGCAAGACCGAGGGCGAGAAGGGCGATGGTGAGCGGCCCGGCGGCGAGGGCGCCGGCGGCGACATCGGCGAGCAGGGTGGTCGGGGCATGGGCCACCGCCGACCACAGGCCGGGCAGGATCATCGCTTCGCCGACAAGCACAAGAACGATATAGACGCGCGCCGCGCGCCGGGCTTCGTCGCTGCCGGCATGGACCACCATGCCGTAGGCGGCAAAGCTCATCGCCACGAAGCCGAGATAGAAGCTCGCCGCGTCGAGGGCGACGATAAGGGCGAGATTGCCGGCCAGCGTGATGAGGTGAAAGGTGAAATAGGCCCGCCGGCGGGCGTCGTGGGCGTGATACGTGCCGGCATAGATTCCGGCCGCCAGCCACAGACCGGCGGTAAACAGCAGAAACAGGCGGCGCGTTTCGTCGAGGCCGAGGCTGGCACCGAGCAGCAGCCAGGGGATGTCGAGGCGGACCTCGGGGGCAATGACGGCCAGGAGGAGCGCCGGCAGCGCCGCCACCGGGGCAAGGCGCAGGGCGAGCCTCGCAGTCGCCGCAAACCACAGCCCGGCGGCGAGAACGAGCGGCACAAGCAGAGCGAGGGGGAGGAGCGCGTCGCTCATGGCTCGGGCGAGGCTCCGTAATAGATGCGCTCGGCGATCACCTCGGCCCAGCCCAGCGGCGAGAAGCCGGCGCCGGCCAGGATGCCGGCGGCCAGGGTGAGGGCCGCCGTAACGGTGGGCGGCAGCAGCAGCCAGGGGCCGGCGTCGCGCAGGCGCTTATGGGGCGTCGCCGGCGCGCGGAACCAAGCGGCGTAGATGATGGGCAGGAAATAGGCGGCGTTGAGCACGCTGCTGGCGACCAGCACCGCCCAGACCCAGGCAAAGCCCGCATCGCCAGCGCCGCCGGCGAGATACCATTTGCTGATGAAGCCGGCCATGGGCGGTAGGCCGATCATGCCGAGCGCGGCGATGGTGAAGGCGGTCATGGTGACCGGCATCAGGCGCCCCATGCCGGCGGCCTCGCTGACCCGGCTGACCTTGTAAACCTCGGCCAGATTGCCGGCGCAGAAGAACAGGGTAATCTTCATCACGCCCTGATGGACGAGATGGACAAGGGCGCCGATCAGCGCCACCGGGCCGGCCATGGCCGCGCCGAGTGTGATGTAGGAAAGCTGGCTGACGGTGGAGAAGGCGAGCCGGCGCTTGATCTCGTCCTGCCTCAGGGCCTGCAGCGAGCCGTAGATGATGGTGACAGCGGCGAGCATCAGGAGCGCCTGCATCAAGCCTACGGTGTGGGCGAACTCGGCGCCGAAGATGTCGTAGATGACGCGGATCATGCCGAACACGCCCGCCTTGACGACGGCCACGGCATGAAGCAGGGCGCTGACCGGGGCGGGCGCCACCATGGCGATGGGCAGCCAGCTATGCAGCGGCACGATGGCGGCCTTGGTGCCGAAGCCAAGGATCAGGAGCGCGAAGATGGCGAGCACGGCGCCGGGATGCTCGGCGAAGATCGGCGCCAGCGTGTTCAAGGGCGAGAAGTCGAGATTGCCGCCCAGGACGTGGAGCCAGACCGCGCCCAGAAGCACGGCGACGCCCCCGGCCACCGTATAGGCCAGATATACCCGCCCTGCCGCCAGCGACTGCGGCACCCCTCGATGAACCACCAGCGGATAGGTGGTGATCGTCAGAAGCTCGTAGAAGAACAGCAGGGTAACGAGGTTGCCGGACAGGGCGATGCCGGTGGAGGCGGTGACCGACAGGCTGAAGAAGCCGAAGAAGCGGCTGCGATTGGGCGAGCCTTCGAGATAGCCGATGGCGTAGATGGTGGTGAGCAGCCAGAGGCCGGCCGACAGGGTGACGAACTGCAAGGATAGCGGGTCGGCGCGCAGCACGAGGTCGATACCGGGCAGGAAGACGAGGCGCGCCTCGAAGGTCTCGCCGAGATAGACACGCCACAACAGGAGCAGGACGAAGGCGACCTTCAGCGACGCACCAATCAAGTTGAGGACCGTACGCAGGCGCGCCTGATGCTCGCCGAGGAAGAAGATCGCAACGCCCGGCACGGCTGAACTCAAAAGGATCGCCAGCGGCAACCAGCCCTGGGTCGAGGCCACCCGTTCGAACGGGATCGCCACGGTGATGGGCGCGCCGATCGCGAGCAGATCCTGGACCGGACCGGCGGCAAGACCGAGGGCGAGCGCGGCCAGCGACAGCGTCAGGGCGGCCATTTCGAGCCCTCGCGGGATCGGGGCGGTCTTGAGCCGGGCCGGGTCGCGGGGAGTTGCCATCGCCACGGACAGGACGCGCACGATATAGGCGGCCGTGGCCAGCCCGCCGCCGAGTATGATGACGACCCATACCCATTGCCCTCCTTGAATCGCTGCTTCCAGCAGCAGCCATTTGGCGACAAAGCCGCCGAATGGCGGCAGGCCAATCAGGCTGACGCCGGCGAGCGCGAAGGCAACAAGGCTCATGCGAAGCTGGTCGCTGAGCCCGGCAATGCTGTCGAGGCGATCGTTGCCCACGCAGAGCAGCACATTGCCGGCGGCCAGGAAGGCGGCCGCCTTGGCAAGGCCATGGGCGAGCACCTGGAAGAACGCCCCGTTCCAGGCCGCCTGCGGCGCGGTCGCAAACAGTGGGAAGAGCAGCATCAGATAGCCGATCTGGGCCACGGTCGAATAGGCGATCAGCAGCTTCAGGCGGATCTGCAGGAAGGCCTGCAGCGCGCCCCAAGCCACCGCTCCCGCCCCCAGAACACCGATCAGGCCGGCCGCCCAACCTTCGGTGATGCCGGAAAACGCGCCGAACCACAGCCGCACGATGAGAAAGAACGATGTCTTGACGACCAGCGCCGACAGGACCGCGCTGACCGGTGCAATGGCGTTTCCGTGTGCCGGGGGCAGCCAGAAATGGAACGGAAACGCTGCCGTCTTCACCAACAGGCCAACAGTCATCAGCGCAGCGGCCAAGGTAGCCGACAGGCTGGGCTCTGCCATGTCGCCGAGCATGGCGAGATCGAGCACGCCACGCTCGCCGTAGAGCAGCGCGATGCCGGCAAGGAAGAAAAGCGAGCCGAGCAGGGCGAAGAGCAGATAGCGCATGGCCGCCGCGAGCACCGGGGTGCTGCCGGTCTGGGCGACCAGGGTGACGGCGGCAAGCGTGGTCAGCTCAAGGCCGACATACATATTGAAGAGGTCGCCCGCCAGGAATACGGCATTGATGCCTGCCCAGAGGATCATCCAGATCGGCCAGAACAATGGCCGCCCATAGCGTCCCGCCGCCTCGAAGGGTCCCGGCCAGACCCGTGCGTAGTAGGAGGCGACAAGGAACACGATGGCTGTAAGCGCCACCATGGCGGCGGCGACGCCGTCGGCGACGAGCGCGATCCCGACTGGCGCCGGCCATCCGCCGAGTTCGTAGCGCAGGGGCTGGCCGCCGGAAACCGCGTCGACGAGGCCCGCGGCGGCAAGCAGGCCGGCAAGGGCGGTCAGCGCGTAAACCCAGCCCTCCGCCCGCCGTGGCGTCACCAGCGCCACCAGCGCTCCGGCAAGCGGGATCAGGACGGGAAGGACGACGATATGGGGCAAGTCCGGGCCGCCTTACCCGTTGCGCATCGTGAGGCCTGGACGGTGATCGGCCAAGGAGCCGCCCCATCCAAGCGGCAACGAGGAGGCTTCGGTTCCGGGACAACGCGCGCTCAGCATATTCGGCCCCCTTCTTGCTATGATGCTTTCTTCCGGTCCTGCTGAATCATCTTGGGCCGGCATCGTCGTCTCCCGTCAGGCTGGTGCGGCCCGTCGCATCATAGAGCCGGCGCAAGACGACAAGCGCAAAGGCGGTTGCGCTCAGCGCAACCACGATCCCGGTGAGCACCATGGCGTGTGGCACCGGATCGGGGTCGGGCCCCGGCGCGCGCCGGGCCACGGCGACGAGCAAGAGGAAGACGCCGGCGCCCATCATGTTGAGGCAGACGATCCGGCGTATGAGATGCCGGGCGACCAGAAAGCCGTAGACGGTCGCCCCGAAGACCAGGATGGCGGCGGCCGCATAGATCAGGACGGTGATCTCCTGGTCCGTCATGACGGCGCCCTCTCCTCCGTCGGCTCGGCCTCCGGCGTGCGCGGATCGAGTGCCGAGGCGCCATAGAGGAGCGCCAGCGTCACGCCGATCGAGATGGTGATCATCGCCTCGATGAGCACGATCATCGCATAGGCGGTGCCGGGGGCATGTTCGAGAAAGGCCCGATCAGAGAGGAAGGCCGCGGCGCCGGCTACCAGAAAGGTGGCAACGCCGATCGACAGCAGAAGCCGCATCACGCGGGTGTCGGCAATCTGCCCGCGACCGATCTGGGCGAGGAAGAGTAGAACGCCGGCCGCGCCCAGCATGGCGCCCGCCGGAAACGCCCCGCCCGAGCGCGCCGTGCCCGCCCACAGCAGATAGCCAGCGACGAGCACCATGAGCGGCGCTAGCCAGACCGCCACCGCGTGAAGCATTTCGCTGCCATGGGCCGGCGGGATCGCCCGCGGCTCGCGGATGGCGCGTGCCTTGAGGATCAGGGCGCCGAGGGCGGCGACCAGAAACACAGCCATCTCAAGGAAGGTGTCATAGGCCCTCAGATCGAGCAGCACCACGGTGGCGGCGTTGGCCACCGGATGGTCCGCAACCTCGGCAAGCGCCGGTTCGGCGACACCGCGATAAACCTCCGGCAACCCCCACACTGCGAGCCCCAAAAGGCCCATCAGCCCACCCACGCCGGCCAGCAGGACAAGCGCCAACGGCTCGCCCGCCGGCGGCGGCGCTTCGCCTGGCAGCGGCATGTCGCCGGCCGACCGGTCGGCCGGCTCGCCAGCGACATGGCCGAGCGCGTCGAGCATCAAGGCGCCGGTGATCCCTGCGCCGATCGCCGCCTCGGCCAGCGCGATATCGGGTGCATCGAGCCGCACCCAGGCCAGCGACATGAGCAGGCCGAAGGCGATGAACAGCACAACGCACTTGAACAGCGTCTCGGCGAAGATCGCCCGCCAGGCGACCAGCGCCACCCCCGCCGCCAGGACAATGTCGAACAGCCAGATCGGGATCAGTCGTCTTCCCCCCTGGTTTCCTGAATGCCGACTGCGTGTCGGGCCACCAGGTAATTGGCGCCCGAGTTGATTGCCATGACGAGAAGCCAGATCAAGGCCATCTTGAGCATGATCGCGACGGTCTCGCTCTGGGGGATGAATGCCAGAACGAGAAGGCCAAGTCCCAGATTGTCGGCCTTGGTGAGGGCATGAAGGCGGGAAAAGGTATCGGGAAAGCGCAAGAGACCGATCGTGCCGCCGAGAAAGAACACGCCGCTGGCGGCAAGCAGGACGAGGGTGACGAGATCGAGGAGGGTCATGCCGAACCCTCCTCGCCGCCGGCAATACGCCGCCAGACGCGGCTGACGAAGGCGACCAGCGCCAGCGCGCCGAGAATGGCGAAGACCAGGGCAGTGTCGACCAGCGCCGGCGCCTCCATGACCTTTGCCAGGACCAGCAAGATCGCCACGCCCAGAGTGCCGAAGAGTTGGGCCGCCGCCATGCGGTCGGGCGGGTTTGGCCCGCGCGCTACGCGCACCAGCCCGGCGAAGACGTTGAGCATGAGAAACGCGGCAAACAGCGTCAGGATGGAATTCATCGCTCGCCCCCCTCATCCGGCGATCTGCGCTGCAACGCCGCCAGGGCCAGTTCGAGCCGGTCCAGGCTCGCCTCGATCGGCAGGCGCCGGTCGAGAACATGAACGAGCAGCGTCTCGCCCTCAAGACGGGCCGACAGCGTTCCCGGCATCAGGCTGACCAGGATCGCAAAGACCAGCCGCTGCGGTGGGTCGAGACGCGACAGCGTGACGGTGACAAAGTCGGTTGCAAGCGGCATATCGGGATGGAGCGCCCGCTTCACCACATCCACACCGCCGACGATCGATTCACCGAGGAAATAGATCAGGAATTTCGGCAGGTTTACGAGTCGCGGAAGGGACGGCGGGGTCGGCATAAGCACCGTGCTCAAAGCCGCCGCCGCGGCGATTGTCGGCACGCCGATCGTCCATGAACCGGTCTCGCCGTGGGTAAGCAACCACCAAAGGAGCGCCAGGACGACCGTTCGCAGCAAGAAGTCCGGGGCTAGGGCGGCTGCGCGCGTGCGTTCGCTGGCGACATCCTGCATGGTCCGACCTCCGCCTCAAGCAACTGCGTCAGGCTGTGACCGGGACAAGCTAATCGGATCATGAAGGTCTATCCAGACATTGCCGCGCTCCTGCTACCGGCGGCGCGTGCGATCTCGGCTCCAGGCTGCAAAGCACCTGCCGCCCCAAAATGCCGATGAATGGTTGCTCAGAGGCGCCCTTGACCCATCGGTTGCTCGGAGGTCATGCGGCTTCTCGGGCCAGGTAAGCGTTGGTGAGCGGCTCGAGATTCTCCTCAAGCCACTGCGCCATCGCCAACTCCTCGCGCAGGCACTCCTGGCAGGCGCGCCTGGTTTCATGGTCGCCAGCTTCTTCGGCGGCCGCGATGAGGATGCGGTAGGAGCCGATCTCAAGGTGCTTGAAGGTGTAGAGGGCCAATCCGACCTTGACCACCTCGTCGCCCACAACCAAACCGCTGAGCATCGGTCCCACGGCCGACAGCTTGGCGACAACATCCTTGATCGCGGAGGTGCCGCCATTGTGCCGCTCGATGCATTGCTCGAGCCGCTCGCGCTGTCTCTCGGTCTCGCCGAGGTGCTGCTCCATCCGGGCGCTCAACTCGGGATACTCCTCGATCCTGCGCGCCGCCCAGGAGTTCAGCGTCACCGCCTGCTCCTCCAGGGCGTGGGCGTCGCGGAGCCACTGCAACAGTCTGACGCTGGGTAAAACCATCGGCACTGCTCCTTGGTTGGGTGAATAATCTGCCTTGCAGCGTGAACCGATCGCGCCGCGGATTTGTTCCTACTCTGGCGGAACAATCCGGCCATGGTCTCATTTTCCAAGAAAGGACGACGATGGAATGCACGCAAAGATGAACCGCAGACAGACAGACACACGGGGTGCAGACACGCATCCCGAGCCAAGCAACGTGCGCGATAGGGATCGTCCGGCAGTCGAGCAGCCGACCGAGGCGCGAGCGGGCCAGATTCTACGCGGCGGCATCATGCGTCGGGTGCTGGTCGCCTCGCTCATCCTGGTGGTCGTCGCGCTAGGCCTGATCTACCTGATCTTCGTGTAAGATGAGTGGTCGCGCTGGGCTGGTTGGAGGTGCCGGGTCCGCCAAGTCGCCGCACCCTCGCGTCGTCATTGTCGGCGCGGGGTTCGGCGGGATCGAGGCGGCTTGCCGGCTGACCCGCCGCGATGTCGATCTCACGGTGATCGACCGGCAGAACTACCACTTGTTCCAGCCGCTGCTCTACCAGATCGCCACCGCGATCCTGCAACCCGCCGACATCGCCGTGCCCGTGCGCCGCATGATGGCGCGCCACGGCGCGGCCACCGTCCTCATGACGGAGGTCACCGGCATCGACCCACAGCGCCGGATCGTCGTGACGCGGGACCGCGACGTGCCCTACGACTATCTCGTGCTCGCGCCAGGCTCGCGCACCAGCTATTTTGGCAATGACGAGTTGCGAGCGCGCACCTTCGGCCTCAAGTCGCTCGACGATGCCTCGCGGCTGCGCCATCAGATACTGCTCGCCTTCGAGCGCGCCGAAATGACCGACGATGCCGACGAGCGGCGGCGCCTGATGACCTTCATCGTCGTCGGCGCCGGGCCTAACGGGGTCAGTACCGCCGCCGCGCTGGCCGACCTCATCAGGCAGGTGCTGGCCCGCGATTTTGTGCGCATCGACCCGACGCAGGCGCGCATCATCGTCGCCGAGGCGGCGCCGCAGATCTTGCCCGGCTTTCCCGAATCGCTCGTCGACTACGCCGCCCGCACCCTTCGGCGGCGGGGCATCGAGCTTCGCGTCGACGGCGCGGTTACCGACGTAAAGGAAGAAAGCGCGGTGGTTGGCGAGGAGCGCATCGACGCCGACACGGTGATCTGGACCGCCGGCGTCGAGGCGCCGCAGATCCGCCGCTGGCTCACGGTCGACTGCGACAAGAATGGGCGTGTGAAGGTCGGCCCCGACCTTTCCGTGCCGGGGCACCCTGAGATCTTTGCCATCGGCGACGCTGCCCATGTGAAGGGCGAGGACGGCAAGCCGCTCCCCGGACTGGCCGCGGTCGCAAAGCAGCAGGGCCGCTATGTGGCGGACCTGATCGCACGCCGGCTGGCCGGCCGCGCCGAGCCCGAGCCTTTCGCCTATCGCGACTATGGCAAGCTCGTGCCGCTCGGGCGCGGCGCGGCGGTGGCGCAAACGCTGGGAACCGACCTGAAAGGCTTTCCCGCCTGGTTCATCTGGGCGGTCGCCCACATCGCCTTCCTGATGGATTTCCGCCGCCGCTTCATGGTCGGCTTCAACTGGTTGATGGCCTACCTGTCCTCGCGGCGCGGCGCGCGTGTTATCGTCGACCGGCTGGGCACCGATATCGAGGTTGCCGGCAAGAAGGGGGAGCACGGAACGCAACCGGACCGGCAGCACTCGCTGGCCGACCACTGAGCGCCGGGCTCAGCCTCCTTGAACCGCATGGCCGGGTGCCAAGGGGGTCTCTGCTCGATGCGGCATAGGTGGAGGCTGGCTGCTGGCCTCATCGGTCAGGCTTGGTGCGAGGGTGAACACCGCTCGATGGGGCGGACAACCGCCCGCTGGGGGAGGAGGGGCGAATGGACTTAGCGACCGCCTGGCTCAAGGCCATTCACATCGCCGCCATGCTCGTGTGGAGCGCCGCCCTGGTCTATCTGCCGAGCCTCTTGGCCGCCCATCCGGCCACCAGCGATAAGACTGCCTTCTACAGGCTGCGCGCGACAATCCGCATTGTCTATATCGGCATTGCCTCGCCCGCCGCCATAATCGCCATCATATCCGGCTCGGCGCTCATCCCGGTTGCCCTGGCTCATGGCGGCTGGCTCGCCCTCAAGCTGACGGTGGTAGCGCTGATGGCCGTGTTCCACGTCTATTGCGGGTCACTCGTCGCCGCCTTCCGCTATTTTCCGGTGCGCCGCAGCCCGGTGCTGCTGCACACGCTGGTCGTCGTTCCGGCCATTCTGATACCCCTTGTCTTCTATCTCGTCCTGGGCAAGCCGGTATGACGCCATTCTGCCGATCATATGCGTCTTGGAAGGGCGTCGGGCATGGCCACGGCGCAGATCCGGGCCTGCCTGCCCTACTCCTCCTCCTCGATGCCGATCTGGTGCTCGAAGACGATACCGCCGCCGAGCCAGCCGGCAAAGGAGACCATGGCTGCCGTCAGCGCCGACATGTAGAGCCCCCACGGCCAGATCGCCGCCTGGAAATCGCCGATGCGCCACATCCAGTTGGCAAAGGCGACGGCGAGCATGGCGACCGAAACCACGAAATGATTCCAGGCCGCGGCGCGGCGCCGGATGCCGCGCACCGCGAGAAGCTCAACGGTTCCGGTAATGCCGGCGATGGTGCCCATGACGGTGCCGCCGCCGATCAGCCACAGCGACATCCGCGCCCAGAACGGATCGCCATCGTAGAGATAGACCAGATCACTCGCCAACGCCCCGAGCAGAAAGGCGATGGGAAACGTGATCAGCATGGGGTGCAGCGGATGGCCCGCCACCGCCACCTTGGTCGGCGTCGGTCCGAGCTGGGGATCGGGCGAACGTTCCATGAGATTCAACCTTCCTGGGGCGCGACCGAACCGGCACGCCGCTTCGGCCGAATTGCAGTGCGGCCTCTCCCCCCGGCCCCGCTCATTCCCGCGAAGGCCGGAATCCAGCTCTTGGCCTCGGCCACCTTGGCGATCAGCGAGAGGACGCAAGCTACCAGAGACTCACCTGCCTTGGCACTACGGGCGCCGACGTTGCGGGGGCCTCGATGAAGACAACGCGTCGCCCCCGCCGATTGCTCCCGCTCGTGGCGCTGGCCGTGGCCGGCTGCGCGAGCCCGCTGTCAACACTGGAACCGGCCGGTCCGGCCGCCAGCGAAATCGCGCTCCTGTGGTGGGTGATGTTCTGGGCGAGCCTGGCCATTCTCCTCGTCACCCTGGGCCTTGCGCTGATTGCCGCGCTGCGCGCCACCGGACATGGTTCCACCACTCGGAACAGGCTGCTGGTCATCGGCGGCGGCGTCCTCTGGCCGACCGCCACGATCACCGGCCTCATCGTCTACGCGGTCTATAGCGGCCAGCACCTGATGGCCGTGCCGGTGGGCGAGCGCGCCTTCCAGATCGAGATCACCGGCCACCAGTTCTGGTGGGAGGTGCGCTATCCTGACGGGCCGGACGGTGCGACGATCCACGATGCGAACGAAATTCATATTCCCGCCGGCCGGCCGGTCGACGTCCACATCACCACCGAGGACGTCATACACTCCTTCTGGGTGCCCCGGCTCGGCGGCAAGCTCGACGCCATACCAGGGATCACCAACGTCCTGCGCATCGAGGCCGATGCGCCCGGCACCTATCGCGGCCTGTGCGCGGAGTTCTGCGGCGCCCAGCACGCCCGGATGGGGTTCGTCGTCTACGCCCACGAGGAGGAAGCGCTCGCGGAAGAGCTTGCCCGCATCGCCGAGATTGCCCCCGCGCCCGAAGCGCAGGAGCTCGATGGCGCGGCGCTGTTCGAGGCCGAATGTGCGACATGCCACAGCGCCGATACGGCAAGCCGCAGCCCCGGCCCGGCCCCCAATCTCGCCCGCGTCGCCGAGCGCAGCCACATCGCCGCCGGCTGGTTCCCCAACGACAGCGATGCGTTGCGGCGCTGGGTGCGTGAGCATCAGACACTGAAGCCCGGCAACCTCATGCCGGTCATGGACCATCTGAGCGACGAGGAGATCGACGCCGTCGCCGCCTATCTTGAGGCGATCCCGTGAGCGCGGCCGACAACGACGGCGGCCGCTCACCGGTAGAGCTTCATCGCGAGTTGGAGGCGATCTGGCGCAATCCCGGCGGCCTCGGCCGGCTTACCGTGGTCAACCACTCCGTCATCGGCATCCGTTTCATGATCGCGGGCGCAATCTTCTTCGTGATCGGCGGCGTGCTGGCCATGCTGATCCGCGCCCAGCTCGCCACGTCAGACAACGCCTTTGTCGGTCACGAGGCCTACAACCAGATCTTCACGATGCACGGGACGGTGATGATGTTCCTCTTCGCCATCCCGATGATCGAAGGGGTGGCGCTCTATCTCTTGCCCAAGGTGCTCGGCGCGCGCGACCTGGCGTTTCCCCGGCTCAGCGCCTTCGGCTTTCTGTGCCTCGTTTTCGGCGGCTCCATCGTGGTCGGCTCGATGCTGTTCGGGCTCGCGCCCGACAGCGGCTGGTTCATGTACACCCCCCTGTCGAGCCGCGAGTTCACCCCCGGCATCAATGCCGACATCTGGCTCATCGGCATCACCTTCGTCGAGGTCTCCGCCGTGGCCATCGGCATCGAGTTGGTGGTGACCATTCTGAAGATTCGGACCGCCGGCATGGCGCTCCACCGGATGCCGCTGTTTGCTTGGGCGATGCTGGTGACCGCCTTCATGATCGTGCTCGGCTTTCCCCCGCTCATCCTCGGCGCGATCATGCTGGAGGTCGAACGCGCCTTCGACTGGCCGTTCTTCATTGCCGATCGCGGCGGCGACGCCCTTCTGTGGCAACACCTGTTCTGGCTGTTCGGCCATCCCGAGGTCTACATCATCTTCCTGCCGGCGACCGGTCTGGTCTCGCTGATGATCCCGACCTTCGCGCGCCATCCCTTCGTCGGATACACCGCCGTCGTGGTGGCCCTGATCGCTACCGGCTTCATCAGCTTCGCGCTGTGGGTCCACCACATGTATGTGGTGGGCATCCCTTATCTCGCGCTCGTCTTCTTCTCGGCGGCGAGCATGCTGGTTGCCATCCCCACGGCGGTGCAGTTCTTCGCCTGGATCGCCACCCTGTGGGCCGGCCGGCCATATATGGGGCTGCCGATGCTCTACCTCTTCGGCTTCCTGTTCACCTTCGTCTTCGGCGGGCTGACCGGCGTGATGCTGGCGCTGGTGCCGTTCGACTGGCAGGTTCACGATACCCACTTCGTGGTCGCCCATCTTCACTATGTGCTGGTCGGCGGTTTTGTCTTCCCGCTATTGGCTGCCGCCTATTACTGGTTGCCACTCATCAGCGGGCGCAACCCCAATCCGCGCCTTGGCCATCTCGCCTTCTGGCTGATCTTCATCGGCTTCCATGTGACCTTCTTCATCATGCACTTCACCGGGCTGATGGGGATGCCACGCCGCGTCTACACCTATCATCCCGCCTTTGGCTGGGACCTTTTCAACCTGATTTCCTCGATCGGCGGCTTCGTCATGTCGGCGGGCTTTGCCCTGTTCTTCATCGACATAATTCTCCAGACCCTCCATGGCAGACGGGCAAGGCGAAACCCCTGGGGGGCCGGAACGCTTGAATGGGGCATGAGCCTGCCGCCCAAGCTCTACAACTTCGCCAGCCTGCCGGAGGTAAGCGGCCGCGACCCGCTGTGGGATCGGCCCGAGCTCGCCGCCGAGATGGCGGGGGGACACCACTATCTCGGCATACCGCGCAACAACTGGCAGGAGACGCTCGGCGTCGACGCGGTGACCGGCCGGCCGGACCAGATCATCATCCTGCCGGGGCCGAGCTGGTATCCCTTCCTCGGCGCGGCAGCGCTGCTCGTCTTCTTCTTCTCCTTTCTCGTTCAGCTCTATCCCCTCGCCATCGCCGGGGCCGCTGCGGCCACCGTCATCTTCATGCTGTGGGGCTGGGCGAACGGCCTTAAGGTGGACCAGTCGGCCCTGCCCGCCGGCCACGGCAAGCACCTCCTGCCCCACCCCGCCGTCAGCGACCCGCCGGGCTGGTGGGGCACCTGCATCACCTTCGTCGCCGATGGCACCCTGTTTGCCTGCCTCCTGTTCGGCTACTTCTTCCTGTGGGCCGTCGCGCCGGGCTGGCCGCCGCCGAGCTTCATCGACCCCGATCCGCTCATCCCGGCGATCGCCGTGACGGCGCTAATTGCGGGCGCCTTTACGGCGCACCGCGCCGTGCACGCCAATGCGGCAAGCGGGCCGGGCGCGGCGATCCCCTGGCAGATCGCCGGCCTTCTCGCCGGGCTGGTGGCCTGCGGCGCCTATATCGCCATCCCGCTCTACGCCATCGCGCCGCCGACCACCCACGCCTACCATGCCACGGTCGCGCTCATGGCAATCTATGGCGCCTTCCATGCCGGCGTGGCGGCGCTGCTGTCGCTTCATTCGGGGCTGCGCTGCGCCGCCGGTTACGTTTCGCCCCAACGCAGCCTCGATCTGCGGGTGGCGCGCCTATGGTGGGGCTATACGGCGGCCATCGGCGCGATCATCGTCCTCGCGCTCTATGCCATTCCGGCGGTTGCGACATGACGCGATCGCCCGCCATAGCGAGCCCGGTGTGGCTTGCTGTTGCCAGTGGCGGCCTCATCATCTGGGCCAGTTCGTTCGTGTTCCTCTACGCCGGACTGAGCATCGGCTGCGCACTCGGCTGGCACCATGTCACGCTGCTCGGCGCAAACGCTTTGACCGTCCTTCTCGCCGCCCTATGGCTTGTTCATCTCGTGCTGCAGGGTTGCTTTCAGTGGTATGCACTCGGGCTATGGAAACGGGCCACCGGGCCGAATGAGGGCGTCGCGCGGTTCATTGCCGGCATCACCTGCCTGATCGCCGCGACTGGACTCGCCTCCACAGTATTCATTGGCGCCGCGGTGCTGGTGTTGCCGCCATGCGCGTAGCTGGCCCGACATTCTTGCCCGTTAGCACTCGAGACAACGTGCTGCTGTCGAGCCCCGAATTGCCGTCCGCCAAGTTCAGTCGGACGGTTGGTGTGAGGGGACTCGTAATTCTTCCATTTTACATCAGGTAAATTATTGATTTTTGAGGCTCAGGTCTTCCGACTGGACATCAGATTCTTCTATTATACCCCCATAGTGCTTCCTCCCAGATCACCCCCATAGTTCTTCCATAAAAGGGGTGGAACGCGCACGAAAAATGCCGGCCACACGGGCCGGCGCGGAAAGAGGCGAGGCGATAGGGGTTCTATACCAAAGGTGTGTGAGGCAGATTCACGACGAGGGATCCGCTGGGCATCGAAGCATGATTCACCATGGCAAACGAGAGGAGATATGCCATGGCGGTGGCGATCAGGCTTCGAGATGACTACGACGGCCGGGTGGTTCGCGGGTTGGCGAAGGCGTCGAGGGACGCCAAGCAGACACGGCGTCTTCCGGCATTGGCGGTGATCTACGATGGCGGCAGCCGGAGCGATGCAGTCAAGGTGAGCGGTGTCGGGCTGCAGGTGATCCGGGACTGGGTTCTGCGCTTCAACGCCGAAGGCCCGGTGGGTTTGTTCGACCGCAAGGCGCCGGGGGCAGCCCGGCGCGCGGAATGCGCGTAGAACGCCATGACAATGGGAAGGCTGACGACAGAGCTGTTCGAAACTCAGGCGGGTCGGATGTGCCGCTCGCGGCATGTGCATGGTGCGATACTGGCTGTCGATCACCCTGCCACCCAGACGCAGCATGTTGCCGCGGCGGGCGATCTGGCACCGGACAGCCAGATTTGCGCAGCCAGCACCACCAAGCTGATCGTCACCATCGTAACCATGCGGCTGGTCGAGGCCGGGCGTATTGCGCTCGACGATCCCATGGCCGCCTACCTGCCCGCCGAGATGATCGCCGGATTGCATCGGCGCAAGGGGGTTGACCACACCGGCAGCATCACCATCCGCCACCTGATCTCCAACCAGACCGGGCTGCGGGACTATTTCTCGCTCAAGGGGCCCGACGGGCGCAGGCCGGCAGATGTGCTCATGGCTGGCGAGGACAGCCCCTGGCCGCTGGCGCGCACCCTGCAGGCGGTGCGCCGGTCAGAGGCGCAGTTCCTGCCCGGCCAGAAGGGTAAGGTCGCCTATTCCGATACCAACTATCAGCTCATGGGCGCGATCCTTGAGCATGTCTCCGGCCAGGCCTTGCCCGATCTGTTCGCCGCCGAGGTCTTCGCACCCCTCGGGCTGCGCGAGACATACATCTATTCCGACCTGGCGGATGACCGTCCGGTCTGGTTCTACGCGGGGACTCAGCGACTGCACCTGCCGCGCTATCTGGCCTCGGTACAGGCCGAAGGCGGCCTGGTGACCACGGCTACCGAGCTTGCTGTGATCGGGCGCTCTGCGTTCGAGGGACGGCTTTTCGACATCGATGCGCTGCTGACGCAACAGGACTGGCGCATGATCTACTGGCCGGGGCAGTTTTACTTTGGCCTGGGGATGGAAAAGCTCTGGACGCCTTGGTTCATATCGCCGTTCAGACCGATCCGCGACGTGATGGGCTTCTGGGGCCAGACGGGGGCGTTCGTCTTCCACCACCCGGCGACGGGGCTGACCTGCGCCGGCACGGTCAATCAGGCCAACGGGTGGGGCCATGCATCGGCCATGCGTGCGATCCTGCAGGTCATCAGAGCGGCGCGTGGCTGAGGCCGCGGTCTGCAAGGGCCGGTAGTCGGAACAGCCCGGTGAAGGTAGCAACGAGCTGCACGACAAGGCCGGCACGGCCACTCAGTGGCGCAAAGCCAAGCCAGGCGATGAACGCCAGCGGCTGCACCAGTG
>SKQW01000019.1 GCA_007118805.1 Rhodobiaceae bacterium | reverse complement strand
GCCAGGGCTTCCGGCGAAGCCAGCAAAGCGAGCCCCATGGCTCCCGCAACAGCCTTGTGCATTATGTCCCTCCACGGTTTCCAACCGGCGTCGATGGCGGATCGTTCGTCGATCTCGAATTATGTGCATTTACATATAACCAGCGGCGCAACCGGAGTCGACTGCACGGTGTTCGCGGTGTGCCCGCTTGCACCTGAGGAGAATGTCCTTTCGTAGGATCGTCGAAGATCGCAGGAAAGGGCCGGTTTCCCTGCCCAATTCGGCGTGGGCGGAAGCCAGTGGCGAGGGTGCAAAGCCGCCGCCGTTCACTTATGGTGGCGCCACCTTTCAATTCGGACAGGAGCATTGTCGACGTGATCGATCTCTATACCTGGATGACGCCGAACGGGCGGAAGATTTCCATTGCCCTGGAGGAGATGGGCCTCGACTACACGGTGCACGAGGTCAATATCGGGCAGGGCGAGCAGAATGCGCCAGAGTTCGCCAAACTCAGCCCCAACAACAAGATTCCAGCCATCATCGATCGCGAGGCCGGCCGGCCGATGATGGAGTCGGGCGCGATCCTGCTCTATCTGGCCCAGAAGACCGGCAAGCTGATGCCGCAGGGCGAAGACGACTATTGGCAGGCCATGCAGTGGCTGATGTGGCAGATGGCCCATTTCGGGCCGATGCTGGGACAGGCGCACCACTTCCTGTTCTTCAACGAGGGCAAGGCACCCTACGCCGAGGAGCGATACGAAAAGGAAGCCAAGCGCCTCTATCAGGTGCTCGACGACCGACTCGCGGAGCGGGACTACGTGGTCGACGATTATTCCATCGTCGATATCGCGATCTGGCCCTGGGCGTCGCGCTTTCCCCGCCAGCGCATCGACCTCAACGACTTTCCCAATGTCAAGCGGTGGTATCTGGCGATCGCCGAACGTCCGGCCGTCCAGCGCGGCTATGACGTGCCCAAGCGCGGGGAAGAGATAACCATGCCGGACTGAGAGCGCTCCGAAGCCCGCAGGTTGCGGCGTCGCGTCGCCGATCCCGGCGGGCGGCGGCGTGATAGCGTGCCCGCCGGAATGGGCGATGTGCCGTACAGAGCGGGAGGTGAGCATGGCGCGAGCTTGTTGTGGGTCCGGGGCGAGGGACTGGTTTGCGGCGTTGACCGGTTCGCTTATGGCGCTGCTGATCGCCGGGACGTTCGCCGCGGTAGCGGACAGCGCCTCGGAGGAGGCGATCGCCATCGAAGAGGCGTGGGCCCGTCCCATGCCGACCGGTCGCGAGCTGGGGGCCGGCTATGTCACCTTGCGCAATGCGGGCGACATCGCCGACCGGCTGGTTGCCGCCTCGACGCCGCGTGCCGAGCGCACCGAACTACATGAAACGACGGTCATTGACGACGTCATGCGGATGCGTCCCCTGGACGGAGGGATCGAGATCGAGCCGGGCGGTTCGATCGAGATGGCGCCCGGCGGTCTGCATATCATGTTCCTCGGGGTGGCCGAGCCGTTCTCGGCGGGTGAGCGGATCGAGCTGCGCCTCGAATTCGAACAGGCCGGCGAGCGGACGGTTGTGCTCGAGGTGCGCGCCCGGCCCAACGGCGATTCGCATCACGGCAACACGCATGGCGATGCGGACCATGGCCACGCGCATGGTGAGGAGGGCGACCACGCGCACTAAGCGCGCCCGGCAATTCGGGCCATGTGCCGGATGACGCCCGAGCCGGTGGACGGGCGCATGGAGATGGATCATATGGGGCGCAATGCGGCGTTGCTTCACGGAAGGCGGTTCCGGCGAGAGGAGAGGACATCGTGAGCTTGCGCAAGCTGCGTATATTTCTCTGGGTCTCGGTAGCGTTCGTTGCCGGCCTGTCGCTGGCGCTGGTGATCAGCGACGATGTGCGCGAGAGGATCCTGCATACTGGCGGCGGCGAGGGTGTCGCGGCGATCGGCGGGCCGTTCGAACTGGTCGACCATCGCGGCGAGACGGTCACTCATGAGGATTTCCTCGGCCAGCCCGCCGTCTACTTTTTCGGTTTCACCCATTGCCCGGATATCTGCCCGACCACCCTGTTCGAGATCACGAGCTGGATCCAGGAGCTGGGCGAGGAGGTGGACGATCTTCGCTTCGCCTTCGTGACCGTCGACCCCGAGCGGGACGGCCCGGAAGTCGTGGCCCAGTATCTCCAGGCCTTCGACGAGCGCATCGTCGGCCTCACCGGCACGCCGGAGCAGGTTTCCGCCATGGCCGAGAACTGGCGGGTCTATGTCCGTAAGGTGCCGCTGGAGGACGGTGATGGTGGCGACTATACCGTGGATCACACGGCGAGCGTCTATCTGATGGATTCGGACGGCCGCTTCTTCGGCACCATCGCCTTCGGCGAGGCAGACGACAACGCGCTGGCCAAGCTTCGGCGCCTGGCACAAGAGGGCTGACACGCCCGGCGCGCGCGCCCGCGCGAACTGTCACGGAGGGGCTGCGCCCGTCAATGGATGAGCCGAATCTCGCCCTGACCTTCCTGGTCGCCGTCTTCTTCGCTGCGATCCATATCGCCTCGACCTATGTGCGCCCGGTCCGGGGCGGCGTCTCACAGATGGGCTGGCTGTCCTTCGCCGGCGGACTGTCGGTCGGCTATGTGTTCATCCATGTGCTGCCGGAGCTCGCCACCCATCAGGCCGACCGCGCCGGTGACGATCGCCAGCTCGCCGAAGGGGAGATCTTCGTCGTCGCCCTGATGGGCTTGGCCGCCTTCTACTGGCTGGAGCATCTGGCGCGGCGGACGGCAGATGAGGTGGGCGAGGATGACGAGGACACCCATTCGCGCCATCCAGGCTTCTGGCTCCACACCATCTCCTTTTCGATCTATGGCGCCCTGATCGGCTATATCCTCGTCGTGCGCGAGGGAACGGCCGAGCCGGTCGAGATCCTGTTCTACGGGATCGCCCTCGGAGTGCATTTCTTCGTCAACGATCGCAGCCTGAGCCGGCACCATGGCCGGCTTCAGGACCGATACGGGCGCTGGATCCTCGCCGCTTCGGTGCTCACCGGCTGGGCACTGGGGGCGGTAACCGGTACAGACGGCGATGCCGTCGGCTTCCTGTTCGCCTTCCTGGCCGGCGGGGTGATCCTCAACGCGCTCAAGGAGGAGCTGCCCGAGGAGCGGCAGGGCAGGGTCGGCGCCTTCATTCTCGGCGCCGCCTGCTATGGGGCGTTGTCCCTGGCAGTGTGAGAGCTGTCGTCCCTGGCGGTCTGAGCGCCGGGGCGGATGCTTACTCCGCCGCGCCGGCCGTTTCGAGCTTCATCGCCGACTCGGTGACCGCCTTTTGCACCTTCTCGAAGGCGCGCACCTCGATCTGGCGGACCCGCTCGCGCGACACGCCGAACTCCTCGGAAAGCTGTTCGAGCGTCATCGGCTCATCCGACAGCCGGCGTGCTATGAAGATCCGCTTCTCGCGCTCGTTGAGCACGTTGAGGGCATCGGCCAGCATGCGCCGGCGGCTGTCGAGCTCCTCGGACTCGGCAAGACGCGATTCCTGGTTGTCGCTTTCATCGACCAGCCAGTCCTGCCACTCGCTGCCGCCCTCGCCATCGGCCCTGAGCGGCGCGTTGAGCGAGGCGTCGCCGCCCAGCCGGCGGTTCATCGACACCACGTCGTCCTCGGTGACGCCGAGCTTCTCGGCGATGTCGCTGACCTGGTCGGGGCGCAGATCGCCCTCTTCGATGGCCGCGATCTGGCCCTTGGCCTTGCGCAGATTGAAGAACAGCTTCTTCTGGTTAGCCGTGGTGCCCATCTTCACCAGGCTCCAGGAGCGCAGGATGTATTCCTGGATCGAGGCGCGGATCCACCACATGGCATAGGTGGCCAGGCGAAAGCCCTTGTCGGGTTCGAAGCGCTTGACCGCCTGCATGAGGCCGACATTGCCTTCCGAAATGATCTCGCCGATGGGCAGGCCGTAGCCGCGATAGCCCATGGCGATCTTGGCCACCAGCCGCAGATGGCTGGTCACCAGCTGGTGCGCCGCGTCGGGGTCGTCATGCTCACGCCAGCGCTTGGCGAGCATATACTCCTGATCGGGCTCCAGCATCGGGAAACGGCGGATCTCCGCGAGATAGCGGGCCAGCCCGCCTTCCGCATTCACGCTTGGCAAGGCAACATTTGCCATGGCCCGGACTCCTTCTCCCTGGCCCCTGCGCGGTGTCCCGGTTGCGGCGACATCCGGCAGGGCCGAATCGATGCCCACGAGCGGACTCGTTCAACGTCAGTATTGCATGAAACGACCCCGTTGCGTGCCATGTTCCCAACGGGAAGACAAAGGCAAGTTAAAACGCATTAATTAATTGCCTGAGATCGGCTGGCAAGACGCTCTCGAAGCCGAGCGTCTCGCCGGTGGCCGGATGGCGGAGCTGCAGGAAGGCGGCATGCAGGGCCTGGCGGTTCAGGGTGTCGAGCGCGCTTCGGGCGGATTCGGGCAACAGGCTGCGCTTTGAGCTGAAGCCGGCGCCGTAGACCGGGTCGCCCAGCAGGGGATGGCCGATATGCGCCATATGCATGCGAATCTGGTGGGTGCGGCCGGTCTCCAGCCGGCACGCCACGACGCTGGCAACCGGCTCGCCCGACTGGCCGGGGAGGGCGCGCTCGACACTGTAATGGGTGACCGCCGCCCGCCCGTCGCGCCGCGCGGCCATCTTCTCGCGATGGTGCGACGAACGGCCGATCGCCACGTCCACGGTGCCGCGGCGGCGCTCCGGCACGCCCCAGACCACGGCCGTATAGCGCCGCTCCAAGACGCCCGTGCGCCCGTGATCGGCGAACTGGGCGGACAGGTCGCGATGGGCGGCGTCGGTCTTGGCGACTACCATGACGCCTGAGGTGTCCTTGTCGAGCCGATGGACTATGCCGGGCCGTTCGATGCCGCCAATGCCAGATAGGGTGCCGCGGCAATGGGCGAGCAGTGCGTTGACCAGGGTGCCGTCGCGGGTGCCGCCGCCGGGGTGGACGACAAGCCCGGCCGGCTTGTCGATGACGATGATCTGATCGTCTTCGTGGAGGATGTCGAGCGGGATCGGCTGGGGCTGAGGCGCCGCGGGCCGGGGCGGGGGAACGAGGAGCCGCACGCGGTCGCCCGAATTGACCGGGTGCCGGGGCTCGACTATCGTCCGCCCGCCGATCGCGACCTGACCGTCGCGGATCAGCGCCTGAAGCCGCGAGCGACTGAATTCGGGCAGTTGCGCGGCGAGGGCCCGATCAAGCCGTTGCCCTGCCGCGCTCCCGCTCATCTCGATTTCGATCCGACGATCCTCGACTTCCATGACCGATCCGCAGAGCTCCGACCGAATCCCCGGGACCAACTGGACCCCGCGCGCCTATCGTAACCTGAAGATAGCGGTTGTGGTGATGGGCGTCCTGCTGGTGGTGGGCTTCGCCGTGGTTTTCGGCACCATCATCGCCCGGTTGGCTGCGACCGGGGAGCGCCCGGCCCAGGCCCAGGCCCCGGTCACGGTCGAGGCCGGCGCCGAGGTCGCGCGCCTGCTGGGGCCCGACAGCGAGGTGGTGTCGACCAATGTCGATTCCAACCGGCTCGCCCTCGTGGTCAGGCGCCCGGACGGGCTGGGGCTCGTCATCGTCGATCTGAGGAGCGGCGAGGTGATCGCGGCCCTGTCCGGGGCGGCGGCAGCGTCCCGGATCGACAGCGAGCCGGATTGACAAGGCGCCGGCGGGAAACTGGCGCCGTGGCGTCGCTCGCCTCTTGCGGAACCCGGCCGCCTCGGCCTATATGCATCGCTGACACGCAGTGTCGGCGCCGCCCCCTTCGTCTAGCGGTCCAGGACGCCGCCCTCTCACGGCGGAAACAGGGGTTCGAGTCCCCTAGGGGGCGCCACCCGCCAACCCCTTGATCACCTCCCGGGAAACGGCCCCTCCGGCCCCGCCGCGTACACAACAACGTACGCAAAGGGGCGGCCATGTATCTGACCAAGCGCGGCGCGACCTGGACCTTCCAGGTCCGCGTTCCTTCAGATCTCGTTGACCTTCTCGGGGTAAGCCCTATCCGGGTCAGGCTGGGCCCGATCGCCGCGCGCGTGGCGCGGGGGCAGGCGCGCCTGCTCGGCGGAAGGTTGGAGGAGCGCTTCGAGATGCTGCGGGCTGAAGGCCTTCAGGTGAATGACGGGGACCCGCGCGACCAGCTGATCGCCGAGCTCGTCCAGATGCTCAACGAGCGCGACGAGCTGCGCCAGACCCAGGTGAAGGCGCTGGAGCTGCGCCTGCTGCTCGAGCGCCTCAAGGAACAGGAAGATCTCGGCGCGCGCCTGGCGGTCCTCGGGACGATGCTGGAGGAGCTCGAGGCGGCGATCCTCGATCCCAAGCACGCCGCCGGAAACGGGGTCGGCAGCGAGATCGCCGCGCTGCGCGCCGAAATGAAGAAGCTCACCGCCCGCAGCGACGCGCCGCCCGCCGACGCAGCGCCGCCCGCGCCGCTGCTGAGCACGGTGGCGGCCGAATTCATCGCGGCCAAGGCGCAGGCGCTCAGCGGTTCGTCCTACCTGCAGCGCCAGCGCGTCGCCATCGACGTCTTCATCGACATTGCCGGCGACCGGCCGGTCGACGACTACCGGGCGCGCGACCTGCAGGACTTCGTCACCATCCTCGGCCAATTGCCCCGCGACTGGCGCAAGATCCCGCGGTTCCGGGCCATGAGGCCGCGGGAGGTCGCCGCCTACAATGAGGGCCTGCGCCAGCCGGAACGGCGCCTG
>SKQW01000251.1 GCA_007118805.1 Rhodobiaceae bacterium | reverse complement strand
GCCGACGTCGACAGGGTGCTTGCCGCTCCCTTCTGGGTCGATCCGATCGATGTCTTGCGACGGCGTGGGGCTGAACGCCGTCATCTGGCAATCCGCTGAAAACTGGGGGTGGCACATCATGACGATCAGGGCGGCGGCCGATCCCGAGCAGGAAGCCTATCCCAGCTTCTGGCGGAGATGGTTTCTGTCCACCAATCACAAGGACATTGGCACCCTCTACCTGATCCTCTCGATCTGCGCGGGCCTCATCGGCGGCTTTTTCTCCGGCATGATGCGGCTCGAGCTGATGAGCCCCGGCATGCAGGTGTTCGCCGACGGCCACGTCTTCAACGTGTTCGTCACCGCGCACGGCCTGATCATGATCTTCTTCATGCTCATGCCCGCGCTGATCGGCGGCTTCGGCAACTGGTTCGTGCCGCTGATGATCGGGGCGCCCGACATGGCGTTTCCCCGGCTGAACAACATCTCGTTCTGGTTGCTGGCGGCTGCCTTCATCCTGCTGCTGGCGTCGCTGTTCGTCGCCGGCATGCCCGGGGGCACCGGAGCGGGTACCGGTTGGACGCTTTATCCGCAGCTGTCGACGTCAGGCCATCCGGGGCCCGCCGTCGACCTCGTGATCTTCTCGCTGCACATCGCCGGCGCGTCGTCGATTCTCGGCGCCATCAACTTCATCACCACCATCTTCAACATGCGCGCGCCGGGCATGACGCTCAACAAGATGCCGCTCTTCGTGTGGTCGATCCTGGTGACCGCCTTTCTGCTGCTGCTGGCGCTGCCGGTGTTGGCGGGCGCCATCACCATGCTGCTGACCGACCGCAATTTCGGCACGACCTTTTTCGATCCTTCCGGCGGCGGCGACCCGATCCTCTATCAGCACCTCTTCTGGTTCTTCGGTCACCCGGAGGTCTACATCACGATCCTCCCCGCCTTCGGGATCGTCAGCCAGGTAATCGCCACCTTCTCCCGCAAACCAGTGTTCGGCTATCTTGGCATGGCTTACGCCATGGTTGCGATTGGCGTGATCGGTTTCGTGGTGTGGGCGCACCACATGTACACGGTGGGCCTCTCGGTCAGCACGCAGGCCTATTTCGTCGCCGCCACGATGATCATCGCGGTGCCGACGGGCATCAAGATATTCTCATGGATCGCCACCATGTGGGGCGGCTCGATCGAATTCCGCACGCCTATGCTGTGGTCGATTGGCTTCATCTTCCTGTTCACGGTTGGGGGTGTCACTGGGGTCGTGCTTGCCAACGCGCCCGTGACGCGGATGGTCCATGACACCTACTATGTCGTGGCCCACTTCCACTACGTGATGTCGCTTGGGTCCCTGTTCGGCATATTTGCCGCCTGGTACTACTGGTTCCCCAAGATGTTCGGCTACCGCTACAGCGAGCTGCTCGGCAAGCTGCACTTCTGGCTAACCTTCATCGGCGTGAACTTGGTGTTCTTCCCGCAGCATTTCCTTGGGCTCGCCGGAATGCCGCGCCGCATCGCCGACTATCCCGATGCCTTTGCCGGATGGAACATGGTGTCCTCGATCGGCGCGTTTATATCGCTGTTCGCGGTCCTGGTGTTCCTCTACGGCGTGGCCGAGGCCTTCATGCGCAAGCGGGTCGCGGCCGACAACCCGTGGGGGGAAGGCGCGACGACGCTGGAATGGACCCTATCCTCGCCGCCGCCCTACCACCAGTTCTCGACCCTGCCGCGGATAACCTGAGGCCGGGACGTGCGATCAAGTGTCCCATCGAGAAGCCCTCCAAGTCGTTGTTTGATGCCGGCCGCTGCTCTTGTCGCAAACTCTCATCGGCTCGGCTTCGCATGGAGGGTTCCATGAGGAATGGATCGTTGCTGGCGCGCCTGCGTCCCGACATCAGGATCGCATTCGCCTGCACGGGCTTCGTATTCCTGATGGTCGGCATGTCCTTTGCGGCCGTGCCGCTCTACGACCTTTTCTGCAGGGTCACCGGCTTCGGCGGGACTACCCAGCGCGCCGAGGCACAATCCGATGAGGTGCTTGACCGGACGATTGTGGTCCGCTTCGACGCCAACGTCGCAGGTGACTTGCCCTGGCGGTTTGCTCCTGAGGAGACCCACATCGAGCTTCCGATCGGCGAGATGGCACAGATGGCCTACATTGCCGAAAGCACGGCCAGCTCGCCGTCCGTCGGCACGTCCACCTTCAACGTCTCGCCGCCGCAGGTGGGGGCATATTTCATGAAGATGGAGTGCTTCTGCTTCACCGAGCAGCCGCTCGAGGCGGGAGAGGCGGTTGAGATGCCCGTGGTCTTTTACGTCGACCCCGCGATCGTCGACGATCCGGACGGCCGCGCCACCCGCGAGATCACTTTGTCCTATACCTTCTTCCCGGTTCGCGACTGAGCTTGCCATGGAAAATCCCATGATCTCCGCCGGTCGCCACATCACGCCTCTGCTGCTCGCACGAGGTTAGCCCTGGTCCGGCAAGGCGCGCTTGCGCCGAGCCAGGCCAGGGGACCTCAACCGGAATGAACAGTCCCTGCGGTCCCGTGGGTCCGTCCCTGTGCGGGCGAGGATTCCTGCTGCGTGCCGGACCTCCCGCGGGCCGCCTTGCTGATGAGGTGAAGTGATGGCCAAGAAGCGCCGGAAGGGAAACCGCGAGATAAGAAAGCCCAAGAAGGAGAAGCTGCCGAAGGATCAGCATGCGTCACCCTCTGAGCTGATCGACAAGAACCGTAAGGTGAACGACGCCAAGCGGCGTTAGATCGAGGGCGAAGGGACCGTCAGGCTCGTTTGGCCCCGGTCCCTTCGCCCAGACGGCCACCAGAGGCATCATGAGCGGCTCGTGCGGACAAGCAGGATGGGAAATGGATTCGGTGACGGTAAAAACCGCCATCCGCCGGAAAAATTCGGCCGACCAGGCAGAGCTAAATAGCGGGCCTAAGTCGATTGGGCTGTGTGAATTTTGGCGCCTCTCCGCCTATGAATACATATAGTGTGTCGGAGAATTACTTCAAGCGCATGAGAGTATTGCATATTTGGACCTACAAAATAATATTAGCAAACTCATATCTTTTCTATCACAAGGTTACAAGCTTAGGAGGTTATAGTAAATTGAACAGAAACGACAGGGTCGAATTTCGCAGGCTTTCCCCTGCTGAGCTGGACACGCTGCAGGACGAGGTGCGCCAACTGCAGGCGCAGGCCACCAGGGACGGGCTCCTCGCCATCGCCGCGGGGATCGCTTGGCTCGGCCGTCAGCTGTGGTCTGGATTGCGCCACGTCACAACGTCATTCGGGGAGGCGCAGGCCGCACGGCGGGCATATCAGGAGCTTTCACGTCTTAGCGACCGCGAACTGGCAGACATGGGCCTGACGCGCAGCAACATTCCAGCCGTCGTCGCAGGCATCTTCCACCGCGAAGCTGATTCTGCCTTCAGCACAAATCGAGAGGTGGTCAGGGTAACGCCGGCGCAGGACAACGCGATGACGCCCGCGCAGGACAATATGGAGCAGCGCTACCGTGAGGCGGCCTGACCTCGATCAACCATGCGCCCTGATAGCAAGCCGGGCGCCGCACCAGGTGCAGCGCCTCGGGGAGCTCCCGCTCGGCTAAGAGCGGCCGTTCCGACATGATGGAGAGGAGGACTCGATGAAGGTCCGGGAGATCATGACCCTTGGCGCGATCACTGTCAGCCCTGACGCTACGATCGCGGAGGCTGCCTCCCTGATGCTGCGGCATCGCATAAGCGGCCTGCCCGTCATGAGTGACTTAAAGCCGCTCGCTGGCATCGTCACCGAGGGCGACCTTATGCGCTGTGCCGATACCAGGTCGGGCCGCGATCGGCCGGGGTGGCTGATCTTCCTGTTCGGCGCCGGGAAGTCGGCCGAGCAGGATGCGCGCCTCCATGCACAGACGGTCAAGGAGGTGATGACCCGCGACGTCATTGCCGTCCGTCCTGGCTCGCCCGTCGAAGAAGCCGTGGATCTTATGGAAGGCCTCGGCCTCAAGCGGCTGCCAGTCGTCCGGGGCGGCAGGCCTGTCGGGATCGTCAGCCGGTCGGACCTTCTGCGCCCACTTGCTCAGCGCAGCCGCGATGAAACGCCCGACGAAGAGGACAGAGCAATCCGGATCCAGGTGCTTCGCGAGCTTGAAGACCTCATCTGGACGAGCCCGACATCTGTCCAGCTCGACGTCTGCGGCGGCGTCGCACACCTGACCGGGACTGTCGGAGATCGTCCTATGAAGCGCAGGATGCTGGCGGCGGTCCACAGTGTTGTTGACGTTCGCAAGGTGCAGGATCGGCTTGTGCTGGTGCTGGACAGCAGTCCGGAGGCTGAGGCATCAGCTGCCCTGGTGAGCGTGCAATTCCCAGTGAGTGCTGATCACGGGTGATTGCTTCCCTTACAAGTCAGAACCGGGCCGCCGAGAGCTTTATGGAGGTGACGGGCCAATGACAAATCCGGATTACGGCCGCGCCTTCCCGCTTTGGCGCGAAGCCGCCGCTGAGGCTTGGTATCGGTACACTCACCATCCTTTCGTCGAGCGTCTCGGCGACGGCAGCCTATCCCGTGAAGCGTTCCTGCATTACCTGAGGCAGGACTACGTTTTCCTGATCCACTTTTCACGCGCCTGGGCGTTGGCCGCTGCTAAGGCGGAAACCATGGAGGAGTTACAGGCGGCTGCGGCGACAGTACACGCCCTGGTGCATGTCGAGATGCCGCTGCACATCAACACGTGTGCGGCAGAAGGGATTTCACAAGGCGAGCTGGAATCGACGCTGGAAAGGACAGAGAATCTAGCCTACACGCGCTTTGTTCTGGAGGCCGGCTATTCCGGCGATTTTCTCGACCTGATGGCGGCGCTCGCGCCTTGTGTCCTCGGCTATGGAGAGATCGGACTACGGCTGGCTGCTAGCGCGGGCGTTACACCTTGGCGCGGGTGGATAGACACCTATGCTGGCGCTGAATTTCAGGATGCTTGTCGCACCGTCGGAGCATTAATCGACCATTCCCTCACACGCAGGCTGGGGGAGGTCTGGGAGCAGCAACCACGCTGGATACGTCTGTGCGCCCGGTTCGAAACCGCCACTCAACTCGAAATTGGCTTTTGGGACATGGGTCTACAGCCACATGTCTAGGTGGACGTCCGCCGATTCAGGTCATCTCGAGTAGTGTGCGGGAGGTTCTGCAAGATCTGCGGAAGGCGGGCGGTCATGGCAGGCTGGTGATGTCGAACGTCACCGATTCCCTGGAAGAGGAATGCCGCCATGACCAAGAAGGAAGCTAAGCCTGCCAGCGCGATCGTCAAAGAGCTTGTTCTGCGGGACCGGGATGGTTTGCGCGAGGTGGTGCGCACGGTGCTGCAGGAGGTCCTGGAAGCGGAGATGAGCGAGGCGCTGGGGGCGGCGAAGGGCGAGCGAACGCCTGAGCGTCTTGGCTATCGCGCCGGCTACTATCCGCGTACGCTGATCACCCGGGTCGGCAAGCTCGAATTACGTGTACCGCAGGATCGTGCTGGCCGCTTTTCCACGGAGCTGTTCGAGCGCTACCAGCGCTCCGAGCGGGCGCTGGTGGCGACGCTGGCGGAGATGTATGTGCAGGGCGTCTCGACCCGGAAGGTCAAGGCGATCACTGAGGAGCTGTGCGGCCACGCCTTTTCGGCTTCGGCGATCTCGGCGATCAACAAGCGGCTCGACGCCAGCCTCAGGGCCTTCGCCGAACGCCCGCTTGCCGAGCCCTTTGCCTATCTGATCCTGGACGCCCGCTACGAGAAGGTGCGCGAGGCCGGCGTGGTGATGAGCCAGGCGGTGCTGATCGCGATCGGCATCGACTGGGACGGTCGGCGCCAGGTGCTCGCCGTCGCGATGGCCAATCGCGAGAGCCGCTCGGCCTGGAAGGACTTCCTGCTGGCCCTGAAGGCGCGCGGCCTTGACGGGGTCGAGTTCGTGGTCGCCGATGACCATGCCGGCCTGCGCGCCGCCATCCGCGAGGTGCTGCCGGAGGCGGCCGCTCAGCGCTGTTACGTGCATTTCCTCCGCAACGCCCGCGATCACCTGCCGCGCAAGGCCGATGACGACTGCCTGCAGGAGCTCAGATGGCTCTACGACCGCCGCGATCTCGCCGAGGCCCGCGCCGACCTCGCCCAATGGCTCGCCAAATGGGCCGACCGTTATCCCAAGCTCACCCTGTGGGTGGAGGAGACGATCGAGGAGACGCTGACCTTCTATCGGCTGCCGCGGCGCCACCACAAGCACATGAAGTCGACCAACATGCTGGAGCGTTTCAACGAGGAGATCCGGCGGCGAACTTACGTCGTGCGGATCTTTCCCAATGCCGAGAGCTGGTTGCGCCTGATCCGGGCGCTCGCCGTCGAAACCCACGAAAACTGGCTGGAGGCCAACCGCTATCTCAACATGGACGACCTCAAGGAGCACAAAAAGCTCATGCTCAAAGCCGCCGCATGACCAGCACCATGACCGAAAGCCTTTTGCAGAACTTGCAACACAGAACCTCATCTCGCCGGGCGCATGATCGCCTAATCCAGCAATATTTCCATTTGTCGCTGTGCCTCAAGGCCCTAAGCCGTTGATGCTTTGCCCTCATCGTTAGACCAAGATGCACGAGTTCTCTGACTGAAATCCGCAATCGTCATCCGCCTCCGTCATGCTGAGTATGGAGTGTCTTCCACTGAGGTCGATGCGTCGCGGATCCAGGCATCGCCGAGGAAGTCCACGAAGCCTGCCACCGCCGCTACAAGGTATCCTTTCG
>SKQW01000271.1 GCA_007118805.1 Rhodobiaceae bacterium | reverse complement strand
CACCGCTCCGGCACGTTCTCGCTGCACCCTTGACGGAGACCAAGGCATGAAGTCACTCAACTCCATCGGCATCGCGATGGCATTCCTCGTCCTCGGACCAGTCTGCGCCGGCCCGGCAGCAGCGTTGGACGAGGTCAGCTTCGGGACAAACTGGGTGGCGCAGGCCGAGCATGGCGGGTTCTATCAGGCGCTTGCCGACGGAACGTATGAGGAGTTCGGGCTCGATGTGACGATTCGCCAGGGCGGGCCACAGGTCGGCAACCGCAGCCTGCTGATCGCCGGCCAGCTCGATTTCTACATGGGGGGCAATCTGATCGAGCCCTTCAATGCGGTGAAGGAGGGAATACCGACCATCGTGGTCGCTGCAATGTTCGAGAAGGACCCGCAGGTGTTGCTGGCCCATCCCGATCAGGGCATCGAGCGCTTCGAGGATCTGGCAGAGCTCGAAACAATCTTCTTGTCGAACTATGGCTACATCAGCTTCTTCCAGTGGATCCTGGCCGAGTATGAAGGGTTCAGCGAAGAGCAGCACCGGCCCTATGCCTTCAATCCGACCCCGTTTATCGTCGATCCGAGGTCGGCCCAGCAGGGCTATGTCACTTCCGAGCCCTACCAGATCGAGCGCGAAGCGGGCTGGTCGCCGAAGATCTTCCTTCTCGCCGACCACGGTTTTGACACCTATTCAACGCAGATCGAAACCCGGCACGAGCTGGTCGAGGATCGGCCTGATCTCGTCCAGCGTTTCGTCGATGCCTCGATTATCGGCTGGTACACCTATCTCTACGGCGACAACACGGCCGGCAACGCGCTGATCAAGGAGCACAATCCGGAAATGACGGACGACCTAATCGCCTATGCCATCGACAAGATGAAGGACTACGGCATCGTCGATTCCGGCATTGCGCGGGAGAAGGGCATGGGGTGCATGACGGAGGAGCGGGTGCGCTCCTTCTTCGAACGCATGGTGGCCGCCGGGGTCACCGACGGGGACATCGACCCGACCCGTGCCTTCACGTCGCAGTTCGTCTGCCAGGGCGTGGGGCTCGGCTTGCGGGCCGAGCTGACGGACGGGGACTAAGCTGTGCGGGAGCTGAGGCGGTGACGTCGCCGAGCGTCGTGTTCGACCGGGTCGACAAGACCTTTTCCAACGGCACGGTAGCGCTCAAGGATGTCTCCCTGACCGTGCAGAAGGGCGAATTCGTCAGCCTGCTCGGCCCGTCGGGCTGCGGCAAGTCGACGGCGCTGCGGCTTGCAGCGGGACTGGGCGAGGTGAGCGGCGGCGCAATCCGCTGGCCGCGCGCCGAAGCCGGCCGGGTGGGGCAGAGCGGGATCGGCTTCGTCTTCCAAGAGCCGACCCTGATGCCCTGGGCGAGCGTGTTCAGCAATGTCTGGCTGCCGCTGCGGCTCGCCGGCACCTCCAAGCGGGTGGCACGGCATGAGGTCATGGACGCGCTGTCCCTGGTCGGCCTCGATGGATTTGCCGGAGCCTATCCCCGGGAGCTATCGGGCGGCATGAAGATGCGGGTGTCGATCGCTCGCGCGCTCGTCACCCGCCCGGAATTGCTCCTCATGGATGAGCCCTTCGGCGCGCTCGACGAGATCACCCGGTTCAAGCTGAACGACGAGCTGTTGCAGCTCTGGCAATCGCTGGGTTGGACGGTGATCTTCGTCACCCACTCCGTCTTCGAGTCCGTCTATCTGTCCAACCGCATCCTGGTGATGAGCGCTCGCCCTGGCCGGATCACCGCGGACATTCCCATCGACGCGCCCTATCCCCGCGACGAGAGCTTCCGGAGCTCGGTCGATTACGGCGGCTATTGCCGGCAGGTTTCAGCCGCGCTGCACCGGGCAATGGAGGTTCGTGCGGCATGACGGCGCTCGACTCCCGCCGGGCCGCCCGCATGCGGGCAGTGCAGGAGGACCAGTCCGCGCACCAACGCCCCCACAGTGAACGCGTGCTGAGGATCGCCGTGCCGCTGGCGATCTTGGTGGCGCTACTGGCGCTGTGGGAATGGTATGTCGTCGCCTACGAGGTCCCGCACTATCTGCTGCCGGGCCCGCGACTGGTGGCCCAGGCGATCGTCGCAGATTGGGCCGTGCTCGGTCCGGCGCTTATGGTTACGCTCAAGATCACCTTCTCGGCGCTCGCCCTGGCGCTCGTCGGGGGGGTCCTTCTGGCCGTCATCCTGGTCCAGTCGCGCTGGGCGGAGCTTGCCGTCTATCCCTACGCCGTGGTGCTGCAGGTCACGCCGATCGTCGCTGTCGCCCCGCTAATCCTGGTCTACGCGCCGACCACCCAGTCAGCGATCCTGATCTGCGCCTTCATCGTCGCGTTCTTCCCCGTCCTGTCGAACACCACGCAGGGCCTCAAGAGCGTGGACCATAATCTGTTGAACCTATTCGAACTCAACGGGGCGAGCCGCTGGCAGACTCTGTTCCTGCTCAAGGTGCCCTCGGCGCTGCCCTATTTCCTGACCGGCCTCAGGATCAGCGGCGGGCTGGCGCTGATCGCGGCGGTGGTGGCCGAGTTCGCCGCCGGCTCGGCCGGCGCGCAGTCGGGGCTGGCATTCCGCATTCTGGAGGCTCAGTTCCGGCTCAACATGCCGCGGCTGTTTGCCGGGCTGGTGCTCATCTCGGCCGCCGGGGTGGCGATCTTCGCAACCACCAGCCTGATCTCGCATCTCCTGCTGCGCCGCTGGCACGAAAGTGCCGTGGCGCGCGAGAATTGAGTGAGCGCGACCCATGCGCGTGCTGGTGCTCTACGCCCATCCAGTAGAGGCCAGCTTCTGCGCCGCGCTACGCACCCGCGCCGTCGAGGCACTGGAACGCGCCGGACACGAGGTCGACTTGTGCGACCTCTATGCCGAGGGCTTCGAAGCGGCGATGAGCCGTGAAGAGCGCATCGTCTACGAGGACGAAGCGGAAAACCGCAAGAGCGTGAACCAGCATGTCGACCGGCTGACCGCGGCAGAGGCACTGGTGCTCGTCTTCCCGGTGTGGAATTTCGGCTTCCCGGCGATACTCAAGGGCTATCTCGACAGGGTTTTCCTGCCCGGTGTGTCATTCAGCCTGAGGCAGGGTGGGACCCGTCCGCACCTGACCGGGCTTCGGCGGATCGTCGGCATCGCGACCTACGGTGCGCCGTGGTGGGTGGCCTTCTTCCTGCGCGATCCGCCCCGGCGCATGGTGCGCCGGGTGTTGCGGGCGATCGCGGCGCCCCGCGCCGCCACCGAGTATTACGCGCTTTACGGGATGGATGACGCCGACGACGCCAAGCGCCAAGCGTTTCTCGATGACGTCGATGCCGCCATGGCGCGGCTGCGCTGAGGCATCACACTGGCCGATTTGCCAGTGGCGGCCGCGGCGCGCTAAACCACGCTTCCTAGATCGGAGGGACCATGCTCAAGACTGTTGCCGCTTTCGACCGCATCGGCGAGGAGAACGCCTTCGCGGTGCTCGCCCGTGCCACCGAGCTTGCCCAGGCCGGGCGCGACATCATCAATCTGGGGATCGGCCAGCCGGATTTCCGCACGCCCGATCATATCGTCGAGGCCGGAATCAAGGCGCTGCGCGACGGGCATCACGGCTACACGCCGGCGCCGGGCATCCTTCCATTGCGCGAGGCGGTGGCGGCCGATGTGCACAGGCGCCTCGGCGTAGAGATCGATCCCGGCCTGGTCATGGTCGTGCCGGGCGGCAAGGTGACCATGTTCATGGCGATCCTCATGTTCGGCGAGCCGGGCGCCGATATCCTCTATCCCGATCCGGGCTTTCCCATCTATCGCTCGATGATCGAGTTCACCGGCGCGCGGCCCGTTCCGGTGCCGATCCGGGAGGACAATGACTTCGCCTTCTCGGCCGAAGAGACCCTGTCGCTGATCACGCCGGACACCCGGCTTCTCGTCCTAAACAGCCCCGCCAACCCGACCGGCGGCGTCACCCCAAAGGACGAGATTGACAAGCTGGTTGCCGGGCTTGCCAGGCATCCACAGGTCGCCGTCCTGTCCGACGAGATCTATGGCCAGATGACCTTCGACGGTCTCGAGCACCGCTCGCTGCTCGCCTATCCGGAGATCCGCGACCGGCTGATCCTCCTGGACGGCTGGTCGAAGACTTATGCCATGACAGGCTGGCGGCTCGGCTGGTCCTTGTGGCCGCCGCAGCTTTTCGATCTCGCCCGCAAGCTCTCGGTCAACGCCTATTCCTGTGTCAACGCGGCGAGCCAGTGGGCGGGGATCGCGGCGCTGGAGGGCCCGCAGGATCAGTCGCGCGACATGGTCGCGGAGTTCGACCGGCGGCGCGGCGTGGTCGTGGACGGGCTGAACGCTTTGCCCGATGTCACCTGCCGGGTGCCCAAGGGCGCCTTCTATGCCTATCCCAATGTCAGCGCGACCGGCTGGAAGGCCAAAGCGCTCGCCTCCGCGCTGTTGGAGGAGGCCGGTGTCGCGGTAATCGGCGGCCCCGATTTCGGCATTCTCGGCGAGGGTTATATCCGCGTGTCCTACGCCAATTCCACCGAGAACATTCGCCGGGCGCTGCAACGCATGGGGGAATTTCTGGCTGCCAAGGCAGCGTGACCGGATCTCGGTGGGCGGACAATCCGCTCTGGTCGGGTTGATCCAAAGGGGGGCGATGACGGCCCGCCCTACAGCTCGCGGAGATATTGCGCCGGCCGTCGCCCGAGCACGCGCCACGTGCCGGCAAGGCCCAGCCCCACCGTCACTGTTAGCGCCGCAACGACGGCGATGAGAGCCACGGCGGGCAGGAATGCAAAGTCGAGGCGCATCACCTGGGTGACGACTATCCAAGCCGCAAGGGTCCCCGCGGCCAGCGCGAAGAGGGCGGTGACCAGGCCGAGCAGGGCGAATTCCAGCGCATAGGCGGACACAAGACGCCGCCGCCCCGCGCCCAGCGTCTTGAGAACCACCGCATCGTGAATACGATGGCGATGGCTGGCGGCCAGGGCACCCGCGAGCACGAGGACGCCCGCAACAAGCGTGAAGCCCGAGGCCGAGCGCACCGCCCAGGTCAACCGCTCCACGAGTCGGCTCACCGAATCGAGTGCTTCGCGGACACGAACGGTCGTGACCGTCGGAAACTCTTCGGTGACGGCCCGCATCAGGGCGAGTTCCGACTCGTTGCCAACCCCGTCCGGCATGGTGATGGTGGCAAGCTGCATGTGCGGGGCACCGGCAAAGGTGTTGGGCGAAAAGATCAGGATGAAATTGATCGACAGCGACTGCCAGTCGACCGTGCGCAAATTGGCGATCTCCGCGCGAATCGGCCGACCGAGCACGTTGATCTCGATCTCGTCGCCGATCTCAAGGCCAAAGGCTTCGGCGATATCGGCTGTCAGGGAGACGAGCGGAGGACCGTCGTAATCGGGCGCCCACCATTCGCCCTCGACGACCTCCGAGTGGTCCGGCGCCTCGTCGGCATAGGTCACGCCACGGTCGCCCCGCAATACCCAGGCCGCGTCCGGTGGCGGGTCGAAGTCGGCTGCCGAGGTGCCGGCAAGCGAAACGATCCGCCCGCGCATCATGGGAACCGACTCCAGCACACCATCTGGGGCCCGTTCGGTTACGAAGGCGTCAAAGCGCTGCGCGTCGGCGCGGGGAATGTCGAGGAAATAGAAGCTCGGCGCCCGGTCCGGCATATTGTGGGTGAGCTGGCGCGTCAGGTTGCCGTCAACGAGCGCGATGGTCGCCAGCAGCGACAAGCCGAGCCCGAGGGACAGGATCACGCTCGGCGTCACCGCGCCCGGGCGATGGATGGCGGCGATGGCGAGCCGCAATGCGACGGAGCGGATTCGCGGCGCGCGGCGCGCCAGAGCCATGACGAGCGCGGCGACGATGCGCAAGATCAGGAAGGCTCCCAGGGCGCCGGCGACAAAATAAAGCGCAAGGCGCGTGTCGAAGGCGAGCAGTACCGCAAGGCCGATTAGCAGGGCCACGATCAGCCCGAGCGCGGCGATATAGCGCCGGCGTGGCCACGCTTTGGCGGTTGCCACATGGTCCCGGTAGAGCGCGGTCGGCGGAATGTCGCGCGCCCGGCCCAGCGGCCACAGCGCGAAGGCGAGCGCCGTCAGCGCGCCATAGGCCGCCGCCTGGACCAGCGTTCCAGGGTAGAGGCCGGGCACGGCGTCCGCCACCGGCACGAAGCTCGACAGCGTGGAGCCCACGAGCCATGGCATCGCCGCACCGATGGCCAGCCCGATGGCCATGGCCACGGCGGTGAGCAGCATCATCTCGATGAGGTAGGTGCGGAATACGAGCCCGCCCGGTGCCCCGAGACTCTTCAGCGTGGCAATGGTCTCGCGCCGCGAGTCGAGATAGGCGTTGACGGCGTTGGCCACGCCGACGCCGCCGACCAGCAGGGCGGTCAGGCCGACCATGGTCAGGAACATCGAGAACCGCGAGATCTGCTCGGCAAGGCCCGGGGCGGCATCGTCGCGCGGGCGCACCCGCCAGCCAGACTGGTCGGCGCGGGCATTGATTTCGGCCGTGGCCGCCTGAAGCTGGGCGTCGGAGGCCGGCGGCGGCAGCGCAATGCGATAGCGCCACCGCACGAGGCTGCCGGGCTGCGACAGACCCGCTTCGGTGAGCGCATCGACGGATATCATAACGCGCGGGCCCCAGCCGACGCCGCCGCTGGATAGACGGTCGGGCTCGCGCTCGATGAGGCCGGTCAGTACGAAGCGGCCGCCGCCGAGCTGGATCTCGTCGCCGATCTCGGCCCCGATGCGGACCGCGAAGGCGGGCTCGGCCAGAAGGCCGAAAGTCTCTCCGTCGCGGGCGAGCAGCGCGGAGGGATTGCCACCTCCGGCCACGGTCAGCTCGCCGACGAGAGGATAGGCGTCGTCGACCGCCTTGAGCTCGACCAGCGCCTGGGCCGACGTGCCGGTGATGCGCCGGGCCATTGCCCGCAGCGTGGCAACACGGCTGACGTCCCCGAGGGACTCCAGGAGCTCGAGTTCCTCCCGATCGGCCTCGCGATGTATCAGGGAAACAGCAAGATCGCCGCCGAGAATTGTCTGGCCCTGTTCCGAAATGCCGTCCTGGAGTGCCCGGGAGACCGAGCCAACTGCCGCGATTGCGGCAACGCCCAGCGCAATGCAGGCGATGAAGACATAGAAGCCCTTGAGGCCGCCGCGCAATTCGCGCAACGCAAAGCGCAATGGTGTCGGCAGGCCGCGGCCGGCCCAGGCGGTCGCCGTCATCCAACGAGCGCCCGTGGCCTGGGGGCGTCGGCGGTGTCGACCACGCCGTCCTTGAGCGCGATCGTCCGGCCGCAGCGCGCGGCCAGCTCCAGATCGTGGGTAACGAGGACGAGGGTGGCGCCGCGCTGGGCCTGCAGGTCGAACATCAGCTCGACGATCTGTTCGCCGGTGGTGGCATCGAGGTTGCCCGTCGGCTCGTCGGCGAACAGGATCGCCGGCTCGACGACGAGGGCGCGCGCCAATGCCACGCGCTGCTGCTCGCCGCCCGACATTTCGGCGGGATAATGGTCCATGCGCTCGGCTAGTCCGACGAGCTTCAATTCGTTCTGGGCGCGCTCGAACGCATCGTCATGGCCTGCGATCTCAAGGGGTACCGCGACGTTTTCCAGCGCCGTCATGTTCTGGATGAGGTGAAAGGACTGGAAGACGATCCCGACATTCTGGCCGCGGAAACGCGCCAGCGCATCCTCGTCGAGTTCGGAGAAATCCTGGCCGGCCACCACGACACGCCCGGAATCCGGCCGCTCAAGCCCGGCCATCACCATCAGCAGCGTTGATTTGCCCGAACCCGACGGGCCGACGATGCCGACGGCTTCACCCGCCCCTATATTCACGCTAACACCACGCAAGACGTGGACTCTCGCAGCTCCGCTGCCGAGTTCGAGGTGGACGTTCTCGACAAGGATGGCGTCATGCGGCACGGATCGCTACTCCAGGAAATTGCAGTCGAAAGTACACGGCCCCCCTCCGATTCGGGACCCCGGTCATATGGGACGATGAAGCGACTCGGCCAAGGGTTTTCTGAGGCTTTCCGGCTCACGATTGTGTTGGCGGTCGCCGTGTGGGCAGGGATGTCCACGGTCGCCGCCGCGGACACGATCCGGATCGTGGCGCTCGGCGACAGCCTGACGGCGGGCTACGAGCTCCCGCCCACCGCCGCCTTCCCAGAGCAGCTTGAGGCGGCGCTGCGCGCGCGCGGTTATGATGTGGAAATCGTCAATGCCGGGGTTTCCGGGGACACGTCCTCGGCCGGGCGCGAACGGCTCGACTGGGCGGTGCCGGACGGAACCGATGCCGTAATCGTCCAACTCGGTGCCAATGACGCCCTGCGCGGCATCGATCCCGAGCAGACCCGAAGGGCGCTCGGCGACATTGTCGAACGGCTCGCCGCGCGCGATATCGAGGTACTCCTTACGGGCATGTACGCGCCGCCCAATCTGGGCGAGGACTATCGCGCCGCCTTCGATTCGATCTATCCTGAGCTGGCCGAGGAACATGATGCCATCCTCTATCCCTTCTTTCTTGACGGTGTCGCGCTCGACCCATTGCTCAACCTCGACGATGGGATGCATCCCAACGCAGCCGGTGTCGAGGTGATCGTCGAGCGCATCCTGCCGATGGTCGAGACATTGATCGAGCGAATTAAAGCGGCGAGCTGAGACTGCGATATGCCACGCCTTTTTACTGGGCTCGAACTGCCGCCCGACATCGTGACCGCGCTGACGGAACTGCGCGGCGGGCTGCCGGGTGCGCGTTGGCTTGGGCCGGAGAACTACCACATCACCCTGCGCTTCATCGGCGACATCGACAATCCGACCGCCGATGACATCGCCGAGAAGCTGGCCGAGGTCGCTCGGCCCAGTTTCACGCTGCGGCTTGTCGGGGTTGGCGCGTTCGGCGGGCGCAAGCCGCACGCCGTCTATGCCGGCCTTGAAGCATCGCCGGAACTTATGGCCTTGCAGGCCGAGCATGAGCGCCTGATTCAGCGGGCTGGGCTGCCGGCAGAGGGGCGCAAGTTCACTCCGCATATCACGCTCGCCAGGCTGAAGGGCGTTCCGTCCAGTGTCGTGGCGCGCTATCTGGAAACCCGCGGCGGGTTCACGACAAGGCCGTTCGAGGTCGACCGGTTCGTCTTGTTCTCCTCGCGGGCCGGCCAGGGCGGCGGCCCCTATCTCGTCGAAGAGGACTATCCCCTGGGCATCGGCCAGGCGTCTACCGGCGATGCGGCTTCCACCGCGCGAGGTAGGATCTGACAGTCTACATCGGTGCCTCCGCTTGTTCCGCGTAGCCAACTCCATTGCGGTGATAGAATGAAACAACGGACCTCAGCCGAATGGCATCCCGCCAAGGTCGCCTATCGCGCCAAGCGGGTGAGGGTTCAAGAAGACGCCTTGCATGCGCTTGTCTAGGGCGGGGCAGGTGACCATAATCCAAGTGTCATGAAACTCGACTCGAAATGGTTCGACTCTATCCGTATCGCCCGCGAGCGGCCGTCGCCGGCGCGGGAGGAGGAGCCCGTTTGCGAGGCGCCGGGCTGCAATCGACCAGCGACCCATCGCGCGCCCAAAGGGCGCCGCCGGGAGGGACAGTATTTCCGCTTCTGCCTCGACCATGTGCGTGACTATAACCGCTCGTACAACTGGTTCGAGGGCATGTCCGATGAGGACATGGCGGCCTGGATGGCCTCGCGGACGACCGGGCACCGCCCGACCTGGTCGATGGCTTCGAACGGCCACGGTCACGGGCGCACCGGCGGCGGCCATGAGTTCGGGTTCAAGGCGGATTTCTTCATCGATCCCTTCGACTTGTTCGCCGGAAGCGGCAATGGCGCCAGCACGGCGACCCCCGAACGCCGGCGGGTCGGCAATGCCGAACGGCGCTCCCTCGATGCCCTTGGACTTGACGAAACGGCTTCAGGAGCCGAAATCAAGGCGCGTTACAAGGAATTGGTGAAGCGCCATCATCCGGACGCCAATGGCGGTGACCGGAGCAAGGAAGGGCGATTGCGCCAGATCATCGAGGCCTACGCCACGCTCAAGGCCTCGGGTTTCTATCGCGATTGCTAGCAAGCAGCGTCCGGCCCCAAGAGCTTCACCCAGGACGATCACCACGCGGGCCCGGACGGCCCCGCCAGCTGGAGGCAGCATGACTAGCGAAGCCGCAGAGCCGCGAACCCTGCCGGACATGAAGGTCTCGGTCCGGCAGGTGTTCGGTATCGACAGCGATCTCGAGGTGCCCGCCTTTTCCGAGGCCGACGAGCACGTGCCAGACCCCGATCCCGACTATCAGTTCAACCGCGAGACAACGCTGGCCATCCTGGCCGGCTTCGCCCACAACCGCCGGGTCCTGATCCAGGGCTATCACGGCACCGGCAAGTCCACCCATATCGAGCAGGTGGCGGCGCGCCTCAACTGGCCCTGCGTGCGGGTCAATCTGGATAGCCATATCTCGCGGATCGATCTCGTCGGGCGCGACGCGATCGTCTTGCGCGACGGCCAGCAGGTGACCGAGTTCCAGGACGGCATCCTGCCTTGGGCGTTGCAGAACAATACCGCGCTGGTCTTCGACGAATACGATGCCGGCCGGCCCGACGTCATGTTCGTGATCCAGCGCGTGCTGGAGCTGTCGGGCAAGCTCACCCTGCTCGACCAACGCCGGGTCATCCGGCCCCATCCTGCCTTCCGGCTGTTTGCCACCACCAACACGATCGGCCTCGGCGACACGTCCGGCCTTTATCACGGCACCCAGCAGATCAACCAGGGCCAGATGGACCGCTGGTCAATCGTGGTCACGCTCAACTATCTGCCGCATGACGACGAGGTCGACATCGTGCTGGCCAAGGTCAAGCAATTCCAGACCGACAGCGGGCGCGACACTGTCTCGCGCATGGTCCGCGTAGCCGACCTCACACGGAACGCCTTCATGAATGGCGATCTGTCCACCGTCATGAGCCCCCGCACGGTAATGACTTGGGCGGAGAACGCCGAGATCTTCGGCGATCTCGGCATGGCGTTCCGGCTGACCTTCCTCAACAAGTGCGATGAGGTGGAGCGGGGCATCGTGGCCGAGTTCTACCAGCGCGCCTTCGGCAAGGAGCTGCCGGAATCAACCGTCAATCTCGCATTGAACTGACCGGGTGGCGCGGGAGGTTTCCATGACCCGATCCGGATCCGGCGGACGCAGCGCTTTTGGCGAACCCTTCAAGCGCGCCGTCTCGACCACCTTGCGCGCCCTGTCCGGGCGCGGCGATCTGGAGGTGTCCTACTCCGCCGACCGGGTCGGGGTGTCCGGCAACGTGGCCCGGCTGCCGGAGCCGCCCCGCAAGCTTTCCTCCGGCGAGGCGGCGGTCACTCGCGGCCAGGCCGATGCCCTCGCCCTGAAGCTGGCGTGTAGCGATGAAAAGGTGCTGCGCAGGCACGCGCCCCAGGGGCGCAATGCGCGCGCGGTCTACGAGGCGGTGGAGCAGGCCCGCTGCGAGGCGATCGGCGCGCAGCGTTATAGCGGGGTGGCGGAGAATCTCGGCGCCATGCTGGAGGCGCGCTATGCCCGGATGAACCTGTCCTCGGCCGAGTCGCGGGCCGACGTGCCGCTCGAGGATGCCGTGGCGCTAATGGTGCGTCAGCGCATGACCGGGCAGGCGCCGCCGGCGAGCGGCATCCGCGCGGTCGAACTGTGGCGCGACTGGATCGAGGAGCGCGCCGGCGAGGACCTCGCGCGGCTGCGCGAATGCGTCAACGATCAGGGCAGCTATGCCGAAGCCGCGCGTGACCTGATTGCCTCGCTCGAAATGGCCGACGAACTGGGCTCAGAGCAGCAGGAGGAGGGCCAGCAGGAGGAGGGCGAGGACAGCTCCGACACGAGGAGCGAGGAGAGCGAGGAGAGCCAGAGCCAGTCTGCCGACGCCGCCGACACCGATGAGGCCCAGGAAAGTGGCGAGGAGCAGGAGGGTGAGGTCGAGGCGACCGAGACCCGCGCCGAGGAGATGGAGGCGGACGCCGAGTCTGAGGATGCCAGCCAGGCCAGCGAACCCTGGCGGCCGAACTTCCCCTTCTCCAATGTCGGCATCGATGACTACCGCATTCACACCACCCGCTTCGACGAGCGCGTCAACGCCGAGGAATTGTGCGACCCGGACGAGCTGGAGCGGCTGCGTGGCTTCCTCGACAAGCAGCTCAACAGCCTTCAGGGCGTGGTCACGCGGCTCGCCAACCGCCTGCAGCGCCGCCTTATGGCGCAGCAGAACCGGGCCTGGGACTTCGACCTCGAAGAGGGGCTTCTCGACGCTGCGCGCCTGACCCGCGTCGTCATCGACCCGCTGCATCCGCTGTCCTTCAAGCAGGAAAAGGACATGAATTTCCGGGACACGGTGGTCACGCTGCTGCTCGACAATTCCGGGTCGATGCGCGGTCGGCCGATCACCGTCGCGGCGACCTGTGCCGACATCCTAGCGCGCACGCTCGAGCGCTGCGGAGTCAAGGTCGAGATACTGGGCTTCACCACGCGCGCCTGGAAAGGCGGCCAGAGCCGGGAACACTGGCTCGCCTCGGGCAAGCCGCCCTCGCCCGGCCGCCTCAATGATTTGCGGCACATCGTCTACAAGTCGGCCGACATGCCTTGGCGGCGTGCCCGGCGCAATCTCGGCCTGATGATGCGCGAGGGGCTGCTCAAGGAGAACATTGACGGCGAGGCGCTGGCCTGGGCCCATGACCGCCTGCTGGCCAGGCCCGAGCAGCGGCGCATCCTGATGATGATCTCCGACGGCGCGCCGGTCGACGACTCCACTCTTTCGGTCAATCCGGGCAACTATCTCGAACGGCATCTGCGCCGGGTCATCGAGGAAATCGAGACGCGTTCACCGGTTGAGCTGATCGCCATCGGCATCGGCCATGACGTCACCCGCTATTATCGCCGCGCGGTGACGATCGTGGACGCCGAGGAGCTCGGCGGCGTCATGACCGAGAAACTCGCCGAGCTGTTCGAGGAGGATAGCGGACCGCGCGGGCCGCAACGGGGGGCGAGCCGGCCCCGCCGCGCACCGGCACGTCTGCACTAACGGACGCTTTAGCGCATTCGGTTTGACGTAGCGGCCTCTGCCCTGTATGCCGCCCGCCTGTCGTCGCCCTTCGGTCCTCGCAACTGACCGTTCGAGAGATCCGAGGAGACCGACGATGAAGATTTTCGTGCTCGACCGCGACGGTCGCGAACACCCGCTCGATGCCCTTGAGGGCTGGCGGGTGATGGAGGTGATCCGCGACTGGGGCCTGCCGATGCGGGCCGAGTGCGGCGGGGCGGCGCTGTGCGGCACCTGCATGGTGCGGATCGCCCGGCAATGGCTGGACAGGGTTCCAGCGCCCCAGGACGACGAACTCGACATGCTCGACCGGCTGGGCGCGGAGGACGCGGCGACGCGGCTGTCTTGCCAGATCCTGCTGTCGGCCGAACTCGACGGGCTGCGGGTGGCGCTGGTGCCCGAGGAAGAGATGGCCGACGCATGACGGTGGCGAGCAACCCGGCGGGCGGGCTGCCGCAACCGCGCACCACGGTTCGGGCCGGCCGGTGGACAGGATTGCCGTGACGGGCGTTGGGTGTTCAGGCAGCGGCGACGCGACAATCGCCATTTTGTCTCGCCCCTGTTCGAGGGAAACGAGTTCATGCCGAAGCCTTCGACCGTAGCACCACGTTCTGCGGGATTCTAAACTTCTGAATTTACTTGCTTTTTCTTGCGGCCCCCGTTGCGGGGAGCGGGCCGCTGGCGCACTATCCCGGCCGGTCAGTTGCGAGGCTCGACATGGGCAAGTTGAAGACATTCCCCGTTTCCGTTCAGGTCGCCGGCCGCAGGGTCGTGGTGGTCGGCAGCGGCGAACCGGCCGCCGGCAAGCTAAGGCTTCTGGCCAAGACCGAGGCAGAGGTCCACGTATTCGCGGCCCAGGCGGGCGGGCTCGCCGCCATGGAGGCGGCGCGGCACGGCTATCGGGTTCATGCTCGGCCGCTGGGGCGCGCGGACCTCGCCGGCGCAGCGCTCGTTTTCATCGGCACCGAGGACGAGGCCGAGGACCGAGCCCTTGCCGGCCTGGCGCGGGCCGCCGGGGTGCCGGTCAATGTGGTCGATCGGCCGGCCCTTTGCGACGTGCTGACGCCGGCCTTCGTCGACCGCGCGCCGGTGACCGTCGCAATCTCGACGGAGGGGGCCGCGCCGGTGCTGGCCGGGATACTGCGGACGCGGATCGAGGCGTTGCTGCCACCAGGCCTGGGGCGTCTGGCGGAGCTGGCCGGCGGCCTGCGCGCGCGTGTGGCCGAACTGCTCCCGCCCGGCCGGCGGCGGCTCGATTTCTGGCGGCGCTATTTCGGTACCGAAGCGATGGCAGAGGCCGGCGCTTCCGAGGTGCGGCAACAGGCCATGCGGCTCATCGATTCGGTGCGCCGGGCCGGGGGCGAGCCGGGCGCTGTCTGGTTCGTTGGTACCGGGCCGGGGGCCGCCGATCTGCTGACGCTGAGAGCACAGCGGGTGCTCGCCGAGGCCGATGTCGTCGTGCACGACGCGGGGATCGACGAGGGGGTGCTCGACCTCGTGCGCCGCGACGCCAAGCGCATCGCGCTGGCAGCCGACTCCCCGACGGACGGTCCCGCCGGTGTGCTCTTGGCCGAGGCGGGGAGCGGCGCGCGGGTCGTGCGGCTGTCGCATGGAGATGCCACAAGCTACCCGGCGCACTGCGCGGAATGCCGGACCCTGGCCGCGGCGGGCATCGACTGGTCGGTGGTTCCCGGCCTTCCGGCCCATCTGGGGTACCCAAGCCGGGCCGCCCTTGGCGGTCAACTGGAAGAATTTGCGGCGTGAGGAGGTCGACATGTCGTCGCGCAAAACAAAATCCGAACTGAGAGTGCTCACCGCGAACCGACTCGGCGACGGCCGAGTGGTCTATCTTTCCGAAGACGGTGGCTGGGTCAGCAAGCTGGACGCCGCCCGACTCGTGCGTGATGACGCCGAGGCCGAGACCGCCGAGGCTGCCGGAGCGGCAGCGGTCGCCGATCGCTTCGTGGTCGAGCCCTATCTGATCGACGTCGAGCTGGTCGAGGACGGTGTCCAGCCCGCCCGGCTGCGCGAACGCATACGTGCCCAAGGCCCGACAACCGGCCATTCGCTTGACCACCAGCCCGTGAGCGAGGTGGCGTGATGTACCGCTATGACGAGTTCGACCGCGCCTTCGTGGAGGCCCGCGTGGCCCAGTTCGCCGATCAGGTGCGGCGCCGGCAGGCCGGGGAGCTGACCGAGGAGGAGTTCAAGCCGCTGCGGCTGATGAACGGCGTCTATCTGCAGCTTCACGCCTATATGCTGCGGATCGCCATTCCATACGGCACGCTGTCGTCCCGCCAGATGCGCACCCTCGCCCATATCGCGCGCACCTATGATCGCGGATATGGCCATTTCACCACCCGGCAGAACCTCCAGTTCAACTGGCCCCGTCTGGAGGACATCCCGGAGGTCCTCAAGGAGCTGGCGTCGGTCGAGATGCACGCCATCCAAACCTCCGGCAACTGCATCCGCAACGTCACCGCCGATCACTTCGCCGGAGCGGCGGCCGATGAGGTCGCCGATCCGCGCATCTATGCCGAGATTGTGCGGCAATGGTCGTCGCTGCACCCGGAATTCTCCTTCCTGCCGCGCAAGTTCAAGGTGGCCGTGACGGGCGCGGCGACGGACCGGGCAGCAATCCGCACCCATGATATCGGCATGGAGATACGGCGCGGGGACGATGGCGGTCTCGGCTTCCGGGTCTTTGTCGGGGGCGGTCAGGGCCGCACGCCGATGATGGCTCACGAGATCAATCCCTTCGTGGCCGAGCGCTACCTGCTTGCCTATCTCGAGGCGATCCTGCGGGTCTACAATCGCTGGGGGCGGCGCGACAACAAATACAAGGCGCGGATCAAGATCCTCGTCCACGAGCGCGGCATCGAGTCGTTCCGGACGGAAGTGGAGGAGGAATTCGCGGCGCTCCGCGACGGCGCGCTCGACCTGCCGGCAGACGAGCGTGAACGCATCGCCGCCTATTTCGTGCCGCCAGAGTTCGAAACCCTGCCCGTGGAAGCCGGGCGGCTAAGCCGCGCCATTGCCGCCAATCGGGAATTCGGCGACTGGATCGAGCGCAACATGCATCCCCACCGGATGCCGGGCTATGCCTCGGTGACGATTTCGCTCAAGCCGGTGGGCGGCGTCCCGGGCGATGCCACCGCTGAGCAGATGGAAGCCGTCGCCGACATTGCCGAGCGCTATGCTTTCTCCGAGATCCGGGTCAGCCACGAGCAGAACCTGGTGTTGCCCCATGTGCGCAAGAACGACCTGCCGGAGATCTATGGCCGGCTTCAGGAAGCGGGGCTTGCCACCGGCAATGTCGGGCTCATCACCGACATCATTGCTTGCCCGGGGCTCGATTACTGCGCCCTCGCCAACGCCCGCTCCATTCCCATTGCCCAGCAGCTTTCCGAGCGCTTCGCCGATCCGGCCCGTCAGCGCGAGGTGGGCGATCTGGCGATCAAGATATCCGGCTGCATCAATGCCTGCGGCCACCACCATGTGGGCCATATCGGCATTCTCGGCGTCGACCGGAAGGGTGAGGAATTCTACCAGATCACCCTCGGCGGTTCCCCGGCCGAGGATGCCGCGATCGGCGAGATCGTCGGCAAGGGCTTTTCAGCCGGGGAGGTCGTCGACGCGGTGGAGACCATTGTCGACACCTATGTGGCGCTGCGCCAGTCGCCGGACGAGAGTTTCCTCGGCGCCTATCGTCGGGTCGGTGAGGCGCCGTTCAAGGAGGCGCTCTATGGCGGGTGAGGTCATCTCTCTCGCCGCGCACCCCAAGGCGCTGGACCGCCTGTTCTCCGGTGAGCCGGCCCGGACGGTTCTCGACTTCGCCCTGCGGGAGCTCGCGCCGGGCCGAATCGCGGTCGTCTCTTCGTTCGGCGCGGATTCGGCGGTGCTGCTTCATCTCGTCGCGTCGGTCGACCCGGCGACCCCGGTCATTTTCCTGGACACTGGCAAGCACTTCCCAGAAACACTGGCCCACCGCGACCGGCTCGTCGCCCGGCTCGGGCTACGCGACGTCCGCTCCGTCGGTCCCGATCCCGACGCGGTTCGAGCCATCGATCCTGATGGCGGGCTTCATGCCCGGACGCCGGACGCCTGCTGTGCGTTGCGCAAGAGCGAGCCGCTGGAACATGCCCTTGACGGTTTCGATGTCTGGATCACCGGGCGCAAGCGCTATCAGGCGGCCTCGCGGCACGGCCTGCCGCTGTTCGAGGCCGACGGCGCACGGATCAAGGTGAATCCGCTGGCGGCGTGGGAAGCCGACGATCTGGCCGATCACATGGCGATCCACCAGCTTCCGGCGCACTCGCTGGTCGCGCGGGGATATCCTTCGATCGGCTGCGCGCCCTGCACCAGTGCCGTGCACACCGGAGAGGAGCTCCGCGCGGGACGGTGGCGCGGCACGGGCAAGACCGAATGCGGGATTCACCTGTCCCACAATGGACGGTTCCTGCGCACCCTGACCCAGGCAGCCGCGGGGCAATGACCATGATGGGGACCGATGTGTTGGCCGATGGCGTCGTCCTCTGGCGTCGAGGTGGTTTCGTTGAAGACCGCTGGGCCCGGATCGGCGACGAGGATGCGCTGCCGCCCGAAGGGGCGGTGATCGTCACGCTTGCTCGCTGGCAGGATCTACGGAGAAGCGATGCGCCCGGCGCATGGGAGGTCGGCGTGGCGCTGGCAGCGGGAGACGACGTCAGGGAAATCGCCGCCGATCTGCCGCGTCTTGCCCTCATTACGCTCGATTTCCCGAAATTCACCGACGGCCGCTCCTATTCTGCGGCGCGCCTGCTGCGCGAGCGCTATGGCTTTGCCGGGGAGTTGCGGGCCACGGGCGAGGTCCTGCTCGACCAGATTCCGTTCATGCGCCGTTGCGGATTCGACTCCTTTGCCATAAGTCACGAACCAACCCGACGCGCGCTGGCCGATGGCCGGCTGACCGACGTGCCAATCTATCTCCAGCCCGTCAGCGAGCGCGGGGAAGTGCCGGTGGGCACGCGGCCTTGGCTGCGTCACCGCGCCTGACTCCGGAAAGCTTCAAGCATGCTCATGCCCAACAACGCGATCTCCACCGACGTCGTTATTATCGGAGCAGGGCCGGTCGGCCTGTTCGCCGTGTTCGAGCTCGGCCTGCACGACATGGAGGCCCATGTCGTCGACATTCTCGACAAGCCGGGCGGCCAGTGCGCCGAACTCTATCCCGAGAAGCCGATCTACGACATCCCGGCCTACCCGGTGATCTCCGGTCAGGAGCTTACTGACCGGCTGCTGGAGCAGATCAAGCCGTTCAACCCGACCTTCCATTTCAACCAGATGGTGGAAGGGCTCGAACGGCTGCCCGATGGCGGGTTCCGGGTGACCACCGATCAGGGCCAGGTACTCGAAGCCAAGCTCGTCGTCATTGCCGCCGGCGGGGGCAGCTTCCAGCCCAAACGCCCGCCGTTCCCGGCGATCGAGGACTTCGAGGAGAAATCCGTCCATTACGCCGTGCGGCGCATGGAGGATTTCCGGGACAAGAACGTCGTCATCGTGGGCGGCGGCGACTCGGCGCTCGACTGGACCTTGAGCCTGCAGCCGGTGGTGCGCAATCTGACGCTGGTCCATCGCCGGGACTCGTTCCGGGCAGCGCCCGATTCGGTCAACAAGATGAAGGCGCTGGTCGAGGCCGGCGAGATGGAGCTCAGGCTCGGCCAGGTGGCCGCGCTCAAGGGAGAGGGCGGCGTTCTGGAGGCGATCACGGTGCGCGGCGCCGACGACTCGACCACCGAGATCGCCTGCGACCGGCTCCTGCCCTTCTTCGGCCTGACCATGAAGCTCGGCCCGGTCGCCAATTGGGGCCTCAATCTCCACGAGAACCTGATTCCGGTCGATACCGAGAAGTTCGAGACCTCCGAGCCCGGCATCTTCGCCATCGGCGACATCAACTGGTATCCCGGCAAGCTGAAGCTGATCCTGTCGGGCTTCCATGAGGCGGCGCTGATGTCGCAGGCCGCCTTCCGCATCGTCTATCCGGACAAGCGGCTGGTCTTCCAGTACACCACCTCGTCGACCAGCCTGCAGAAGAAGCTCGGCGTGACCTGACACGAAAAACAGCGTGGCCCGCATTCGCCGGATTGAACGCGGGCCTGATCGTTGCCGCTGCTTTCAGTTCGTGGCCGCCTCCGGCAGGTCACCGCAGTTGCTGTCCGCGCTCTCGTCGGCGAAACGCGCCTCGATCCAGTCGAAGGCCGGATCCGCGCCGTGGACGATGGCGCCGCGATGGTCCGCTCCGGGAAGCGGATGGTAGTAGACCTCGTTTCCATTGGCACACATCTGGCGAAGCACGGCGTCGGTGCCGGCCGGCAGCACGGTGTGGTCATCGGTACCCTGAAACACAATGGTGGGCACCGCGATCTCCAGATTGCCCGGATCGTTATAGTCGGCCATGGCCCGGTACGCCTCCAGATCGGGATTGTCGACGAACTGCTCGGAGGCGACTGCTTGCGACCAGTAGGGCAGGTCAAGCGCCTGCGCTTCGCACCCGTCATAGAGTTCGGACAGGTGCGAGATTGCTTCCTGGGTCAGGATGCGGTCGAGATCAATCGCCTCGTTGGTCTGCGCGTAGGACACCAGAATATACAGCACGTAGGGCAGTGCCGGCTCGACCTCATCGGTTGTCACCAGCGCTTCGAGCCGGTCGGCGAAGTGCGAGGCCGGGGCAAAGGCAGCATTGCCGACGAGCTCGTGATCCGGAAGATAATCCGGCCCCATCGCGGCGGCGAAGAGCTCGACCTGTCCACCCTGGGAATGGCCCATGATGGCATAACGCTTGCCGACGTCCGGCTCGATCTGCTGTCCGGCCGTGACCATGTCGAGCACGTTGCGACCGGTCGGCACGCCCTGCAGATAGGCTTCGGCACCGGCCACACCGAGACCTTGATAGTCGGTTGCGACGACGGCGTAGCCGTTTGCGACGTAGCGGTCGAGAAACGTCTGCATGGCCTTGACGTAGCCATGCTCCGGCCCGTCCGGGCCATCGAGCGAGGGGGCGCATTCGCGGCTGAGGCCCGTCGTGCCGTGCGACCAGGTGATGACCGGCCAGCCGCCCTCGGGTGGCTCGCCATGGGGCACCGAAACCGTGCCGGAGACGGGAACGAGCTCGTTGTCCGGGCTTACCGAGTAATATAAGACCAGCGTGTTCCGCGCCGCGCTGGGCAAGGCCATGGTCCCGTCGAAGCCACGTGCATAGATCACCGCGCCACGCTCGCCGTCGGAAAGCGGACTGGGTGGATCGTAGAAGGCGTTGCCCGCCGGCCCCTCGGGGATCTCCGAGGCTGCGGTGGAGGCGGGAAGCGTGAGCCCCAGCGCACAGACGCTCGCAATGGTCCAAATCGGATGAAGTCGCATCGTGTCTCCTGCTGTCCTCTCGGATCGGATTTTAAGCCGATCAGCCGCGCGCGAACGCACCCCAACCGCGGAGGGGGAGGAAAAGCGAGAACCGTTCAGAAATCATTGAGAGGCGGCCTACCGCGCCAGCTCCCGCGGCCTTGGGCGCGTACCGGTGGCCCAACGCAACGTCCACTGTAGGCAGGATCAGGGCTCGAAGGGCCTGGGGACGTAGCTCTCTACGGTGTAGTTGAACTGGTAGGTGGGCAGCAACGGCACGGCAATGGGGATCGATACCGACGTGAACATGCGGGCGACGGGCAGGGGGCCGCTGCCGTCCTCCTCGTAGTTCACGGTCACCTCCAGCCCGCTGAGGCGATGCACGGTTTCTTCCAGATCACT
>SKQW01000407.1 GCA_007118805.1 Rhodobiaceae bacterium | reverse complement strand
CGCAACGAAGACGCCCAAAGCTCAAGCGTCGCCTCGATCGATGCTCCAACCATTCCATGACCTCCGAATCATGGAAACCCATGGATTCAGAGATCACCAAAAAGCGCAACTGTAGTGCTAGAACCGCACTCTGGAAACCGCGTCACGGCACCCCTGTTGCAATAGTTGCGGGGCAAGCTAGATTCAGCCTTATGGCGGCTGCGAGCGAACATTCCGGCGAGTCTCAGCGCGGCTATCTCGACGGCCAGCTGCTCATCGCTATGCCCACCATGGCGGACCCGCGCTTCGAGCGTAGCGTGATCTATATCTGCGCCCATTCGGCCGATGGCGCGATGGGCATCGTGATCAACCGGCCCAAGCCCGATATCAGTTTCACCGAATTGTTGCGCCAGCTGGAGATCATCGAGGCCGGCGATGAGATCAGGCTGCCGGCAACGGTCGGCGCCATGCCGGTGCATGTGGGCGGCCCGGTCGAGACCGGGCGCGGCTTCGTGCTGCATTCGGCCGACTGGTTCATCGAGAACTCGACATTGCCGATCGACGAGCGCATCTGCCTGACCGCCACGCTCGACATCCTGCGCGCAATCGCCAGCGGCAACGGCCCGTCGAACGCGCTGCTTGCGCTGGGCTATGCCGGTTGGGGGCCGGACCAGCTCGAATCCGAGATCCAGTCCAATGGCTGGCTCCATTGCACCGCCGACCCCGACATCGTGTTCGGCGATGACAATGACACCAAATACAACCGCGCCCTGGGCGTGATCGGCATTGATCCGGCCATGCTGGCTTCCGACTCCGGCCGCGCCTGAGAGCCCATCCGAATTCTCAAGCGAGCTCTGAGCCCACCGGCCCGGACCACCGGATTGACGGGCCGAGGATTTCGCACCAGATTCCTGGACGAGTTCCAGGGAGAGTCCCGCAAGGGGCTGAGAAACCGCTGGGGCGCTGAAACGGCGCCGGCGCGGAAATCCTTTGAACCTGACCCGGCTCATACCGGCGTAGGGAGTGGAGTTCGAGACAGGGCAGACGGCACCCGCTCGGATCCGCAGGCTTCCCGCCGGTGGCTTGCGAAGGACCCGAATGCCGATCGTTCCCAATTCCGCTTCCACCGATCCCGCCCCCGGCACGGCGCCCCTGCCGGCGTCGTGCGATGCAGTAATTGTCGGCGCCGGGGTGATAGGCTTGTCGATCGCCTGGCGCCTGGCATCCCGCGGTATGTCGGTCGTCGCCATCGATCGGGGGTATGCAGGGTGCGGCGCGAGCTTGGCCGCCACCGGCATGCTGGCCGCTGCCGCCGAGTTCGAGCCTGGCGGGCTCGATCTGGTGGCTCTGGCGCTGGAGAGCCAGCGGCTCTGGCCGACCTTCCGGGACGCCCTCGAGGCGGCGTCCGGCCGCACCATCGACTATCGCGACCACGGCACCATGCTGATCGCGCTTGGCCGCGACGAGGTGGCCCGGGCGCGGTTCCGTTGCGAGCAGCAGTTGGCGGCCGGATTGGAGAGCCGCTGGCTGAGCGGTGAGGAGATCCGGGACCGCGAACCCGCCCTGCGGCCCTCGGTGGTCGGCGGCATTCTCTGTCCGAACGATCATCAGGTCGATCCGCCCCGCATGATCGCGGCCCTCAAAGGGGCATTGCGCTCCGCCGCCGGGACGCTCGTGGAAGGCACGGCGGTTAACGCGCTTGACTTGACCGCCGGCCGGATCGCTGGGGTGACCACGACGTCCGGCGCTGTCCGGGCGCCGCTCGTCGTGCTGGCCACCGGCGTGGCGATCGGCAGCGACGGGCTAGTGCCGGCGGAGTTGCGCGTGCCGGTGCGCCCGCTCAAGGGACAGTCCCTGGCGCTGCGCATGAACGCGCCGTCCGACCTGTCGCACGTGGTGTGGACCGAGCAGCTTCACCTCGCCCCCAAGGGCGACCATCGGCTGGTCGTCGGTGCCACTGTGGAAGAGCGGGGGTTCGACAGCTCGGTCACGGCCGGCGGCGTCTATTCCCTGCTCGAAGGCGCCCGCCGTGCATTGCCCGCGCTTGAGGAGATGGAACTGATCGCGATGTGGAGCGGCTGGCGGCCGACCTCCGACGACGATGCCCCGGTGATCGGGGCGACCGGACTCGACGGGCTGGTGCTGGCCGCCGGGCACCATCGCAACGGCTATCTGCTCGCGCCAGTCACCGCCCAGGCGATCGAGGACCTTGTCATCACCGGCCGGATGCCACCGATCGCGGCCGGCTTCGACCTGTCGCGCTTCGCCGGCGCCAACGCGACACGACCGACCCAGGAGGCTAACTCATGAAGCTGATCGTCAATGGCGAGCCCCGCAAATGCGGCGCTCGCACCCTGTTCGAACTCTGGCAGGAGGAGACTGGCGAGGACAGTGGCCGGCCGCGGCGCGGCTACGCCATCGCGCTCAACGGCGCCCTCGTGCCGCACGGTGCGTGGCACGAGACAGAACTCAGCGACAATGACCAGGTCGAGATCGTGCGCGCAATGCAGGGAGGTTGACCATTATGACGGACACGCTTGAAATCGCCGGCGAGACGCTGCACTCGCGACTCATCCTGGGCACCGCCGGATATCCGACGCAGCGTATCCTGGTCGATGCGGTGGAGGCCAGTGGCTGCGAGATGGTCACCGTCTCGATCCGCCGGATATCGCTGACCGGACACGGATCGGACACGGTGAGCCTGCTCGCCGGCAAGCGCTTCCTGCCCAACACCGCGGGATGCGAGACCGCGCGGGACGCGATCCTGACGGCCGAGCTCGCCCGCGAGGCGCTCGGCACCAACTGGATAAAGCTGGAAGTGATCGGCGATCGGGAGACACTCTATCCCGATGTGTCCGAATTGCTCTCCGCCACCGAGCAGCTCGTCGAGATGGGCTTCGTCGTCCTGCCCTACTGCAATGACGACCCAGTGATCTGTCAGCGTCTCGCCGATATCGGCGCGGCCGCCGTCATGCCCATGGGCTCGCTAATCGGATCGGGCATGGGGGTGGCCAATCCGGCCAATCTGGAGCTCATCTGTCGGCGCTCGCAGGTGCCGGTCATCGTCGATGCGGGCATCGGCACGGCATCCGATGCCGTCATTGCCCTTGAGCTCGGCGCCGCAGCCGTCCTGCTGAACACCGCCGTGGCCAGGGCGAACGATCCGGTCGCCATGGCGCACGCCATGCGCCACGCGGTCGAGGCCGGCCATCATGCCCACCGAGCCGGGCGCATTCCGCGCCGCCAGCGCGCCGAGCCGTCCAGCCCGCAGCTTGGCCTGGTGGGCTCTTGACCGCGCTGTTCTCGCCGCTTCTCGTGGTGACCGACCGGCATCAGGGGCAACGGCCCCTCGCGGAAACGGTCGCCCAGGCGCTGGAGGGTGGCGCCCGCTGGATCTGGCTGCGCGAGCGCGATCTGGCCCGCGCGGAGCGGCGCAGCCTGGGGCGCAGGCTGCGCGAATTGACCGTGCAGGCAGGGGCGGGGCTGTCGGTCGGCGACGACATCGCGCTCGCCGAGGAGATCGGCGCGGACGGTGTCCAGATGCGCACCATCGACGGCATTGGCGCTGCGCGGGCAAAGCTTGGCGATGACGCGCTGATCGGTCTGTCGGCCCATTCGCCCGACGAGGTGCGGCAGGCAGCGCGGGCGGGCGCCGACTACGCGACGCTGAGCCCCGTCTTTCCCAGCGACAGCAAGCCGGGCCACGGGCCCGCCCTCGGCCTTGAGGCAATCGGCGCGGCAGCCGCCCACGGCATTGCCGTCCTGGCCCTTGGGGGCGTCGCGCTAAGGCGTGTTGCCCGGTGCCGTGCTGCCGGCGCGGCCGGCATCGCCGTCATGGGGCCGATTATGCGCGCCCGCTCGCCGGCACGCTGCGTCGCAGCGATCCTCCACGAGGCCACAGCCGCCGCTGATCGCCAACGGCTAACGGAGTCTTAACCCGGTCGCTCGGATTCTACCCAGGTTGCGGTACCCAGGACACGCCGTAGCTGCTAGAATTGATGTATAGCTTGATTCTTTCGCACGCTGAGGCGGGTGGCCTCGGTCGACGGCGCGGTCGCTCAAGGGTACGTCGAGAGCATCGATCAAGACAATCGGGACAAGCATGGCACGCACCGTCTTCACCGCCCTTGCAGTGGCCGCACTGACTGCTACTTCGGCCGGCGCCTCGGATCTGGATTCCGGTCATGTTCCCCTCGAATTCGTCGTTGGCGCCGCCGCGCCGACCACGACCGAAACCCTGCACCGCCCGTCCACACGGAGCGCTGGAGCCGATCAGATCGCCTCGGGCATTCGGCTCGCCGAGCTCGATTCGGGATACGTCCCCCTGTCGTTCGCCGCGGCAGGCAATGGCGCCGTAACGACGGAATCCTTACACCGGCCGAGCTTCAGCCGCACGCCATCCGGCATCCGGCTTGGCGAGCTTGATGTGAGCTATGTCTCCCCTGCCTTCGTGAAGGCCGCTGCGGGCCTTGACGCCCATGAAGCGCACCTGCAGATCGACCGCATTCCAGGTATCATTGCGGAGCTTGCCACCGCCGAGCCATTCACCAGCTTCTACGAAGCGCGGGGGCACACGCCGCTCTGGATCGACGAGAGCGGCTTGACCGAAGCCGGCCGCGCCGTCGTCGACAAGCTGTCCAGAGCGCTCGAGGATGGGCTCGATCCGCGCCGTTATGCAACGCCAGCACAGAGTCTGGGCTATTCCGGGCCGGTCACGGTGCGCGAGCTTGCCGCGGCCGAGCTGAAACTGACCCAGGCCGCTGTTGCCTACGCGCAGGACGCGCAGGCCGGCCTCGTCGAGCCATCGAGCCTCGGCCCGAACGTCACGGCCAATCCGCAAAGGCCGGCTCGCGCAGCAATTCTGGACGGGCTGGCGCGGGCCCAGGATGCGGTGGCCTATCTCGATGGCTACCACCCACAGCATCCCGCGTTTCAGGCGCTGCGCGACGAGCTCGCCGAGCTTTTGAAGGCCGAGCCGCGCCCGCAGCCGCGGCGGGTTTCCGATGGCCCGCTCATCCGGCCGGGCGGCAGCGATGCGCGCGTGCCCGCCTTGCGTGAACGCCTCGGCCTCAATCGCGACGATGACAGCACGCATTACGATCCCGATCTTGTCGCCGCCGTGGAGGCCTATCAGGAGCAGGCCGGGCTTGTGGTCGACGGGATCGTCGGGCCGTCGACCCTGCGCGCGCTCAACAGCGCGCGGGACGTGACGGTGGCCGACGTGCTCGTCAACATGGAGCGCTGGCGCTGGCTGCCGCCGGATATGGGCGGCGCCCATTATGTCTGGGTCAATGTGCCGGAATATCGCCTGCGCGTGGTCAGCGATGATCGGACCGCCTTCGAGACCCGGGTGATCGTCGGCAAGCGGGACCGTCAGACGCCGATCTTCTCCGACCAGATCAAATATCTCGAGGTCAATCCCTACTGGAACGTTCCCAGCTCGATCGCGGCGCGCGACCTGGTTCCCCAGTTGCGGCAGGATCCGATGAGCCTGTATCGGCGCGGGTTCCAAGTGTTCTATACCGGCGGTAGCGGCCGCGTGGAAATCGATCCGCGCGCCGTCGATTGGAGCCAGTGGGTCGGAAAGGGCATGCCGTTCCACTTCCGCCAGGCGCCCAGCGAGGTCAACGCACTGGGCCGTGTCAAGTTCATGTTCCCGAACCAGCATGCCGTCTATCTGCACGACACCCCGCAGCGCGGCCTGTTCAACCGGTCGGAGCGGATGTTCAGCTCGGGCTGCGTCCGGGTCGAGGATCCCATCGCATTTGCCGATGCCATGCTTGCCCTGGAGCCGGATGTCGACGGGGCGCGGGTGCAGTCGCTCATCGGCAGGGGCGACACCGGCGCCATCAATCTCGCTCGGCGTGTGCCCGTACACCTGACCTATTTCACGGTCTGGGTCGACGAGGCCGGGGCGGTGCAGCTGCGCGGCGACATATATGGCCATGACGAGCGCCTCAAGGAGGAACTGGGCCTGTCGGGTGCCGAAGTCTCGATGCTGACCGACTGACGGCGCTGGACCGGATTGGAACCTGCCGCGCGCTGAAGCGCTTCTCTAGGGCGGCCGCCGGAAGTCCCGGCCGGCGATCTGCCTTCTGTCGAAGCGCGCTGCCAGGGCGATATGTCCTCAACCGATCCAGTCGAGCGTTATGCCCCCGACCCCAACATTCTGGAACGCCGGGCGGGAGTGTACCTCAAGCAGCTCAATCTGGCCGACACCGGCGAACAGCGCGAACGTCGGCCAGAAGAGGTCAGCGAGCTCAAGTTCATCGAACGCCGCGCCGTTCTTTACGCTGCGGCCGCCGGAATTGTCTCCGGTGGCATCATCGGCGGTGGCGAGGTCTATGTCCGACTCGCCTGGATCGGCGACGCCGATGCCGGATGGCTGGATCATTGGCGTGTCTGGCTCGCATTCCTCGCCTTCGCCGGATTCGTGAGCGCCGTTGAAATCGGCCTGCTGTACTGGAACGCCCTGCGTGCGATTGCCGGCTTCACCCGCACCTCAGGTGTCAGTCTAGGCAAGCGCGCCAATGCCGAGATCATTTCGCGGGGGCTCGCCAGGGCCGCCCTGGAGTTCCCCAACCCGCGCGATCCCGTCTTCGGCATTGATCCCTATGCCCGGGTGCCCAACTGGCGTCTGACCGCGCAAGCCATCCTCTACAAGCTCAAGGTGGGGGTCAGCAGCTTTCTGTTGCGCCTGTTCATGCGGCGCGTCGTCGGGCGCATGATGGTTCGCGGCCTCGTGCCGCTGCTCGCCGGCCCGCTCTACGCGGCGTGGAACGCT
>SKQW01000374.1 GCA_007118805.1 Rhodobiaceae bacterium | reverse complement strand
GGGACGGCGCCCGGCCATGACTGCCAAAGCGCAACCGCCGGACCAATCATCGCCCGGTGTATCTTGGCGGCACGGCCCTACCGTATTCCGCTCATCCCCGCTTCAGGCGGGGATCCAGAACCGGCAGACAAGACGGAACTCGGCCTTCCGCGATACCTGACACGGCGCCTCCTCACCCGCTCATTCCCGCGAAAGCGGGAATCCCGTCTGCCTTGCAGCCCCACGGATCGAGGAGCTTGGGGAACCGGTCGCTGCGGCGCCCGCGGTGTGCCTTATCGCCGCCTAGTGTCCTGAATCCGAAATTCGTTACCATTCGCAACAGTCTCCGTACGAATTTTGGATTCAACAAGGACACTCGCAACTTTATGAATCTAGTGTGGTTTTGGATTTGACGTTCGTTTCGGAGCCTGCTGCAAGCCTGGTAACGAACGTCAAATCCACCACACTAGTCGATCTTGTCCAGCGCCTGGTCGAGGTCGGCGATGATGTCATCCTTGTCCTCGATGCCCACCGATAGGCGCACCACGTCAGGCCCGGCGCCGGCCGACGTCTTCTGCGCGTCGGCGAGCTGGCGATGGGTGGTGGAGGCGGGGTGAATGATCAGGCTGCGCGTATCGCCCAGATTGGCCAGATGCGAGAACAGCTCCACCGAGGAGACCAGCTTGACGCCCGCGTCGTAGCCCCCGCGAACGCCGAAGGTCAGCACCGCGCCCGCCCCCTTGGGCGTGTAGCGCTTGGCCAAAGTGTGGTGGCGGTCGCCGGGCAGGCCGGCATAGCTCACCCAGGACACCTTGGGGTGGTCGGAGAGATATTCGGCAACGGCCAGGGCATTGTCGGAATGGGTCTGCATCCTCAGCGGCAGGGTCTCGCAGCCGGTCAGGATCAGGAAGGCATTGAAGGGCGACATGGCCGGCCCGAGATCGCGCAGCCCGAGAACTCGGCAGGCGATGGCGAAGGCGAAATTGCCGAAGGTCTCGTGCAGCACCATGCCCTGATAGGATTCGCAGGGCTCCGACAGGGTCGGATAGCGGCCCTCGCGCGACCAGTTGAAGGTGCCGCCATCGACGATGATGCCGCCGATCGAGTTGCCGTGCCCGCCGATGAACTTGGTCAGCGAATGCACCACGATGTCGGCGCCGTGCTCGATGGGCTTGCACAGATAGGGTGTTGCCAGCGTGTTATCGACGATCAGCGGGACGCCGGCCCGGCGGGCCACCTTGGCGATCGCCTCCATGTCGGTGACGATGCCGCCGGGATTGGCGATCGACTCGATGAAGATCGCCTTGGTCTTCGGGGTGACGGCGTTCTCGAAGCTGGAAATGTCGTCGACATCCGCCCACACCACGTTCCAGCCGAACTTCTTGAAGGAGTGGTTGAACTGGTTGATCGAGCCGCCATAGAGCTGGCGCGCGGCGATGAATTCGTCGCCCGGCTCCAGGAGCGTGTGCAGGATGATGAGCTGGGCGGCGTGGCCGGAGGCAACGGCGAGCGCGGCGGTGCCGCCCTCGAGCGCGGCAACCCGCTCCTCCAGGACGGCGCAGGTCGGGTTGCCGATGCGGGTGTAGATGTTGCCGAAGGTCTGCAGCCCGAACAGCGCCGCGGCGTGATCGACGTCGTCGAAGACGTAGGAGGTCGTCTGATAGATCGGGGTTGCGCGCGCGCCTGTCGTGGGATCGGGCTGGGCGCCCGCATGGATCGCCAGGGTGGAAAAGCCCGGAACCCGCTCTTCGCTCATCTTATGCCCTCCGTCGCCGAAAACCGTGGTGATGGCGGGTTATTTCAGACGCTCACAGGACCGTCAAATCATTCGTCCGGCGACGACTTGGGCTTGCGGAGGCTCAGGTGCTGAACGCCGGTGCCCGACAGCGTAGGGCGGCGGCTCGACAGGGTTCGCGTATTGACGCCCGCCCAGGCGATCTCGCCCGACAGCCGGCCATACTCGATCTTCGGGCAGCGATCCATCACCACCTGAATGCCTTCGGCCTCGGCCCGTTCGGCGGCCTCGTCGTTACGCACGCCGAGCTGCATCCAGATCACCTTGGGGGGCGGCGTCAGGGCCAGCGCCTCCTCGACCACCGCGCCGGCATGCTCTGAGGAGCGGAAGATCTCGACCATGTCGACAGGATGGGGAAGCTCGGCCAGGCTGGCATAGACCTTCTGGCCCAGCAGCTCCTTGCCGACCTGGCCGGGATTGACCGGGATGACGTCGAAGCCCTTTTGCAGGAGATATTTCATGGCCAGGTAGCTCGGCCGCACATCCTTGGCGCTGGCTCCGACCATGGCGATGGTCTTCACCGAGTCGAGGATGCCGCGGATATAGGCGTCCGGATAGCGGTCGTGGTTCATGTTCGTTTCGTCGCTTTGGCGGATCGGGATCGGCGGGACAGGGGCGGGACATGTCCACGGGGCGAATTGAGGCGGTTCGTCCAGCGGTTCGTCCCGCCGTTGCCGGGCGGCGAGGGCAGTCGCGGCGACTTGCCTATTCGCCCCGCCACTCAGGCTTGCGCTTGTCGATGAAGGCGCCGATGCCTTCGTCGGTGTCGCGGTAGAGCATATTGTCCACCATCACCTGCCCGGTATAGGCATAGGCCTCGCCCAGCGGCATCTCCAATTGGCGGTAGAAGGCCGCCTTGCCGGTCTTGACCACGAGGGGCGATTTGGCCGCGATCCGGCGGGCCAGTTCCATTGCTGAATCAAAGGCTTGTCCGTCCGGGACCACCCGGTTCACCAGGCCGGCGCGCTGCGCCGCCTCGGCGTCCATCATGTCGCCCGTCAGCAGCAGCTCCATGGTCTGCTTGCGGCCCAGATTGCGGCTCAGGGCGACCATGGGCGTCGAACAGAACAGGCCGACATTGATGCCGTTGACGGCAAATCTCGCCTTGGCGCCGGCCACTGCGAGGTCGCAGGTGGCCACCAGCTGGCACCCCGCCGCCGCGGCGATCCCGTCGACCGCTGCGATCACCGGGCAGCGGAAATCAACGATCGCCTGCATCACCGCGCTGCATTTGTCGAACAGGCGCTCGAAGGCCGCCCGGCCGCCGTCCGGCGCCGCGCGGGCGGCCTGCATCTCGCGCAGATCGTGCCCGGCGCAGAAGGCGGGCGGGGCCCCGCGGATAACCAGCACTGCGAGGTCCTGCCTTGCGGCGAGGTCGGCAAGTGTCGCGCCCAGCGCATCGAGCAACTCTTCGGACAGGGCGTTGCGCTGCTGCGGCCGGTTCAGCGTGAGGATGCCTATCGTCTCATCGTGCTCGAGGCTCAGGATATCGGATCGGGCGACGTCTTCGGTTCTGGCAAGGCTCATGGGAAGATGGTTCCTTCCGGTGGGTTGGCTTCGGCGGCGGCGATGGGGCAACCCGGCGTCGTCATTCGATCGAGGTTCTATAGCACAGGCTTGCCTGTCCCGAAATCGCGCTTGGGCCCTGGCGAGGGGGAAGGGCGCCGGCGCTGCGGGATCGGCAAGCGGTCGCCGGATACGCCGGGCGCGCTTGCCGGTGCGCCCCCGACATGCCAAGCCTGTGCGCCGGGATCGGCGGAGGACGGGACAAGCCCATGGTGGAACGGGATACGGCATCACTGGCCATGTCGGCCGACGAACTGAGCAGCTTTCTGGCCGAGGCGTTCCCACAGGCCGATGCCGGTTTCGTAATCGAGTCGGTCCGCCCATTGGGCGCCGTGGTCGACCTGGCCAGCGATGACCGGCACCTGCGCCCCGGCGGGACGGTGTCCGGGCCGACCATGATGGCGCTTGCCGACTATGCCGCGTATGTTGCCATCCTGGCCCAGATCGGCCCGGTGGCGCTTGCCGTGACCACCAGCCTGACCATCAACTTCCTGCGCCGGCCGAAGCCGGGCCCGCTGCGCGCCGACTGCACGCTGATCAAGCTCGGCCAGCGTCTGGCGGTCGCCGAGGTAGGCATCGCCTCGAACGGCGACAGCGATCTGGTCGCCCACGCGGTGGCGACCTATTCCCTTCCGCCTGACCGTCAAAGGTAATATAATACCTTATTGACAACTTGCTGCCCAGAAATAAGAATTTCTGGATTGAGGCCGGCCAGCGCGCTTGACGCTGGGTGGGCTTCCCGCTAGAAGCTGCACCGAACCGGCGCCCGCGTGGCGCCCCTTTGGTTTTGAGGCACGCCGCGTGGCGCGGCGGTCATCCTTCAGATGGCAGGCATCCTTCAGGTGGCAGAATGAAAACGTATGTGGCCAAGCCGGCCGAGATCGACAAGCGCTGGATTCTGATCGACGCCGAAGGGCTCGTCGTCGGGCGTCTCGCCGCGCTGGTGGCGACGCGGCTTCGGGGCAAGCACAAGGCGGCGTTCACGCCCCATGTCGATTGCGGCGATAACGTCATCGTCGTGAATGCGGACAAGGTGGTGTTCACCGGGCGCAAGCGCAACGATAAGACCTATTACTGGCATACCGGCTATCCCGGCGGCATTCGGCACCGCAAAGCCCATGAGTTGCTGGACGGACGGTTCCCCGAACGGGTCGTGGAAAAGGCGGTCGAGCGAATGCTACCGCGCGGGCCGCTGGGCCGGCAGCAGTTCAAGAACCTGCGGGTCTATGCGGGGTCGGACCATCCTCATGCGGCGCAGCAGCCGGAGCAGCTCGATATTGCTGCCCTGAACACCAAGAATTCGAGGGACAATTGAGATGAGCGATCAGAACGTCCAGTCGCTCGAGGAGCTCGGCGAAGCGCTCGGCACGGTGACCGCGGCGCCCGAGGCCCCGGTCTATGAACAACAGCTCGATGCCTATGGCCGCGCCTATGGCACCGGCCGGCGCAAGGACGCGGTGGCGCGCGTCTGGGTCAAGCCCGGCGCGGGGCGCATCCTGGTGAATGGCAAGGACTTCACCGAGTATTTTGCCCGCCCGGTCTTGCAGATGGTGCTCCAGCAGCCGCTGGCCGCCGCCCAGCGCACGGGTCAGTTCGACGTTACCTGCACGGTCACCGGCGGTGGACTCTCCGGGCAGGCCGGTGCGGTTCGCCACGGGCTGTCGATCGCGCTGACCCGCTACGAGCCGGAGCTCAGGGGCGCGCTCAAGAAGGGCGGCTTCCTGACCCGCGATTCGCGGACCGTGGAACGCAAGAAGTTCGGCCGCCGCAAGGCCCGCCGCAGCTTCCAGTTCTCGAAGCGCTGATCAACCGCCGCCATTTTTCGGGGAAGGCGCGTCGTGACCTCGCGGTCACGCGCCATTGCGAATTTGGCGGCGATGCGCCTTAATGGTCGAGGCGATTACTCCGATGGGGTGCGGGGGTGCGGGTCTGCGAGGATGATGCAGTGGTTCAAGTCAGGCTTGGTCGTCGCTGCCGCGGTCATTGTTGCCGCGTGCCAGCCCGGCATGGATGCCGGCTCCTTTGCATTGACGGCGCCGGAGGACCGGACCGCCGCACAAGCGCAGGAGCCGAAAGCGAGCGAGCCTGAGGCGGGCGAGGCTACCCCCCCGTCCACCCCCGACAACGTCGTTGCCCTCGACAGCGATTCCGCGGAGGAGACCCGGTCCGTCCAGTCCGGGGAATACTTCGTGGAGTTCCGTGCCCGACGGGGCTACACCTACGGGCACACCGTCGCGGTCTACGGTCGAATAGATGCCGCAGGAGACATGGCGGATGTGCAGGTCGCCGGCCTGACGCCGGGGCCCGAGAACGATCCCATGTCACTGGTGGTCGGCCATGTGCTGCCAGTCAGCGCCCGCACCGGATATAGCGACGGCGATCTCGACGAGGATGCGGTCATTGCGCGCTGGCGGATTCCGCTTACCGAAGAGGAGTATGTGTCGCTTGCCGCCTATATTGACGAACTGCGTCAGAATTCGACTGTATGGCACGCCACCTTCTATAACTGCAACGCGTTTGCCGGCGACATCGCCAGGCATCTCGGTTTGCGCCAGCCGCCGAGCTGGATGCTGCCGGGCCAGTTTGTGAATGCCATGCGTCTCATGAATAGCGCGGGCGATTCCCGGCAGCCTGTCAAGCTGGCGGCATCGCCCGACATGGGCACGGCGGCGGGCAACTGATGGGGCCAAGCTCCCTTTGCCATCGGTTGGCGGTCTGAGCGGACCGGCCAGAGATTCGTCATGGAACTGATCGGTCAGGTCATCTGGGTCATCGGCCTTGTCGGCTGGTATATCATCCGCTTTCCCTTCGAGCGGCGGGCGAAGCGAGTCCAGGTCGTCGGGCGCACGCGCACCGCGACAGAGCTGGCCGGCCTGGCGATTGCCGGCGCCGGTCTCATGGCCATTCCTCTCCTGTGGGTCGTCACCGGCTGGCCGCACCGTGCGGACTACCCCGCGCAGCTCTGGAGCGTGGTGCTCGGGGCGGTCGCGTTCGCCGCGGCGCTCTGGGTGTTCCGCGCCACCCACAAGGAGCTCGGCAAGAACTGGTCGATCACCCTTGAGATTCGCGATGCGCACAAGCTGGTCGACAGCGGCCTCTACGGCTATGTGCGCCACCCGATGTACACCTCCTTCCTGCTGATGGCGGTGGCGCAGGCGCTGTTGCTGTCGAACTGGGTGGCAGGGCTGTCTGGCCTGGTCGGGTTTGCCATCTTCTACGGCCTGCGGGTGGGCAAGGAGGAGCGTATGATGCTGGAGACGTTCGGACCCGAGTATCGCGACTATATGGCGCGGACCAAGCGGATCATACCCTATCTCTACTGAGGCCGTTGTGCGAAGGCCGGGCGGGCGCCCCGCCCGAAGCCTCGCCGGAAGCAGGATAATCTGATGGAAGGCAGATCCCTGCCCCTGACGGCGCCGCGGCGGCTGATCATCGACCTGATGAAGGTGTCGATGC
>SKQW01000257.1 GCA_007118805.1 Rhodobiaceae bacterium | reverse complement strand
GCCGGAGCGGGCTACGACCGGCTCGACTTTCCAGGTTACCTGGTCGCGTCCGGTTCATCCACGCGACTATGTCACCATCGTGCCGATGGGGGCCGATGAGGGCGAGTCCGGTGCCTACACGCGGGTCGGTGACAACAACGGAGGCTCGCTAACTGCGCCTGCCACGGCTGGCCTCTATGAAGTGCGCTACGTGCTCAACGAGGGGAGGAAAACCCTGGCGTCGGCCGATATCGAGGTGGTCGAGGCAGATATCGAGCTCTCAGGACCGGACACGGTCCGTGCAGAGTCCCAATTTCGTGTTTCGTGGTCAGGCACTGCGCCGCATCCCCGCGACTATGTGACCATCGTGCCGATGGGCGCAGAAGAAGGTGATTCCGGCAGGTATGCCAGAGTGGGCGACCGCAAAGAGGCAGATCTCTCCGCGCCGGAGGAGACCGGTCTTTACGAGATCCGTTATGTCTTAAACGAGGGGCGGCGGACGCTGGCTCGGCATACTGTGGAGGTCGTCGCTGCCACCGCTCCCCTCGATGAGGGCGGCTCTTTGAATGTGCCGGAAGCTGGATCCCCTGGCGAGACAATCGAAATCACATGGTCAGCCGATGATAATGGCAATGATCATCGCATTGCTCTTGCGGGCTCCGACCAGGCCGATTTCACCTGGATCGAGGTCCAGTCGGCCGATGAGGGAGCGCTGACCTTCACCTTACCCGATGCACCCGGCTATTATGAGTTTCGCCTCCTCGACATCACAGAACGCAAGGTGCTCAGCCGTGCCATGATCGAGGTGCAGTAGGCTGGGGCGAAGACACGTCAGTTCGGGAGACGGGGGGAACCTGGCATGACGACTTTACTGATCATCTTGGGGATACTGGCCGGCGTCGCCTATGGCTGGTATGTGGTTCTAATCCGGCGCCGCAACCGTGCGCGCGAAGCGCTGTCCTCGATCGACGTGCAGCTGCAGAAGCGCCACGATCTCCTGCCCAATATCCTGCAGCTCGCCGATCAGTTCATGACCCATGAGCGGGATCTGCTAACCCGTGTCGTCGAGCTGCGCAACGAGGCCCAGAAGCCCTACGACCCGGACCAACCCGAGGAGGTGCGCCGCCATCTCGACGCCGAGGGCGGATTGCAGGCCGGACTACGCCAGCTCTTCGCGCTGGCGGAGAACTATCCCGAACTGCGCTCCAGCGAGACAATCGTCGAGGCGCAGCAGACCTTCAACATGGTTGAAGGGCACATTTCCGCAGCGCGGCGCTTCTACAACTCGGCCGTTACCGCCCTGAACAACGCGGTCCAGATATTTCCCGGCTCGCTCATTGCGGGGATGGCCGGCGTGCGCACGATGCCGTTTTTCGAGATTGAGGACGAGGCGGTGCGCAAGCGTGTCGATGTCAGCGATTATCTGAACCGAGGCGAACCCGCGCCCCAATAGGCATCCGAAACAGGGAGCAAGCCCCATGTCGGACGCGCTGTCCCAGATCGCCGAAGACTACGACGCATTCTACGACGAGAAGATTGCACCCAAGCTCCGCAACCTCGAGGCACAGCGGCGCAATACCGTATATGGCATCGCCGCATTAAGCGCCATTGCCGTGTTCGGTCTGTTGGGCTTCATCTATCACGAGGAACTCGCCACGCGATTCGGGATCAGCGAGAACGTTATCGCAATAAGCGCGATGCTGGCGCTTGTTGGCGGAGGTGGACTGGCCTTCGCAGTCTATACCCGCATACGCGATATGGTGAAGGCGGCGCTTGTGGCGCCGACCTGCGCCTTTCTCGGGCTCGACTATTCCCTGAAAGGTGATGGATTCCCCCTGACGCGTTTCGATGAAGGGGGGATTCTTCCCAAATATGACAAGTCGAAGCTCCAGGACCGTATTCGGGGAAGTCACGACGGGGTCGCCTTTGAGCTCTGCGAGGCCCATCTCGAGGTCGTTTCGACGACACGCAGGAGCGGCAACAAGGAGACCGAATACCAGCGAGTCTTCGACGGCCTCCTGCTGATCTATCACTTCCCCAAGTCCTTCCGTGGGCACACCGTGGTGGTGCCGGACAGGACATGGCTCGGCAACAAGATCGCGGGCAGGAAGCATGGCGAACGGGTCATGCTGGAGGATCCGCGCTTTGAGGAAATCTACGCCGCCTTCTCCGACGATCAGGTCGAGGCGCGCTACCTTCTGACACCGACTTTTATGGAGCGGCTGACCGCGCTCGCCGAACACCTCAGCGCCCGCAACGCACTCGCCTTCGCCTTTCAGGATAACGACCTGCTCATCGCCTTCCATAGCAAGGTCGGTCATTTTGAGGGCGGCAGCCTGTTCAAGCCGCTGGAGAACCCCGAGCGCTCCAAGCAGCTCCTGGAGGAATTGCGGATGATCTATGACCTCGTCGAGCGGCTAAACCTCATCAACAGGACCGGAATCTAACCCTGTCAGGACCTTGAGATCACGATGAAAGCAACAACAGCAAGAACCATAGGTGCGACTGCAATCGCGGTTGCCTTGGTCTCGGTCGAGAGTGCGGTTGCCGATACGCAATTCGACGTTTGCGGCCTTGGCGACGCAGTGATTGCCCAGAGCCTGCAGCCCATGCTCGACGGCTATTGGGAGGTGGACATGGGGCCAGGTGTCCTGAGCATGCAAGGGCGCACTATGCCGTTACCTCCCGGCGAGCCGGATGTTGCGAGCATTACGTCCGATGATGCTTCGATGATAATTTCGGGTGGCGTGGTTTTTGAGTCCTTCCCGCTGCACTGGGAAACAGGCGCCGAGTGGAGCTTTGATCTTTCGGACGATTCAGTACTCGATCCTGACGACATCCTCGATGACGACGAGCAATCCATCCTTGCCGGCTGTTCCGTCGAAGACTTGCCGCGTCTGTTCTCGCAAGGGGAATACGTCGACCCCGAGTCGGGACAACCTGTCAGTTTTGAGCTGTACCTGCGCGTGATCTCTCCGTCAGTGATATATGGCATGGTAATCGGACGTTCCGGCGGCGGTACGGCCCAACGGGCTGTAAGCCTGACGCGCTGAGGTGCCAAACGGTTCAGGCTGGAGTCACGACTGATCTACCCACCACGCCACGGAGGGCAAGTAGCAGGAATGGCCCGAGAACGCACAATATCGCCGGGCAGGCATCCGCAAGGTGCAATCGTCGCGGTGTTGGCAAGTCTGTTTCTCGCCTCGGCATGCAGTGACGGTACACCTGAGCTGATCGAAAGCGCGGTTTGCGGCGAAGGACTTCCAGGCGACATGGCGGTTGCCCCGGCTGCCGGCGAAGACGAAGGAGATCGCCTCGTTATTGTCTGCTGGCCAGACACGACTCATACCAGTCCCGGCTGGATCGGGGTTCATCGTTTGGCCGATGATGGGAGTTTCGAAGAAGCGGCGTCTTATGAGGTTGGCCGCCAGGCCGGAAAGCTCCTCGTCGCCGATCTCGACCAGGACGGCATAGACGACATCCTGGTAGCTAACACCGGAGGACAGCAGGAACAGCACCACCTGTCATTTCTCAAGGGGCTCGACGATGGCGCCTTTGCGGAGCCGGCACGCTTTCCACCGGTGAGCAGCGCGTTTGTCCTCAATGACGTGAACGGCAATGGGCACCTCGACATGGTTATTCCCGAAGAGAACGCCGCGCTCATGGCCGAAAACATAGCCGAGGGGGCGTTCCGCCGGGATGGTCTGCCCGGCATTCGGGCCCGGGAGCGTTCCGCCGGTGTCGTCGGTGGGCTGAGCGGACATGAGCGCTTCGGCGTAATTGCGGACTACGAAGCGGAGACGATTTTCGTCCTTCCAGGTGGGGGCGCTGGATATTCGGAGGTTCCCTTTCCGGAGGCGCCCGGCCCGGTCCACAGCGTCCTGGCGGTTGGCGACATCAACGGGAATGACCGGATGGATCTCATCGTCGCGGTTCAGGCGGCGGACTCCATCGAGCGCACGGTGCATCTGCTCCTCGGCGACGACGACGGCGGATGGTCATTGTCCGAGCCCATCGAAGAGATCACCGCGTTTCCCCAGGAGGTCGCTCTGGCTCCCGAGCAAAGAGGGACCTTCATTCACGCCTTCGTCTCACCCTGGGCGGATCCGCAGGAGGATCGAGACTTTGTCGACCATGTCGCCATAGGTGCCGACGGGGAGGCCAGCACGCGGGGGACGATTCCACTGTCACACTATCCCTATTCCATGGTCGTCGGAGACTTTGTGGGCGACGGGGAGGCCGAATTGGTCATTCGCGACATGGACGGGCAGAGGGTGACTCGGATCTCGCTCGTGCAATTCGAGCAGGGCTGAAGAACTGGAGTCGAGGGGCCATGCGGCAGGTGCTTTCTGTCTTCGTCCTGCTTGTTGGAATGTCGCCTATCGCAATGGCTGAGCCGAGCGATCCGGACACTTGGCACCCCACATGGTCGTATTTTCTCGAACACGTCGCCCGGTGCGAACCTGCTGGCTACACCAGCGATGCCGCTGGGGCGGTCGGGCATTACGAAGTGATTGGCCGAGCCGATGCCGGGTGCCGGCTGGGTTTCACCTATCGCCACAATCCAAACTCCAACCTCGTCGACAAGCGCCTGACCTTCGTGATCGATCCCTCGGATGAGCTTGAGTCCGCCATTCGCGAGGCCCTGGCAGGATGCCTGAGCGGCGCAGACGGCAGTCACGATTGCGCCGGACCGCTTTTCCAGTCCCTCCGCGGTGCGAGCGCGCTCGAAGAGAGGAAGGAGGCGTTCGCAGCCCCCATCCCGTGCGGCCGGCGCGTCGAAGCGAACGCCGAACCGCTCTTTCCCATGCCGCGCGATGGGAAATGGGGGTTCGTGGATCGGGCCGGTGAATGGATCATCGCGCCGCGCTGGGATCAGGTCGACGAGTTTTCCGAAGGCCGAGCCGCGGTCGGCTCATGGTCCGGCTGGGGCATCATCGACCGCGGCGGCGATCATGTCGTGGAACCAGCGTTTGCCGGCGCTTCATACACGATGGTCGATGGCGTGAAGGTCGTGTCCTCGCCTTTCGCGGGCTACTCAGAAGGTTGCGCCGCGGCGCATCCGTTTCTTACCAAGGAGGAAGCGGCCTTCGTCGATCGGCAGGGGCGGTTTCACTGGCTGTCGCACCTGCCAGATGAGCTTGCCGATCGAGATATCGTGGCCTATGGCGGATTCTCCGAGGGGCTTGCTTGGTTTGCCGAGGCGGATGGTTTGGAGCGCCGTTATGGCTGGATCGACCGACATGGGCGGATCATTATCGAGTCCCGCTATTCCGATGCTGGTGCGTTTTCCGGTGGCCTAGCGCCCGCGGCCATCAAGGATGGCTTCGCCGGGTTTATCGACCGATCGGGCGAACTTGTTCTGCCAGGCAAGTGGACCCTTTATCGCGCGCGGGCGTTCTCGGAAAATCTTGCGCTCGTCAATCTGGACGCCTTCCGCCTCGCCTATGTGACGCCCGAGGACACGGCCTTCGACAAGGTGCGCTTTGTCCACGCGCATACGGAGGATTCCGACGAAGCACGAATTCGCGCAGGGGGCCGGTTCAATGATGGCTTGGCCCCTGTTCTGGTACGTGCGGCCTCTGGCGGGAGTGACCTGCTCCTTTATGTTCGCCGCGATGGGACTGTCGCGTCCGTGCCCGACGAATTACCGGAACTACATGTATGCAATGCCTCATCGCTACCGGAGTATCGTCACGGCCTCGTGCGGCTTCTGATTGCCGACGACGGCCAGGATTGCGGCCATGGTCCCTTTCATCTTGGACTGCCACGATACGACGATGCCCATTACGTCTATCTCGACCCGGACGCCGAGGTGGTGCTTCGTCAGACCAAGGGAGGTCGCTCAACGGAACGCGCGCAGCAGTGAAGGGCCTAGCAATAGGGACCAGCTGCGTGCCGCCCCGCAAGCATTGCTGAACTCGGAGCAGTGGCAGCAGCGGGGGCATGCATCGTGCCTCGCTATTTTGGGGTGTTCGCAGCGTCGGCCCGTCACTGATGCGATCGGCACGCCGTTGAAGCGCCCGGGTGACTTTCGCTGCAGCTACGGTCAACATCAGCCTACTTTGCAAAGGACGCGATATGAGGTTCGTCTTCGTTGCAAAGCACCGTTCGATCTGGCCGGGTGTCGTCGACCTGTTCTCCCGGCGCGTCGTCGGCTGGGCGATGAAGGCCGAGATGACGGCACAGCTCGTCACCGATGCCCGCGTCATGGCGATCTGGCGACGGGGCAAGTCCGACAGCCTGCTGCATCATTCCGACCAAGGCAGCCAATATACGCGCGATCAGTTCCAGCGCCTGATGGCCGACCACAGCATCACCTGCTCGATGAGCCGGTCTGGCAATGTCTGGGACAATGCGGTGATGGAGGGCTTCTTCGCGTCGCTCAAGACCGAGCGGACAGCCCGCAAGACCTACAGGACGAGGGATGATGCGATGGCCGACGTGTTCAACTACACCGAACGCTTCTACAACCCTCGGCGAAGGCACTCGACACTGGGTTATCTGAGCCCGGTCGAGTTCGAGAAACAAGCTATGTTAGCCTAACCGCGAAGTGGGTTGGCACTTCGGTTCCCTGCAGATGTGTTGAACCAAACCAGAAACCCACGAGGTACAAAGTCATGAAAAGGGCCCAGGACTACCTTGATGAAGCCAATGCTGTCGTACCGCGTGTCACGACTGACGAGGCGATTGAAATCCACTCGAAAGGTGAGGCGGTTTTCATTGATGTGCGCGATAGCAACAGTCTCAGGCAGACCGGAACAATCGCTGGCGCGCACCATGTGCCGCGCGGAATGGTTGAACTCTCAGCCGATCCGGAGAGCGAATACTACGTAAGCGGTGGCGGAAGCACATTGGCT
>SKQW01000030.1 GCA_007118805.1 Rhodobiaceae bacterium | reverse complement strand
TCGATCTGGTCCTCAGCCTCGCGAATTCCCCGGTGGTCGCCATCGAAGCGACGGGTGCACGCGTCATCGGGCCGGGCGAGGATGTGGCGCAGGCCAGGCTGACCTTCGCCAGCGGGTTGGTTGCCGACATTCAGGCGAGCCGGGTCGCCGACCGCACGGATCGCCGCATGAAGGTGGTGGATGCGGACGGCTACTTTGTCTGCGACTTTGCGGATCATCGGCTGGCGCGATTTGACGGCGATGCCGCAGGCTCGGGCATCGAGGGCGAGGCGATCGCCATGGAAAGCTGGGACATCCCGCGCCATGACAATCTGGCCAAGCAGATCTCGGAGTTTGTCGGCTGTGTCGAGACGGGCCGCGCGCCGGCGGTGGATGGCCGGGCCGGCCGGGCGGCTCTTCATGTTGCCACATTGATAACCGAGACCATGCGCCAGCCAAGCCTCGCTTCCGAGGCAAGCCTTGCGGGTTGATCCAACAGGAGGGGGATCCTTGTCGACGGCCGTTTCGATTGGGCGGCAGACCGCCGCGCATGATCGCGTTCGGGAAGTGCCGCTATTCGACCTGACGGGGCAGCGCCAACGTCTCGGGGGGCGCATCGAGGCGCGCATCGACGAGGTCCTCAAGCACGGGCAGTTCATCCTCGGTCCCGAGGTCGACGAGGTGGAGGCGCGGCTGGCCGAATTCTGCGGCGCGCGTCACGCCATCGCGGTGTCCAGCGGGCGCGACGCCCTGACCATGGCGCTGATGGCGCTGGGCGTGGGGCCGGGCGATGCGGTCTTCGTGCCGGGGTTCACCTTTTCCGCGACCGCCGGCGCGATCGCGCCTCTCGGGGCCGATCCGGTCTTCGTCGATGTCGACCTGAAGTCCTTCAACATGGACCCCGCCGCACTCGACGCGGCCATTGTCGAGGTTGTGGCGGAAGGGCGGCTGACCCCGCGCGTGGTCATGCCTGTCGATCTCTACGGCCTGCCCGCCGACTACCCCGCCATCGGCGAGGTGGCGGCGCGACATGGTATGACGGTGCTTGCCGATGCCGCGCAGAGTTTCGGCGGGGCCATGGCGGGCCGGCATGTCGGACAGCTCGCCCCTATCAGCGCCACCAGTTTCTATCCCACCAAGCCGCTTGGGGCCTATGGCGACGGCGGCGCGATTTTCACCGAGGACGGCGATTTGGCCGATGCAGTGCGCCAGATTCGCACCCATGGCCGGCAGGGATCGGGCGACGAGGCGATGCGGCTTGGCATGACCGGGCGGCTCGACACCATTCAGGCCGCCGTGTTGCTGGTCAAGCTGGAGGGATTCGAAGCCGAGTTGAGGCATCGCGCGGACGCCGCCGCCGCATATACCGAGATGCTGTCTGAGGTTGTGGCGACGCCGGCATTGCCGTCATCATCGGTGAGTGCCTGGGCCCTTTACACGATCCGCACGCCGGGGCGGGACCGGCTCAAGGAAAGGCTGGACAGGGCCAGGATCGGCTCCGGTCTGTTCTACCGCGTGCCGCTGCACCGTCATCCCGCGCTCCAGAAATGGGTGCCCGAGGGCTTGACCTTGCCGGTTTCGGAGCGGCTTGCCGACGAGGTGCTCAGCCTGCCGATCCATGCCGATATCACCGAGGCGGAAATCCACTATGTCACCGGCCAGGTGTTGGCCGCGCTCGACTGAAGGCCCGCCCCTGGAATTGGTTGGGGGATGACGGGTCATCGGCTCCAGCCGCGCGATCCGGACTGGGAAGCGCGCGTGCGCGCCAGCTTCGCCCGGCAGGCTTTCATGACGCTGATCGGCGCCGAAATCGTCCGTCTCGGCCCCGGCGCGGTTGACATTGCCCTGCTGCACCGGCCGGATCTCACCCAGCAGCACGGCTATTTCCACGCTGGCACGACGACCTCGATTGCCGATTCGGCCGCCGGTTACGCGGCCTTGTCGCTCCGGCGTCGGCGTGCTCACCACCGAATTCAAGATCAATCTCCTCAATCCGGCAGCGGGCGCGCGACTGCTTGCCCGCGGCCGCGTCATCAAGCCGGGCCGCACGCTGACCGTCTGCCAGTCCGATGTCTACGGGATCAGCGATGACGGTGCCGAAACTCATGCCGCCACCGGGCTGTTCACCATGATCGCGGCCCAGGGGCTCGACGACTGAAGGTGGTTGCCCGGTTGGCCGGTTTGGGCGCATCCTACTGATATGTCTGAGCCGCGCGCCACCCATGACGACGGAGCGACCCACGAGGTCTTCAACCAGCCGCCGCCGCTTGAGGGGCTCGATGCCTACAGTGAGGACGCCGCGCTCACCGAGGCGGTGGAACGCTATGTCCCGGAACCGGCGCCAGAGCGCCTGCGCCGCCTCGGACGATGGGTTCTCGCCCCGCAAACCCAGGAGCTCGCCCGGCTCGCCAATGCCTGTCCACCGGTGCTGCATAGCCACGACCGTTACGGCAACCGGATCGATGAGGTGGCGTATCATCCAGCCTATCACGACCTTCTCGGCCGGGCGGTTGCCGAAGGGATCCATTCCTTGCCCTTCGCCAATCCGGGGCCGGGCGCCCATGTGGTGCGCGCCGCCGCCGCCTTTCTGTTCAATCACGCCGAGATCGGCGTCCTCTGCCCGGTGACCATGACCTTTGCCGGGGTGCCCTGCCTGCGTCAGCAGCCCGACATTGCCGCGATATGGCAGGAGCGCGTCATCTCGAACGACTATGACCGGCGCTTCATTCCCGCGCACGAAAAGAGCGGGGCGATGCTCGGCATGGCCATGACTGAAAAGCAGGGAGGCTCGGATGTCCGCTCGAACACCACCCGTGCCGAGCCGGTCGATGGCGGTGGGCCGGGCGCGGCATACAGCCTGACGGGCCATAAATGGTTCTGCTCGGCCCCGATGTGCGATGCCTTTCTGACGCTCGCCCAGGCGCCGGGCGGGCTGTCCTGCTTCCTCGTCCCGCGCTTTCTGCCGGACGACACGCGCAACGCTTTTCTCATCCAGCGGCTCAAGGACAAGCTCGGCAACCGCGCGAACGCCTCCTCCGAGATCGAGTATCGCAACGCCTATGCACTCATGGTGGGCGAGGAGGGCAGGGGGGTGCGCACCATCATCGAGATGGTCCATCATACCCGGCTCGATGTGGCGATCTCCTCAGCGGGGATCATGCGCAACGCAGTCATGCGGGCTGCTCACCACGCCGCCCATCGTACGGCGTTTCAGAAGCGGCTGACCGATCAGCCCGCCATGCGCCGGCTCCTGGCCGATCTCGCGCTGGAGAGCGAAGCAGCGACCGCGCTGGTCATACGGATCGCCAAAGCCTTTGATGCCGGCGACAGCGATCCGGCCGAGACGCTGTTCGCCCGCATCGCGGTTGCCGTGGCGAAGTTCTGGGTCTGCAAGCGCGTCACGCCGCTGGTTGCCGAGGCGCTGGAGGCCCATGGCGGCAACGGCTATGTCGAGACCTGGCCGGTGGCCCGGCTCTATCGCGAGGCGCCGCTGAACGGCATCTGGGAGGGCGCGAGCAATGTGATGGCGCTCGACGTTCTCAGAGCGATCAGCCGCGAGCCGGGCTCGCTGGAGGCGCTGTGGGCCGAGTTCAAGGCGGCGCGGGGCGCCGACCGGCGGCTCGATGCCCATCTCGAAACAACCGAGACGCTGCTCGCGCAGGCCCGGGAGGCCGATGCCCGTCGCGTGGCCACCGTCCTGGCTCTGGCGCTTCAGGGGGCGCTGCTGGTGCGCCACGCGCCCCCTCATGTCGCGGATGCCTTTTGCGCCGGGCGGCTGGGCGATGCGCCCGGCCTGGCCTACGGGCTCCTGCCGGATGGCCTCGACGAGGAACGCATCGTGGCGCGGGCGACGCCGCGTCTTTACGGGTGACGCCGGCGCGCCGTTCGGGATAGTACTATCGATCCATCCAGATCCTCGCAGCGCGACGGGACGACCCCATGCGAAATGATTATCCTTCCCTCGATTTCGGCCTCGGCGAGACCGCCGACATGCTGCGCGACACGGTGCGCAGCTTCGCCGACGATCATATCGCGCCGCTTGCCGCCGAGATCGATCGCAGTAACGAGTTCCCCCGCGCCTTGTGGCCCAAGCTGGGCGAGCTGGGCCTTCTCGGCATCACGGTCGAGGAGGACCATGGTGGCGCCGGCATGGGCTATCTTGAGCACTGCGTGGCGATGGAGGAGATCAGCCGCGGCTCGGCCTCGGTAGGCCTGTCCTACGGTGCCCATTCCAATCTCTGCATCAACCAGATCCGCCGCAACGGCAACGAGGCGCAGAAGCAGCGCTATCTGCCCGGCCTGATCTCTGGCGCGCATCTCGGCGCGCTCGCCATGTCCGAGCCCGGCGCCGGCTCCGACGTCGTTTCCATGAAAACCCGCGCCGAGAAGAAGGGCGACCGCTTCGTCCTCAACGGGTCGAAGATGTGGATCACCAACGGGCCGGGCGCGGACGTGCTTGTCGTCTATGCCAAGACCGATCCCAATGCCGGCCCGCGCGGCATCACCGCCTTCCTCATCGAGCAGGGCTTCAAGGGGTTCTCGACCGCCCAGAAGCTCGACAAGCTGGGCATGCGGGGCTCGGACACCTGCGAGCTCGTCTTCGAGGATTGCGAGGTGCCGGCGGAGAATGTGCTCGGTGGCGAGGGCAACGGGGCGCGTGTTCTCATGTCGGGCCTCGACTATGAGCGGGCCGTGCTCGCCGCTGGCCCGACCGGCATCATGCAGGCCTGCATGGACGTGGTCGTTCCCTACGTGCATGAGCGCAAACAGTTCGGCGAGCCGATCGGCTCCTTCCAGCTCATGCAGGGCAAGCTGGCCGACATGTATACCCGGATGAATGCCGCCAAGGCCTATGTCTACGCGGTGGCGCGCGCCTGCGACCGGGGGGAAACCGCCCGCAAGGACGCCGCCGGCGCCATTCTCTATGCCGCCGAGACGGCGACCTGGATGGCGCTCGAAGCGATCCAGTGCCTGGGCGGCAACGGCTACATCAACGAGTATCCGACGGGCCGCTTGCTGCGTGATGCCAAGCTCTACGAAATCGGCGCCGGCACCAGCGAAATCCGCCGCTGGCTGATCGGTCGGGAGTTGTTCGAGGAGACGGCTTAGCCCGCCGGCCGGGTTCACCGCCGCGCGGCGGTGATCGCGCGGATCGTCGATTCGACCCCCTGACGCTCGATGCCGCAGGCGGCGAAGATCCCCGATTGCCCGGCGACATTGTCGTGCTCCATCAGGGCGACCTGCGCGCGCGTTACCGGCGCGCCGGGCAGACGCTCGGCGATGGCCGCCGTCGCGTGCCACAGAGTAAACGGATAGGGCATCAGGATCGTGCGCGACCCGCTCTGGCGAATAATGAGGTCGAGCAACTCGCGATAGGTGTAGATCGTCGGGCCAGCCGCGAAATGCACCTGTCCGTGAAGATCTCGCCGCAGCGCCGCGCACACTGCCGCCTTGGCCACGTCGTCGGCGTGGACCGGCTGGAGGCGGGTCGTTCCGCGCCCGAAGAGCGGCAGCACCGGCATGGTGCGCACCAGTTCGCTCAGGGTGTGCAGGAAGCCGCCCTCGGCAGCGAACATCGCCGATGGCCGCAGGATGACGGCGCCGGGGAAGGCATGGCGGACGGCGTCCTCGCCCTCGCCGCGGGCTCGGCAATAGGGATCGCGCGCTTGCCGGCTCGCGCCGATCCCGGATATGTGCACCAGTGCCTCCACGCCGGCGCGCCGGGCGGTTTGTGCCAACCGCGCCGCGCCCTCGACATGGATCGACCGGAACGTCGCGCTGCCGCGCTCGGTGTAGAGGCTGACCGCGTTGACAACGATGTCGGCCGCCTCGAGCGCCCGGCGCAGCGCCTCGGCATCGCCGATGTCGGCCTTGCGCGCGGTAAACCGGTCACCGCGCAGATCTGCCGGTACCCGGTCGGGCTGCCGCGCCACCACCACGACCTGGTGGCCGCCCACGGCGAAGGCCCGCGCGATGCGCGCGCCGAGAAAGCCGGATCCCCCGATCACGCAAACCGTCCGCGGGTCGCTCGGCAAGACTTGATCGGTGGCGTTCGACATGCTCCTCCTGCTGGCGCGCGTCCTGTAAGGGGGAATCGCTCGGCCGGCGGACCGGTTCCCGCACCTGGCGCCGGAGCGCTAATTTGAATTCTGCCACCATACCGGGAGACCTGTCATGCATCTCGTCCACGCCAATGGAGCCGCCATTCCGGCAATCGGCCTGGGGACGTGGCGATTGTGGGGCGAGGAATGCGCCCGCGTCGTGGAAGCGGGGCTGCGCGCCGGCTATCGGCACGTCGACACCGCCCAGATGTATGACAATGAGCGCGAGGTCGGGGCGGGGATCGCCGCCGCCGGCGTGCCGCGCGACGACCTCTTCATCACCACCAAGATCTGGCCGAGCGCGGCCGCCCCCGGCCACCTTGAGCGCGCGGCGGAGGAGCGGCTCGAGCTGCTCGGGCTCGGCTATGTCGACCTGCTGCTCATCCACTGGCCGCCCGATGCGGTGCCGATCGCGGAGGTCGTCAAGGGGCTGGCGCGGGTCAAGCGCGACGGGCTCGCCCGGCATATCGGAATCTCGAATTGCACGGTGGCGCTCATCGAAGATGCCGTCGCGGCCTGCCCGGAGCCGCTGGTGACCAATCAGGTCGAGTATCATCCGTTCCTGAGCCAGGAGCCGGTGCTCGCGGCCGCCCGCCGGCATGGCCTGTCGCTCACCGCCTATTGTCCACTGGCGCGCGGGCGCGTCGCCGAGGCCGCCCCCATGCGCGAGATCGCCGCCAAGCACGGGCGGACGACCGCGCAGATCGCCCTGCGCTGGCTGGTCCAGCAGGACGGCGTGATCGCCATTCCCAAGACGGCGACCATTGCCAGGCTGG
>SKQW01000237.1 GCA_007118805.1 Rhodobiaceae bacterium | reverse complement strand
GTGGATGTGCCGTCCGGGCTCGACGGGACCACCGGGACGGCTGCCGGCCCGGTGGTCGAGGCCAGCCGGACGGTGACCTTCTTCCGCCGCAAGCCCGGTCACCTGCTGCTGCCCGGCTGCCAGCTCTGCGGCGACACGCGCTGCGTGGATATCGGCATTCCCGACAGCGTGCTCGTCGACATCGCGCCACGCAGCTTCGCCAACGGGCCGGCGCTGTGGCAGGGGGCGCTTCCGGGTTACGAGCCGTCGGGCCACAAGTATGGTCGTGGCCATGCGGTGGTGGTCAGCGGCGATGCGTGGCAGACCGGCGCGGCCCGGCTGGCCGCCCAGGCCGCGCTACGCATCGGCGCCGGCCTGGTTACCCTGGCCAGCCCGGATGCGGCGCTGGCCGTCAATGCGGCCCATCTGACCGCCATCATGCTGCGCCGCGCCGACGGGGCCGAAGGGCTGGGCGCGATGCTGCGGGACACCCGCCGCAATGCGGTGGTGATGGGGCCGGGCATGGGGGTCGGCAAGGACGCCGCCGATATGGTCAAAACGGCGCTTGATGCGGGGCCGGCCGTGGTGCTCGATGCCGATGCGATAACGAGCTTTGCTGGACTGCCCGAGGCGCTGTTCGAGCCGGCCGCCCGGCACGCCGGGCGCCCGGTGGTGCTGACCCCGCATGCCGGGGAGTTCGGCCGCCTGTTCGCCGACCTGACCGACGGCTCAAGGCTCGACCGCGCCCGCGCCGCCGCCGCGCGCGCTGGGACAATCGTGGTCTTCAAGGGCGCCGATACCGTGATCGCGGCCCCGGACGGGCGCGCCGCCATCAACGCCAATGCGCCGCCCTGGCTGGCCACGGCGGGCACCGGGGACGTGCTGGCCGGCATGATCGGCGGCCTGCTGGCGCAAGGGATGCCGGGCTACGAGGCGGCATGCGCCGCCGTCTGGCTTCACGGCGCCGCGGCCTGCTATCATGGACCCGGCCTGACCGCCGACGACATGGACGCGGCGCTGGCCAGCGTGATCCGAGGGTTTGGGGCTGGAACTGGTCATGACAAGGCCCGTTGCAAGGCAATCGGGCCCCAGGGATGGAGACGGCCATGAGAGACATGATTTGGGCGCTGGGCTGCGCCGGGTTGATGGTGCTCGCGCCGATGAGCGCCGGGGCGGACGACGCAGCGCAGACATCGGCAGAGACGGAGTCCGGGGTCGATCATCAGGTCCGGCAGATCGAGGAGCTGACCGAGATCGGGGAACTGGCCGTCGTGCGGATGCGCCGCGCCCAGAACAATGCCGCGAGCGAGGCCGGACCCGACGATCCGGCGCAGATGTCGGCCGAGGATCTGCTGACGGGCGGGTTCGGCGAGCAGCGAATTCTGACCGCCGAGGATGACGACGAGCCGTTGACCGACGAGGCCGAGCTTGCCGAGGAAGCGCCGGTGACCCACGGCCCCGATGCGCGCCCTCAGAAGGAGAGCCAGGCCGAAGCGGGGCCTCTGCAGGCGGCGATCGAGCGCAACGCCGCGCTGTCCGGCGCCCTGGAGGAGCGGGGCGTCGATGTAATCCAGGTGGTGGGCGTCGAGGTGCGCGGCACCAGCGTCATCGTCTATCTGGACGAGACGCGCGGCTGAGCCGCATGGCGGTTGCCGGGCGGGCGCCGCGGCGCGGCACGATACCTGCGTGGATGCATCCCGAATCGCCGGCACTGTGCCGGTGCGGTACGGGAGCATCCAAATGCAATGGGCAGCCATTGGGACGCTTGGTTTGACGGGGGCCTACCTGTTCCTAAATGGGACGGGGGCGGCTGAGGCGGCGCTCATCCTCACGGGGGCGGCGGCGTTCTATGTCGCGATCGTGGGTCTGCTCTTCCGGGAATAGCGGGGCCGGGCGAGGGATCGCCGGTTTTCGCTGGCGCCGCCGCGAAAGCCTGTGCTATAGACCCGCGCCGTGTCCGCGCCGCCCGCCGGCCGCGCGCGCCCTGCGGGCGTGGTGGAACAGGTAGACACGCGAGATTTAGGTTCTCGTGGCGCAAGCCGTGGGGGTTCAAGTCCCTCCGCCCGCACCAAGCCGCCGCAGTCAATGCGGGGCGACATCGACAAACCCACGTCAAGGCAGCCAACGAAGGTCATGCAGGTCACCGAAACCGTAAATGAAGGGCTCAAACGCGAGCTCAAGATCGTTATCCCGGCCCAGGATCTCGACGGGCGGCTCAACGACAGGCTGAGCGAGCTCAAGCAGAAGGTCCGCCTGCGCGGCTTTCGACCGGGCAAGGTGCCGGTGACCCATCTGCGCAAGGTCTATGGCCGCTCGGTGATGGCCGAGCTGCTGGAGGAGACGGTCAACGAGACCAGCCAGAAGGCGATCGACGAGCGCTCGGAAAAGCCCGCCTACCGGCCGGAGATCAAGGTCGACGAGGACAATTCCGAGATGGAGGCGGTGCTCGACGCCAAGGCCGACCTGGCCTTCACCGTCGCCTTCGAGGTGCTGCCCGAGATCACCGTGGCCGAGCTGTCGGGCATCGAGATCGAGCGCGAAGTGGCGGAGGTCCGCGACGAGGACGTCGATGAGGCCATTCAGCGCATCGCCGAGCAGAACCGGACCTACGAGCCGCGCGAAGAGGGCGCCGGCACCGAGGATGGCGACCGCGTCACGCTCGACTATGTCGGCAAGCTGGACGGCGAGCCCTTCGAGGGCGGCTCGGACAGCGATGCCCAGCTTGTCATCGGCGCCGGACGCTTCATTCCCGGTTTCGAGGAGCAGCTCGTCGGCGCCAAGGCGGGCGAGGAAAAGACCATAAAGGTGAGCTTTCCAGAGGACTATCCGGCCGCCCAACTGGCCGGCAAGGAGGCCGAGTTCGAGGTCACGGTCAAGGAGGTGGCGCGCCCGGCCGACACCGCGATCGACGACGCTTTCGCCGAATCTCTCGGCCTTGAATCGCTGGACAAGCTGCGCGAGGCGGTGACCGACCAGATCACGCGCGACTTTGCTGCCCAGTCGCGCATGAAGGTCAAGCGCCAGCTTCTCGACAAGCTGGACGAGCTGCACAGCTTCGAACTGCCCCAGGCCATCGTCGACCGCGAGTTCGAAGGCATCTGGCGCCAGGTGACCAACGACATGGAGCAATCAGGGCGGAGCTTCGAGGACGAGGACACCACCGAGGAGGCGATGCAGGCGGACTACCGCAAGATCGCCGAACGGCGGGTCCGGCTCGGGCTGGTCCTGGCCGAGATCGGCGAGAAGAACGAAATCCAGGTCACCGAGGACGAGCTCAAGCAGGCGATGATCGAGCAGATGCGCCGCTATCCGGGCCAGGAGCAGGAGGTGTTCAAATACTTCCAGGACAACCCCGGCGCCGTGGCCGAACTCCGCGCCCCCATTTTCGAGGACAAGACGGTTGACTATATCCTCGAATTGGCAAACGTCACCGAGAAGACGGTGTCGCGCGAGGAGCTGTTCACCGTTCCGGACGACGACCACGACCACCACGGTCACGCCCACGGCCAGGACCACGGCGAGGGCACGGGCGAGGCGACGTCGGGCGGATCGCAGACGGCATCTGCCGACAATTGATGCCGGTCACCACAAGGCGGTTCACCCGGCCCGGGGCGGCGCGTGACGGCACCGGCGCGCGGCACCCGTCGACGTGCCGCCGCGCAAGGCGCAAGAGGAGATGAGGATGCACGATCCGGTCGACACCTATATGAACCTGCTGGTCCCGATGGTCGTCGAGCAGACCAATCGCGGCGAGCGGGCCTTCGATATCTATTCCCGGCTCCTCAAGGAGCGGATCGTGTTCGTGACCGGGCCGATCGAGGACAATGTCGCCAGCCTGATCACCGCCCAGCTGCTCTTTCTCGAGGCCGAGAACCCCAAGAAAGAGATCTCGATGTATATCAACTCGCCGGGCGGGGTGGTGACCTCGGGGCTTGCGGTCTATGATACCATGCAGTTCATCCGGCCGGCGGTGTCGACGCTGTGCATCGGCCAGGCCGCCTCGATGGGCTCGCTGCTACTGACTGCCGGCGAGAAGGACATGCGATTCGCGCTACCCAATGCCCGCGTCATGCTGCATCAGCCCTCGGGCGGCTTCCAGGGCCAAGCCTCCGACATCGAGCGCCACGCCGAGGACATCATCAAGATCAAGCGGCGGCTCAACGAGATCTATGTCCGCCACACCGGCAAGGACTACGAGCTCATCGAGCGCTCGCTCGACCGCGACTATTTCCTGACCGCCGAGGAGGCAAAGGAGTTTGGCCTGGTCGACAATGTGATCGACAAGCGCAGCCTGCCGGAAGGCGACCAGGCCTGAGCGGCGCGCGCGGGGCCCCGGAACGCGCGCTGCAAAGCCGGCGTTGTCGTAGGGGCCGCGTGCCACCACATCAATGTTAATGGAATGTTGATGTGTGGCGGGCTAGCGTGTTTGCATTGAGCATTGCATGGTCGGCGATGCGTGAGGAAAACTACGAGCCATCCCTCGGGCGGCCGGCTGTCCGGGCGGGGACTGAGACCGAAGGGCGCAACCGGAGTGACTGAATGAGCAAAGTCAGCGGCACCGATTCCAAGAACACGCTGTACTGCTCCTTCTGCGGCAAGAGCCAGCATGAGGTGCGCAAGCTGATCGCAGGGCCGACGGTGTTCATCTGCGATGAGTGCGTCGAGCTGTGCATGGACATCATTCGCGAGGAGAACAAGAACTCCATCGTGAAGTCGAGCGACGGCGTGCCCTCGCCGTCGGAGATCTGCGACATCCTCGACGACTATGTGATCGGGCAGGAGCACGCCAAGAAGGTGCTCTCCGTGGCCGTGCACAATCACTACAAGCGGCTCGGCCACGGCGCCAAGGGCAATGAGGTCGAGCTGGCCAAGTCGAACATCCTGTTGATCGGGCCCACCGGCTGCGGCAAGACGCTGCTCGCCCAGACCCTGGCCCGCATCCTCGACGTGCCCTTCACCATGGCCGACGCCACGACGCTGACCGAGGCGGGCTATGTCGGCGAGGATGTGGAGAACATCATCCTCAAGCTGCTGCAGGCGGCCGACTACAATGTCGAGCGCGCCCAGCGCGGCATCGTCTATATCGACGAGGTCGACAAGGTCAGCCGCAAGTCGGACAACCCCTCGATCACCCGCGACGTCTCGGGCGAGGGCGTCCAGCAGGCGCTTCTGAAGATTATGGAAGGGACGGTGGCCAGCGTGCCGCCCCAGGGCGGGCGCAAGCACCCCCAGCAGGAGTTCCTGCAGGTCGACACCACCAACATCCTGTTCATCTGCGGCGGCGCCTTCTCGGGGCTGGAGAAGATCATTTCGGCCCGCGGCCAAGGCACCTCGATAGGCTTCGGCGCCGACGTCAAGGCAGCCGACGACCGGCGCGCCGGCGAAATCTTCCGCGGCGTCGAGCCTGAGGATCTCCTGAAATTCGGCCTGATTCCGGAATTCATCGGCCGGCTCCCGGTGATCGCGACGCTCGACGACCTCGATGAGCAGGCGCTGATCCAGATCCTGACCGAGCCCAAGAACGCCCTGGTCAAGCAGTATCAGCGGCTGTTCGAGATGGAGGGCGTCGATTTGACGCTGCCCGACGAGGCGCTGCGCGGGATCGCCCGCAAGGCGATCGAGCGCAAGACCGGCGCGCGCGGCCTGCGCTCGATCATGGAGGCGATCCTGCTCGACACCATGTTCGAGCTACCCGGGCTCGATGGCGTCGAGGAGGTGGTGATCAGCTCCGACGTCATCGCGGGAAGCGCCCGGCCGCTCTACATCTATTCCGACCGGCCGGACGAAGTGGAATCGAGCGCCTGACCGGCTCCGGTGGCCGGCCTCGGCGGCCTTGAATCGGCCGTAGCGCGTCGCCACGTAAGAGCCAACCCCGTGCGTCAGCAGGGGAGATGCCCTGGCGGGGCCTTGGAACGCATTCCGCAGTACCGTACCCGCGGCCGAGCACTGTGCGCCCTAGAGGCGCAAACTGCTGGCGCAAACTCGAATCTGGAGGACATTCGCCGATGACCAACGAGACGACGCGCGCTCCCGACACGGCCGGTGGGCAGCAGGTCTATCCGGTTCTGCCGCTGCGCGATATCGTGGTCTTTCCCCACATGATCGTCCCGCTCTTCGTGGGCCGCGAGAAGTCGATCCGCGCCCTGGAAGAGGTGATGCGGAACGAGCAGTCGATCCTGCTCGCCACCCAGCAGAATGCCAGCGACGACGACCCTGCGGTCAAGGACATCTACGATGTTGGCACGCTGGCCAATGTGCTGCAGCTCCTCAAGCTGCCCGACGGCACCGTCAAGGTGCTGGTCGAGGGGCAGAGCCGGGCACAGATCCTCGAATACACCCCGAACACGGAGTATTTCGAAGCCGCCGCGGTGGCGCTCGCCGAAGAGGAGGGCGATGCCGTCGAGGTGGAGGCCCTGGCGCGTTCGGTGGTCGCCGAGTTCGACTCCTATGTGAAGCTGAACAAGAAGGTGTCGCCAGAGGTGCTCGGCGCGGTGTCGCAGATCGAGGACTACTCCAAGCTGGCCGATACCGTGGCCTCGCATCTGGCGGTCAAGATCCCGGACAAGCAGCAGATCCTGGAGACCGTGTCGGTCTCGGCGCGGCTCGAGCAGGTGCTCGGCCTGATGGAAAGCGAGATCAGCGTTCTCCAGGTGGAAAAGCGCATCCGCAGCCGCGTCAAGCGCCAGATGGAGAAGACGCAGCGCGAGTACTATCTCAACGAGCAGATGAAGGCGATCCAGAAGGAGCTTGGCGACTCCGAGGACGGCCGCGACGAGCTCGCCGAGCTCGAGGAGCGCATCAAGAATACCAAGCTGAGGAAGGAGGCCCGCGAGAAGGCCACCGCCGAGCTCAAGAAGCTGCGCCAGATGAGCCCGATGTCGGC